>JAITHW010000133.1 GCA_031279815.1 Treponema sp. | reverse complement strand
CTGGACCCGAATGACGCGGCGGCTTACCATAGCCGGGGCGCTGCGTATGCCCGCAAAGGGGACTGCGACCGGGCCCTTGCGGACTACAGCCAGGCTGTCAAGCTGAACCCGAATGACGCGGCGGTTTACTACAAGCGGGGCGCTGTGTATGCCCGCAAGGGGGACTACGACCGGGCCCTTGCGGACTACAGCCGGGCCGTCAAGCTGAACCCGAATCTCGCGGCGGTTTACATCAGCCGGGGCAATGCGTATGCCGGCAGGGGGGACTACGAACGGGCCGTTGAAGACTACAGACAGGCTGTCAAGCTGGACCCGAATGACGCGGCGGCTTACCATAGCCGGGGCGCTGCGTATGCCGATAAAGAGGACTGCGACCGGGCTGTTGAAGACTACAGACAGGCTATCAAGCTGGACCCGAATGACGCGGCGGCTTACCATAGCCGGGGACTTGCGTATGTCCGCAAAGGGGACTATGACCGGGCCCTTGCGGACTACAGCCAGGCGATTAAGATTGATCCGAATTACGCGGCGGCTTACGTCGGCCGGGGAAATACGTATAAGAACAAAGGGGACTGCGACCGGGCCCTTGCGGACTACAGCCAGGCGATTAAGATTGATCCGAATTACGCGCTGGCTTACAATAACCGGGGCGTTGCGTATGCCGATAAAGGGGACTACGACCGGGCCGCTGCGGATTTGGAAAAAGCAATACAATTAAACCCAAATTATCAATGGGCAAAAGACCGCCTGCGGGAAATCCGGGGGCGGTAAACGCGGAAGCGGCGGCGCAGGCGGGATTGATATTCGGAACCGCCTCCGCCCTGCTGCTCAAACCGCAAATATTTCGCCTGTCCGGCCGCCAACCTATGACGGTAAGGCTTCTTACAGCCGGAGGCGTCCCCCAAGGGAATGTAGGCGGCTATGCAAAGCCCCGGATGGACGGTATTGTTACCGCCGGTTTCTATGATGTCAAACCGAGGAGGATCTTGGAGTCCGGAGATATCCGCTATAAGTTAGGGAAAAAGCCGTATTTTTTAAAGACAGCCAAGCCTTCTTCGGAAGCAAGGAAATCAATGAAAAGCCGGGCTTCTTTTTGATGCCTGGAAGCGGCAACAATGCCCACCGGATAGACGACCTTTTTGGATAGACTACCCGCGGGAGCTTCCGCGATGACTTCCACTTTGTCGGTCGAAGCCGCGTCGGTGGCGTACACCACTCCCACTTCCGCGCTGCCTTCGCCGACCCAGTTCAGCACTTCCGTAACGTTGGTTCCCAGACTCGCCTTAGCCAGCACCGCGTCCCAGATTCCCAGGCTGCTAAAAATTTCCCTAGCATATTGACCTGCGGGTACGCTCCCGGGATCTCCCACCGCAATGGCCGCGGCCTGAATAATGGTTTCAAAGCTGTTCACCGGCGTGGCCGTACCTGCGGTTTTAATCAGGACGATCTTGTTTTCCAAAAGCGGTTTGATCGTTTCTTTGGAAACCAGGTTTTTATCCGCCAAGGCGTTCATCTGGGCCGGCGCCGCGGACATAAACACGTCGGCATCAAGCCCGGATTCTATCTGAACTTGCAGTTTCCCGGAACTGTCATAGGTTCCCTCCACGGTAATCCAGGGGTATTTCTGATGAAACAGCGGGATAAGCTCCTGATCGCAGGCGTTTTTGAGACTCGCCGCCGCAGCAACCAGAATAGTCACCGGCGGATTTTCCTGGGTTTTAGGCGCGGGCGTTTCCTTTTGAGAACCCGCAAAAACCCCAAGGTGAACTATACCGGTCATGAACACCGCTGTAAAAACCAGCCGTACCAAACCAAACTTTACCTTATACATTTTCTTCCTCCAATAATAAGGTTTATAATAAAACATAACTATATCATAATATAATTATTTATATAATATATAACCAAATAAAAATAAAAAAAACATATATAAAATGGTATGACGAAACTTCTTATTTTAATTACCCGGTGAAAACAAAATAATAACCGAAAACGGGGTTCGGCGGGTCCTTTGACAGGGGTTTTGCTCACAGCCTTGAGCGGGTAAAACCTAAAGTCAACCTGGGGGCCTAGGGGCTTTGTAAAAATAAATGCCTGTGTAGGATGAGGCCGCTGCGCCGGTCAGGTTCGTTCAACCCGCGCAAGCCTTGCGGTTGAAACAGGAAGCTGAATGTTTCAATATTTGGTAGTTCATGTATACTCTTCCCAGGCTTTGATCTCCAGCCCTTTTTCTCGATAGTAGACCAGCGCCTCAATAAACTCCTTGGCAACCTTAATGTTGGTGAACAGGGGAATGTCGAAATCAACCGCCATGCGGCGGATAATGTAATCATTTTTGAGTTCCGTTTCCCGGTTGTTTTTAGGAATGTTGATGATCATATCGATTTCCCGGCGTTTGATGAAACCCGCAATGTTCGGCTCTTTGGATTCCAATGGCCAGTTTAGGGCAATCACCGGAAGCCCTTCGGAACGGAGGTATTTTGCGGTACCTCTGGAAGCGTAAAGTTCGCAGTGCATTTCCACAAGTTTGCGGGCGGAATCCCGAAAATCAACCTTGTCCTCAATGGGTCCGGTGGAGAGGAGAACCCGCTTTTTGGGAATCCGATACCCTACCGAAAGCAGGGCTTTAAGCAGGGCGTCGTTCTGATCCATACCGATGCAGCCCACTTCTCCGGTGGATGCCATCTCAACCCCGGTAACCGGGTCCGCGCCGTGGAGCCGGGAAAAACTGAACTGGGCCGCTTTGACTCCGACCCACTCAAGTTCCATCGCCGACGACAAGGCTTTTTCGACCTTTTCATCCAGCATGGCTTGAACCGCCATACGGATCATGTTCACCCGGCTCACTTTGGAACAGAAGGGAAAGCTCCGGCTTGCCCGGAGGTTGCACTCGATCACTCGAACCCGGTTCCGTTCCGCCAAGAATTGGATGTTAAAGGGGCCGGTTATATCCAGAGCTTCCGCTATTTGCGAGCTGATCTTGCGGATTTTGCGGAGGGTTTCGATGTAGAGCCGCTGGGCAGGAAGCACCACCGTGGCGTCCCCGGAATGAACTCCTGCGTTTTCAATGTGTTCGGTGATGGCGTGAAAGAGAATTTCCCCCCGCTTTGCCACCGCGTCAATCTCGATTTCTTTGGAATTTTCGATAAACTTCGATATCACTACCGGATGTTCTGCCGATACATCCGCGGCAAGATTCAAGAATCGTTCCAAACTCCCGCCGTCCCAGGCTACGTTCATCGCTGCCCCGGACAAAACGTAGCTTGGCCTGATGAGTACCGGATAGCCGGCTTGAGCGGCAAAGGCTTTGGCCGATTCCAAATCGGTGAGTTCCTTCCATTCAGGCTGTTCGATATTGAGCTTGTCCAGAAGCGCGGAAAACTTGTTCCGGTCTTCCGCCATGTCGATGGATTGGGGAGTGGTACCGTAGATGTGGGTCCCTGCGGCGTAGAGCTTGGTGGCGAGGTTATTGGGGATCTGCCCCCCCATAGAAAGGATAATCCCGTCCGGCCGTTCCCGTTCATAGATGTCGAGAATCCGTTCTAAGGTGAGTTCCTCGAAGTAGAGCCGGTCGCACATATCATAATCCGTGGAGACTGTTTCGGGGTTGTAGTTCACCATGACCGCATAACGCCCCAGTTTCCGGGCGGTTTCCACCGCGTTCACACAGCACCAGTCGAATTCAACGCTGCTTCCGATCCGGTAGGCTCCGGACCCCAGAACCATAACCCCCCGGCCTGAAGGACTCACATCGTCACCGCCGCCGTTTCCCGGTCCTGAACCGCCATAGGTCATGTAAAGGTAATTGGTCTTAGCAGGGTATTCCGCCGCTAGGGTATCGATCTGTTTGACCGCAGGGCGAATCCGGTACGCTTCCCGAAGAGAACGGATATCCTGTTCCCGCAGCCCCAGCAATTCCCCGATACGCTCGTCGGAAAAACCCTGCCGTTTAGCCTTGGCCAGCAGCTCCCGGTCTAATTGGCTGCCACCTTTGCGTTCCCGCAAGACCCTCTCGGTTTCAAGGACATGGGCGATTGTATGGAGAAACCAACGGTCGATCTTAGTGAGCCTGTGAATTCGTTCCACCGGCCAGCCTTCGGAAAGCGCCCGGTATATGACAAAGATCCTCCGGTCCGTGGGCTTTACCAAGGCTTCTTTGATATTCGACCCGCCGCTCCCGCAGAATACGTCTTCACCGGCAAGTCCCGGCGCGCCTATACCGGTCATGCGCAGGGCTTTTTGGAGAGCCTCTTCAAAGCTCCTGCCTATAGACATGACTTCGCCGACTGATTTCATCTCCGAGCCGATCCGGGCTTCCACGTTTTTGAACTTAGTGAGGTCCCAGCGGGGTACTTTGACCACGCAATAATCCAGCGCGGGCTCAAAGCAGGATTTGGTCGCCTTGGTGATACGGTTTTCGATTTCCACCAGCGAATAGCCCAGGGCCAGTTTCGCCGCTACAAAGGCCAAAGGATAGCCGGTGGCTTTTGAGGCCAGCGCGGAACTGCGGGACAGCCGGGCATTTACTTCTATTATGCGGTAATCTTCAGATTCAGGATCCAGGGCGTATTGGATGTTACACTCTCCGACGATACCGAGGTGGCGGATCACCTCTAAAGCGATGCGCCGGAGCTTGTGATACTCCGCATCATTGAGGGTTTGGGAGGGGGCCACCACGATACTTTCCCCGGTGTGGATTCCCAAGGGATCGAAATTTTCCATATTACAAACGGTGATGCAGTTGCCGTAACAATCCCTGACTACCTCATACTCGATTTCTTTCCAGCCTCCGAGCCATTCTTCCACCAGCACCTGGGGGGCGTGGGAGAACGCTCGGTCGCAGCGGCGGCGTATATCCCTTTCGTTACGGCAAATACCGGAACCGGCTCCCCCCAAGGCATAGGCCGCTCGAACCATCACCGGATAACCTATCTGCTCCGCCGCCTTCGCGGCCTCATCAGCAGCGGTTACGGCGATGCTCCGGGGAGACTTGGCGTGGATTTCATTGAGCCGCTCTACAAACCGTTCCCGATCCTCGGTATCTTCAATAGCCTGCACCGGCGTGCCGAGAACCTGAACCCCGTATTTGTAGAGAATTCCCTGCCGGTCAAGCTCTACCCCGCAGTTAAGGGCGGTCTGCCCTCCAAAGGAAAGGAGAATGCCGTTGGGACGCTCCTTTTCAATAACCTGCCGCACATATTCCGGCAGCACCGGCAGGAAATAGGTAGCGTCCGCCATGCCTTCGCTGGTCTGTATAGTCGCGATATTGGGATTGATAAGTACCGTTTTGATTCCCTCTTCTCGCAGCGCTTTGAGCGCCTGAGACCCGGAATAATCGAACTCCCCTGCTTGACCTATTTTAAGCCCTCCGGAACCAAGAACCAATACCTTACGGACCCTTTCTTTTACGGCTTTTCCCATATATCAATCCCTTAAATCAAAGATATGCCATCATACCCGATACCGCTATAAAATTGCAAGATTATGATTAAAATTAAATATCCGCAGGGCATATCCTGCGGATATTTTCAACCTTCATGCTTTAGCCATAATACGGAAAGAATTCAAGCCGCTTCCCTTAATGTATTTTTTGGTATTCGTCAATCTTTCGCCCTTTTGATTCTTGACATATTCTTATATTACCTTCTTAATCTCCATGTTCTCCTACGGCCCCCGCATAATATCCAAGACAGTTTGATGTATCTGTACAAGCAGCTCCAAGTGTAAAATCCTGTTATGCGATATAAGAACCCTTAGATATTATTTTATCAAATATTCCAATCGTGTAGTTATAAATGCCGTTTTATTTTTAGATGATACATCATAGGCGCCGCCTGAACTATAACTATCTGTTGAAGAATTTTCCGGTGTTATTTGAAAAACACCAAGATTTGCAGACCGTAATTTTGCTATTTTTGCACCGGATTCCTTTACTATGGTTTCTGCTCTCATTCTACTGTTTTCAGCCGATTTCGCTATTAAATCTAATTTAAGTTCATCGAGTTTTGTATAATAATATTCCGGTGGGATTGAGAAAAATTCCACGCCTAAATCAATCAGTTCCGTTATATCACGAGATATCTTTTCAATTTTATCTACTTCGATAGATTCTATTGTAACTCTTTGAGTAAGCGTATATCCGGTAAATATAGTTTTTGTAATTCTTCCATCTTGATTATATTCATGTTCATAATTTTCATTTAAATCAATAGATGAAAACACTATATACTGTTCATTAACACCGTTTTTTATAAGATAATCTTTAACCGCCGCCGTATCATTTTTTAATTTGGAAAAAGCTTCTTTAGAGGTTGTCGCTTTTTTTGAGAAAGCTCCTCTCCAAACAATCAAATCAGAAACAAACGATTTTGTTGCAGATCCGGTTACAACTATATAATCATTTTGTGCGGTTTTTAAAGTAATAATGCTAACAGAAAATATGATTACACATATTATTACCGATAAGCATACGATAATCGTATTCAGATGTTTTTTCATAACAGTTCTCCTTAAAAATCATTATATACAATAATATTTATTTTATCAATGACTTTCTATGTTTTTAAAATTTTAGGGTTCTTATATCGCATAACGTTCCGGCTATTTGCGACGTTTTGGCGGCACTATAAAGAAACCTGTAGTGTTTCGTGCCGCCAAAATGTGCCGGAATGAGGCGCGGGAATGGCGTAGCCATGACCTAGCCGAATGGAGGCCAAGCCGCCTGCCGGCGGCGCGGCGTAAACAGTCCTGTTATGCGAAAATGTATCTTATCATAGTCATATATTTTGTAAGGCTTAGGGCGCCTGCACCGACAAGTTTTGGTATAAAATATTGCACATAACAGGGCTTGTATGCGCTTCGCCCTCGCAGCTTCCCGCCGCACAATCGCGGGCGATTTAGCCGAACCGTCCGGAAATGTAGTCTTCGGTGCGCTTGTCTCCGGGATTGGTAAACAAAGCCTTGGTATTGCCGTATTCGATGAGTTCCCCCAGAAGAAAAAAAGC
>JAITHW010000094.1 GCA_031279815.1 Treponema sp. | reverse complement strand
GGGGCCTGGGCCGGAACCGCTTGAACCGGGGCGGGCGCAGCAGCGGGAGCCGCACCCGGTTTGGCGGCTGTACCCCCATATACGCCGGTTCCCGCGCCGCCGCCTGACGCGAGCATGGCGGTAATGCGGGCGCTCTTCGCCACGTCCGCCGGGTATGAAACTGCCACTGCGGCGGTTTCCATATTGATGGCTTTGAGCGCAAGGTGGTAGACCTCCCCCAGATCGCTAAACGACCCGGTAACAATCGCCCCTGCGCCCAGCAGTTTGCCGATAGCCTTTGCCGACTCGTCGCTTACATCCCCGGAATACTGAAAGCCCTGCTCCTGCCGTATCTTGTCCAGATTGGCCCGGTCAACCACCACCAGTTTCCCGCTTTCCACCAGGGCCGCTTCCACCTGGCTGATGATGTACTCGGAAAGCTGGGCCGAAGACGAACCCACGCTGACCAGGGCGATCTTGGTTTTTGGGGGAAGCCGGGTATCCATCCGGGCGGCGGCCTCCCGCGCCGCCGTATCCAACGAAACCACGGTTACGGGAGCCGGGGTGGACGCAGGAGCCTCCGGAGCAGGAGCGCTGCCGCAGGCCAGAAACAGAATGCCGGACAAAACAAGTCCGGCCCGATTTGTTAGATTCATCATAAAAATCCTCCTTAATGGTGACGGCGCCCTGGGGCCGTCAAAAAGCGTTATCGCCGCCTGAGAGTCCTTCGTATACGCCGCGAAGGGCTTTCTTTTACGGCTTGAATTGCCGGACAACCTTCGGCGCTTCATCTGTAAAATCGTCAATCTCTGCGTTTTAAGCCTGCCGGCTTATATAACCCACACGGGGGGTTTGCCGCCCTGTGCCGGGAATTATGCCTCAGCGTTGTTTTACGTATCCGGCAACTTCAGCCTCAGCTGGTGAATGAGGGTTTCGAGTGTATCTTTGCTGTCAGCGATTTCAGCTTCGGTCATTTTTTCACCGGGAATAAAACTTCCATCGGGGTATTTCTGATAGACCGCTTCCATTTGCGCCGCCATTTCCGCATGTTGTCCGCCTTTTTCTTTTAGCGTGATAATCATACGGCGGATTTCCTCGATGGGAACAGCCTTGTAAATGCTGTTCACGGTGAACAGATAGCCGAGTTTTCCGGTTATCCCGTTGATGATTTCCGTTGCTTCCTGTGTATAAATCGATGCACTCCGCATCGAAACCTGAATACGCTTTACCTCATCCCAGTAGTTCATCTGGATTTCTCCTTAATTTAACGAAAAATGCCCTTAATGATGGCCCAGAGGGCCGCCCAGAGGGCCTTAAGGAAATTTCCTCCCAGGACCGCTCCAACAACCAATCCAATAACTGAAAAGATAGCCTGAAAGGTAGAATTGCTAAAAAACCATCCTGAAATCCCGTAAAACAAACTACACCCGGTAAGTGCGGCGAAAATTCTCATGATAACTGCGCCGATAATTCCCGCGACAGAGTTAGTGTTACGCTTGACAGCTACACCCATCCCTCCAAGATTTTCTCGATACATTTCATTGCCAGGATCGAGATCTGCGGCCATCTGAAAATCCGCGATAGCCTGCTCCCTTTTACCTTGTTTATTATACAGGCGTCCGCGATTGTTATAGGCTTCGGCGCGATAGACTGAGGCATATTCGGGTATTTGAATCGCCGCGGTGTAGTCCTCGATTGCCTGGTCGTAGTCCCCTTTGCCAGAATACGCCAAGGCACGGTTAAAATAAGCCGTGGGATCTTTCGGGTTGCGCTGGAGCGCCGCGTTGGCCTCGGCGATTTCCCGGTCATAGTCTGTCATAATCTCTTTTCTCCTTTCCGTCTTTTATAGACGGTTCAATAATATCAACATGCTCATCCTTTCAACGGAATCCTGTCTGTATGGCGCTACACTCCCTATGGCGTGTAACGCCCCTTGCATCCGCGGCCTATTTGTTCCGGTAGTTGGAGCCGTTCATCTTGGCTTCGTAGTTGCCGCAGGTTTTGCACCCGCTGTCGGACTTGCATTTGTGGTCACGGGTATATCCGTCCTGATACCCCTCCGTCAGGTAACAACGGCTGCTCGGATGGTCGTAGTAGGGGCAGCATCCCGGCACAGAGCGCGGTCTATCCATAATGCATTCTCCTGCGGTCTTTCCCGCCGTCCAAAATTGGTATGTTTACCGCATTTGCGGGTAACATCACTAACCTTTCTTAACTAGGGTTAAGAACTTTTCTTACCAATGCCCAAGAGCCTCCCATGTCCCTACCAATTGTTTTTCGATGCCATCCGTGCCATTCGCTGTTCCTTTCTCACAGCCAGCAAAGACTAGGCCGAAGACCGACAGTACGCCAAGAACCAAAGCCAATTTACCTTTCATTTCTCAAACCCTTCCTTTTCTTTTTTTTGAAGAACATACGTTCCTCTTATACTGGAAACATTCTGATGAGTGTTATTACACCGTCCAGTAATGTCCGCAGCTCTCGCAATGCATTGAATGGCTATTAACCATTTCGATGCTGCTTGCTCCGCACTCAGGGCAGTATAGTGACACATCTTCATACATACGCCCTACAATCCCTCCAACTGCATCTTCCAGCCCTTTATACGGGCTGCCGCCTTCTTTTTCTTTAAGCCAATCATCATAATCCATAATAACACGCTCCTTCTACAGCTTATCCCCGCCGCATGGGTTTTCTCAAGTTTAGTTAGACGGCACAGAACCCGTATTTAGAGCCTGTTCAAATTGTGGATTTATGCGGCCAATAGACCGCATAAATCCCGATTCTCGGGCTCTTAGATACGGTATATCGTGCTGCCGTATAAGTCCTTGATTTCATTGCCGCTTATACGGCCAACAGTGTCACCGTATGCGTTTTTTATGTCTGTCATTATGCCCCCTTTACCCTAGGCTTGTTCAATAAAAGAAGTCCGCTCTGCCTTCCACCTTGCAATTTTTACAGGCAGCCATAATCCAAAAATGCCAAT
>JAITHW010000073.1 GCA_031279815.1 Treponema sp. | reverse complement strand
AGGTCAAAGAACGGGGGAGCGGTGAAAGAGCGGTATGAATACATGACGAAAACGAAGGGGATAAGCAAGAAGAAAGCGATAGCGGCGGCGGCGCGGCGGCTGGGGGTATTGCTGTACACGCTGATGAAGAACAAGTGAACCGGGGCATTTCAGGAAGCCTGAAACGGCGGGGAAAGAACCGGCCAAGCTGGCGTTAAGCGCGTAACGGGCCGGGAGCTGCCGGGGAAAAGATTTTTGTGAAAAATTATCTTTATCCTTTGACAAAAAACATAGGATTGTACGGAAGGTGACGTCCGCGGGGTGTCCACGGATTACACGGATTTTCACGGATTAATAGAAGAGCCGAATCCGTGGTAATCCGTGTAATCCGCGGACTTTTATCCTGCAAAACCGCGGCGCGCGCCGGAAGGGACAGACACCGGGGTGTCCACGGATTTTCACGGATTTAATAATCAGTGGTAATCCGTGGACCGGGGACCGGGAAAAGCATTTACCGCTTACTATTTACCACATACCATATTCCGCGGATACAGAACGCCGTAATCCCTGTTAATCCGCGGACATGTTTAAATGCGCTTGCCCTGCTTGCGTATTCTTGTGTAAATGCTGTTAATAGCGTACTATGATATTATGAGTAAATCCAAATCCCCGGAACCTATGAGGGATCTTCCGGGACCCGCTGCCCGAGGGCTTGCGGCTTATCAGCATACCATAAGTCAAAAAGGAGCCGCTCAAGAATCTCCCCCCCCAAAGTTTCCTCCTCAAGGAAATGGGGGAATGTCCCGCCGTCGCAAAGGGCCTGATTTTATCAAGACCGATACCGGATCAAAGCTGATCAAGGCACGATTCAATAAAACGCTGGAAAAAGAAGCTGAAACCGGAGAAGAGCAGGAATCAAAATACCGGAGGGTTGCGAAGTTACTCATCCTCATCGGTTCTGATGAAGCCGCCCAGATACTCTCTCACCTTGAACCGGCTCAGGTGGAAGCCGTATCAAAAGAAATCGCCACTATCCGGGGGATTACCCCTCAAGAAGCGGCCTCTATTCTGAAGGAATTCCGTTCCCTCCTCTCCGCTTCTTACAAGTATTCGGAAACCGCTGCCGGAGGAATTGAAACAGCCCGGGAAATTCTGCATACCGCTTTTGGTACTGAAAAAGGAGAAGCCTTATTAAAGAGAACAGTCCCGGAATCTATAAAAAATCACTTTGATTTTTTGGAAGAACTTCCCGGGGAACAACTGGTTTTGCTTTTCAAGGATGAGACCCCCGCCGCAGAAGCCCTGGTTCTTTCCAGGCTTTCGCCCAAAGCAGCCGCGGAAGTATTGGCCAATTCTCAGCCTAAGCGGAAGATTGAACTCATCCGGCGGATCGCCCATTTAGATAAAACTTCTCCGGAGGTATTGGAACGGATTGCCGCAGCGTTGAAAGAAAAAGTCCGGTACTTAGGGGAAGCGGTTACTATGGATACAGGTACCGGTATAGACGGCTTGAATGCGCTCACCGCGATCCTTAAATCGTCGGATCCCTCCTTTGGAGACCGGATTCTACAAGAGTTGGGGGCGGACGACCCTTATCTACAGGTGGATTTGAAGGAACGGCTTAACACCTTGGACGATGTGGTTAAGGCTGAGGATAGAGCTATTCAGGATAAACTCTACGCCATGTCCGACCTGGATATTGTGCTTCTTTTAAAAAGCCGTTCCGAGGAATTTACCGAAAAAATCTTATCCAATATATCCGCGGAACGCCGCGCCCATATCCGGGAAGAAGCGGAAATCCTGGGACCCGTGCGGAGACGGGATGTAGATAGGGTGGCCAAGGAATTTCTAGACTGGTTCAGAGAGAACCGGGAAGCAGGACGTATTTTATTAATTGATGATGAGGATATAGTTGAATGAACACTACGATACGGGCCGGGCAAGTCCTGGAGAGCGGTTTTGAAATTCTCGACCTGGTGGATTTGGCGGAATTGAACGCCCGGGGTATTTGGGCTAAACACCGGAAAAGCGGTCTTGAAGTATTTCACGTACTGAACGGCGATAGGGAGAATCTCTTCGCCTTTGCCTTTGCCACCGTTCCGGAAGATTCTACCGGAATCGCCCACATTCTTGAACATTCGGTCCTTTGCGGTTCGGAAAACTACCCTTTAAAAGACGCCTTTCTCGTGCTGGCCCAGGGAAGCCTCCAGACCTACCTGAATGCGTGGACCTTCCCGGATAAAACGGTGTACCCTGCAAGTTCCGTTAATGAACATGACTACTTCAATCTCATGGCGGTATATGGAGACGCGGTATTTCGTCCGCTCCTTTCGGAATGGACCTTTATGCAGGAGGCTTACCGGATGGAACTGCTTCCCGCCGAAACAGGAGGCGGCTCCGAAGAAGAACGGCTTTTCATTACCGGAGTGGTCTATAACGAGATGAAAGGCGCCTATTCGTCCATAGACAGGTATACGGGACACTGGTCTATCGCCGGAGTATTGCCTGATACGCCGTACGCCTTTGAATCCGGCGGGGACCCGGAACAGATTCCTGAGTTGACCTGGGAAGGGTTACGGGAATTTCACCGCGCCAGGTATGCTCCGGGGAACTGCCGAGTCTTCTTAGCGGGTAATATTCCCACGGAAAAACAGCTTGCCTTCATAGCCGAAAAGCTCCTCTCCGGTCTGCCCCCGGGAAAAGCGGCTCCTCCCATTCCTCTTGCCAAACGATGGTGGGCTCCCCAAACCATTACCGTGCCGTGTCCTGCCGGCGCGGAACAGAAATCTACGGTGATCCTCTCGTGGCTTTGCGGAGATGCCGGGAACAGCGTGGAAACCCTGACGTTCCTTGCCCTGGGGGAAGCGCTTCTGGGCCATGACGGTTCGCCCTTAACCAGGGCGCTCATTGAATCGGGTTTGGGGGAGGATCTGGCCCCGGTAACCGGCCTTGAAGGGGATCTGCGGGAGACGGTATTTACCGTAGGGCTTCGGGGGGTGAAGCAGGAACAGAGGGCGGAAAAAGAGGTGGAAGCTCTAATTCTTTCAGAATTAAGGCGCCTCGTGAATGAGGGGATTCCCAGGGAAGAGATCGAGGCAACCCTATTGTCCTTGGAATTTTCTAACCGGGAGATCCGGCGGTCCGGCGGCCCCTGGTCTCTAGCGTGGCTGCAGCGATCCCTGCGGGCTTGGCTTCATGGAGGAAAACCCTGGGACAGGCTGCTTTTTATACCGGCTTTCACGAAATTAAAACAGCATCTTGCCGAGGATCCCCGGTATTTTGAAGCCCTCATCCAAAAATACTTCCTTGATAATCCGCACCGGGCGCTGATAGCGGTTAAACCTGAGGCGGATTTTCTTGAAAAGCAAGAGGCGAAGTTGGCGCAGCGGCTTGGGCAAACCGCTGCGGCTCTGGGAGAGAAGGAAAAGCAGCTTATCAGGGAAAAAGCCGCGGCGCTTGAGCGGATTCAGGGAACAGGCGAGTCTCTTGAAGTTCTGGCCCGGATCCCCCACCTTTCCCGAAAGGACCTTTCCCCGGAGATTGAAAGGGTTCCCCGGCAGATTTCGGATGCCGCCGGAATACCGGTCCTCATCCACGACCTTTTCACCAACGGCATCACCTATGTGGACCTTGCCTTTCCGCTGGATATCCTTGTTCCAGGGGATTACCCCTGGCTTCCCTTCTTTTCCAAGGCAATAGTTTCTCTAGGGCTTCCCGGGATGGATTACGGGGAAGTATCGAGCCTGCTTGCCCGTACTGTTGGGGGGTTCTATGGGGTGCTTGAGACCAGTTCCCCGGTTCCCGGAATAAGCCGGACCGCGGCGCTCCCTTCGGGAATCCTCGATATAACCGGCCGGGACTGGCTTGTATACCGGCTCAAAGGGCTGGACGAAAAAATAGCTCCGGGTTTAGATTTGGCCTTACGGCTCATAACCGAAGCGGACTTTACGGATCCGCGGCGGATTCGGGATCTGGTCTTGGAAATGAAGAATGAGTTGGACGCGAATCTTGCCCCTGACGGCCACAGTTACGCGGCCTGCCGGGGGGCACGGTATGTTTCCCGGTCTAGGGGGATAGACGAAATTTGGAACGGCCTCAGTCAGATCGAATTTATCCATCGTGTTGCCGCGCTCGATACCGAAGAGATAAGCCGCGTCTTAATCGGGATCCGGGATACCCTGATATCCAAGGCAGGGCTTATCATTAATGTAACCGGTTCAGGGGAAACCCTGCCTTCCTCGCTGCAAAGCATTGGGGAGCGGTTCGGCCGCTTTGGCCCTCCTCGGTCCCGGAACCCTCTTTCCGCCGGACGGGAATCCTTCTTCCCTCTGCTGGGGGATCCAGTCTCTTCTCCGGAGCGCCATGAGGTCTTTGTATCTCCATCGCTTCAAATCGGCTTCGCCGGAATGATCCTGCCCTCCGCACCCTTTGCGTCTCCGGAACAGGCGGTTGAAGCGGTTTTGGCCCATCAGCTTTCTACCGGCGCGCTCTGGGAAGATATACGCATGAAAGGCGGGGCTTACGGCGCGTTTGCCTATCCCGACAATCTGGAACGGGCTTTTTCCCTTTCCACTTACCGGGATCCAAATCCTCTCCGTTCTCTGGATTCCTTTTCTTCTCTGTTGGAGGGTATGGCCTGTAAACCGGGGGATGATGAGGAATTCCTAGAAAAAGCGATCATCGGTACGTACTCCAAAGAAACCCGCCCCCGGACGGCCGCGGAAAACGGAATCTCTGACTTTCTTCGTTTCCTTTACGGTATTGAAGATCGCCACAGGGCTCAAAAGCTCGGTAAGATAGTTGAGGTTTCAGGCGATGAGATCACCGGAGCAGCCCGGCGTCTTGCCGGCCATACCGCCGGGGCTCCCGCGGTTATTCTTGCGGGACCGGGCATCGCAGAAAAAGCCGCGGTCAAGCTGGGGCTTACGGCGAAAGCATTGCCGGTATAGCGGCTGCCCCTGCCGGCCCCTGGTCATGCCGAATATCCATGAAAAGGTGAAACTCATCACAGTGGAAAACACTCGGTTTCTGCACTGTAATATCAAAACCCTAAACTTCCTGCCTAATGTTATTGCCAGCGAACAGGCGAAACAGGCCGGGTGTGCCGAGGGGTATTTCACCGGGGAGGGCGGATAACCTGATTCTTCCCGGTATTGTCCGGGCGCATCTCATCAATCACTGCAAGAAGCCGGGGATGCCGGCAGAGGAAATTCCCTTTTCTTGCTGTTCCCTCTTATAGTCAATCCGCTTAAAAAGGGTGAAGCTCAATTTCAGCTTCCTGACATGGAATAGGCGAATTCTTGAAAAAATCCGCGGATTGTACGGATTTTCATGGATTATACCGGTTCTGGGTAACTGAAATCCGTGTTAATCCGTGTAATCTGTGGACCTCATTTAGTTATTCTTAAGGGGAACAACTATAATTTAACTGACTTTTTATATTTATCAAACACAATATTAACAATTCCCGGATAGGATGCACATATCTTAAAGCGGAGGTTTCCAGAAACCCCATGGAGGAAAAAATGAAGAGACGTATCGTGATTGGACTGTGCGCGCTGGCACTGTGCTTCCAGCCCTTGTTTGCTAAAGGCTCCGGCGAAGACAGCGCCCGGAATACCGGGACCGCCGGAAAAGGGCAGGCAAAGTATGTGTTCCTGTTTATCGGGGACGGGATGGCTATGTCCCAGATTAGTTCTGCTGAGGTGTTTGCTGCTGCCCGGGCATCAAAGGACA
>JAITHW010000022.1 GCA_031279815.1 Treponema sp. | reverse complement strand
CCCTGATACCGGGGCAGGAGATGTTTCTGCTCAACAAAGAGGGCTTATTCATCAATCATTCGGATATCAACGCGGTAATGCAGAAAAATTTCTTTACCGAAACCGGCTTGGAGCGGTATAAACAGCAGTCCCTCTCGTCGCCGTCGTTTATAGAAATGGATGACGAGGTCTTCATCTACGCTTCCGCCATCCCGAATACCAATTGGATTCTGGTGTCCACGATTCCGGTTAAAACAATATTCGCGGAAGTCAACGCCATGATTGCCCGGCTTATCGCCGTCGGCCTAGGCCTGCTGGCCGCCGCGGGGGTCATAGCGGTTATTTTTACCCATAGGATGCTCACAGTTCCCATCCGGGAGGTGAAAGAGGTGGCCGGGGCTTTGGCGGATATGGACTTTGCCGTGGATATTCAGAATTTCAGAACCGATGAAATCGGCGAGATGCAGCAGGCGCTTATCAAGATACGGAACAGTCTTAGAAAAGGCATTGACGATCTGAATCAGAGCCATTTCGCAAAAATATCCGAAACTTATAACCGCCTGAAAGTGGTCATAGCCGAGTCTTCAGACTCATTGAACGTGATAACCCGCAGCCTTGACGTTATGGAGTGTGAAACCAGCGCTCAAAGGGAATCTGTTGCCCGGACTTCCGGAGCGATTAAGGAAATCGCCGGGTCCATCGACGCCCTGAACAGCGCGGTCCATACCCAGGCCGGGCATATCGGGGAATCTTCCGCGGCCATTGAAGCGATGGTGGCGAAGATTGGGTCTATCCGGGAGATAGTAGGCGCGGTGGGCAAAACCACCGGGGCCCTGGGCAAGTCCTCTTCCAAGGGACATACTATGCTGGTTAAGCTTACCGAAGAGGTGTCCCAGATGCGCGAACAGTCGGCCACCTTGCAGAATGCCAACAAGACCATTGCGGATATTGCCGCCCAGACCAACATTCTCGCGATGAACGCGGCTATCGAGGCCGCTCACGCCGGGGAATCCGGCAAAGGCTTTGGGGTGGTGGCTCAGGAGATCCGCAAGCTGGCGGAGCTGTCCGGCAAAGAATCTGAAGCGATTTCCGGGGAGATTAAGAAGCTGGAACAGGCGATTGAGCGGATCGGCGGGGTTTCCCAAGAGACCGTAGCCGCGATGGATACCATATTCACCGGGATCAAGGACTTGGACGGGTCTTTTGGGGCGGTAAACCATGCGGTAGACGAACAGTCCGCCGGCGGCTCCCAGATCCTCATTGCCTTAAAGACCGTCCAAGACATGACCGGGCGGGTGCAGGACGGGACCGAGACGATACGGCGGCAGAGCGGTTCGATTCACGATGAAATGGAAAAATTGCGGCATACCTCCGGGGAGGTAACCGGCCGCGCGCGTGAAGTGAGGCTTGCCGGCGGGAGCATCGCCTCGTTTCTTGAGCAGGCGAAAGCCATTACGGTACAATGAACCGGAAAAAGCTCTCTTTCCGGTTCATTGTACCGCATTATTATTAAGGAGATAATTATGGCTGCTTATAGAAAGTCCTTTGCGGCTCTGTTTACCGGCGTGTGTTTGACTATTATCGTACTGACTATGGCCGTGCTGTCCCTCGCGTTTATACTGAATCTCCGCTCGATAACCACCGAGCAAATCAGGCAAAACGCCGGTGAAAGCGTGGCCCGGTCCAGGGACAACATCGCGTCTAGGCTTGAAAAATACCAGGAGCTTTTACACAATACCGCCTGCGGCGTTTCGAGCCTGTTTAAGCAGGGCGGGGTTCCTTCCGCTGATTTGATCGAGTATTTCGACCGCGTCCGGGAGCCTAACCCGGATATAACCACGCTCTATTACTCCAACAATATTCCGTGGTTTGAGGAGGGAGGCTTCGTGGCGGTTTCTCCGGCATGGATCACGCCGCCGGATTGGGACAACACCCGGCGTTCATGGTTTACCAACGCCAAGCAAGCCGGAAGCAAACCGGTCTTTACGGAACCCTATATCGATGCCTTCACCGGCGATATCACCATATCCATATCCATGACGGTTTTCAATGAGAAACAGGAAGACCTCGGGGTTGCGGCCATCGACGTTCTGGTGAATGATCTCGGCTCCTTTCTGAAAGCCGTTGCCGCGATACCGGGGCAGGAGATGTTTCTGCTCAACAAAGAAGGCTTATTCATCAGCCATTCGGATATAAACGCGGTGATGAACAAAAATTTCTTTACCGAAACCGGCTTGGAGCGGTATAAACAGCAGGCCCTCTCCTCGCCGTCGTTTATAGAAATGGATGACGAGGTATTCATCTACGCTTCCGCCATCCCGAATACCGATTGGATTCTGGTATCCACGATTCCGGTTAAAACAATATTCGCGGAAGTCAACGCCATGATTGCCCGGCTTATCGCCGTCGGTCTGGGCCTGCTGGCCGCCGCGGGGGTCATAGCGGTTATTTTTACCCATAGGATGCTCACAGTTCCCATCCGGGAGGTGAAACAGGTAGCCGGGGCTTTGGCGGATATGGACTTTACTGTGGATATTCAGAAGTTCAGAACCGATGAAATCGGGGAAATGCAGCAGGCCCTTATAAAGATACGGAACAGTCTTAGAAAAGGCATTGACGATCTGAATCAGAGCCATTTTGCAAAAATATCCGAAACCTATAACCGCCTGAAGGTGGTCATAGCCGAGTCTTCGGATTCGCTGAACGTGATAACCGGCAATCTCGACGCGATGAAGAACGAGACCGAAGCTCAGACGGAATCGGTTGCCCGGACTTCAGGGGCTATGGACGAAATTGCCGGATCCATCGACTCCCTGAATACCGCGGTCCGTACCCAGGCCGCGCATATCGGTGAATCTTCCGCGGCCATAGAACAGATGGTGGCCAGCATCGGGTCCATCAGAACCGTGGCGGGCAAGGTAGGCAAAACCACCGGCGCTCTGGGCAAGTCCTCCGCCGCAGGTCATACTATGCTGCTCAAACTGGCCGAAGAGGTGTCCCGGATGCACGAACAGTCCGCCACTTTGCAGAACGCGAACAAGACCATCGCGGACATTGCAGGGCAGACTAACATCCTTGCCATGAACGCGGCCATCGAGGCCGCTCACGCGGGGGAATCCGGCAAGGGCTTTGGGGTGGTGGCTTCGGAAATCCGCAAGCTGGCGGAGCTTGCGGGCAAAGAGTCCGAAGGGATTTCCGCGGAGATCAAGAAGCTGGAACAGGCGATTAAGCGGATCGGCGGGGTTTCCCAGGAGACCGTAGCCGCGATGGATACCATATTCACCGGTATCAAGGACTTGGACGGTTCCTTTGGGGAGGTAAACCACGCGGTGGAAGAACAGGCCGCCGGCGGAAGCCGGATTCTTGCGGCGTTGAAAACCATCCAAGACATGACCGGACAGGTGCGGGACGGGATGGAGACGATACGGCGGCAGAGCGGCTTGATTCACGAGGAAATGGAAAAATTGCGGCATACCTCCGGGGAGGTAACCGGCCGCGCGCGTGAAGTGAGGCTTGCCGGCGGGAGCATCGCCTCGTTTCTTGAGCAGGCCAAGGCCATTACGGTACGGTGACCGGGGAAAAGCCCTCTTCCCAGCCTCCGTCTGCATATATTATTATAATGCTCTAACATTATCATTAAGGAGATAGAAACCAATGAACTTTTTTAAAGATATGAACATCGGCAAGAAACTTATCTTGCTGGTTTCTATATTTATTCTTGGATATACCGGCTTCGCGCTGTTTTCGTTCCGCACCCTTCAAACCCTGCGTATTGAGGGAAAACTGTACAACCGGATTATTATGAACAAAGACCTGATCGCCGATGTGCTTCCGCCGCCGGAATATATTATTGAATCCTATTTGAAGGTTCTGCAACTGGTGGACGAAACGGATCCTGCCCAAACCCGAGCTTTTATCGCGGATTTAAACCGGCTGAAAAAAGATTATGACCTCCGGCACCAGTTTTGGATTGACGAACCCCTGCTTGGGCCCGGGGAAATGCGGGCCGCCATGCTGGAAGGGGCCTACAATCCGGCAATCAAATTTTACCATATTGTCTTTAATGAGTTTATCCCCTCGCTTGAACAGAGAGACGAAGCAAAAATCAGAGAACTGGTGAGAGACCTCAAAGCCCAGTATAACGAACACCGGAAATATGTTGATAAGGTGGTTGAATTAGCAACCCTCCAATACCAAGAGACCGAAGCCGTGGCGGCGCATACGGTTTTCAGCGGCACCCTGGTGCTGATTATTATCGCGGTCGCGGTGATTGCCGTCGCGGTGACCGTCAGCGTTTCGGCGTATATTTCCATAACCAATCCCATAAACGTCACGATTCTCATGCTCAAAGACATAGGCGAGGGAGACCTTACCAAGCGGCTTGCCATTACCGGCAACAATGAGCTGGGGAGCATGGCGCTTTACTTGAACGCAACCTTGGAAAAGATCCAAACCCTGATTGAGACCATTAAGCAAGAATCCCTGCGGCTCTCAGGCATCGGAAAGGACCTTGCCGCCAATATGTCCGGAACCGGCTCGGAAATCCGGGAAATAACCCGGCACCTCCAAGGCATGAAAAAACGGGTTATGGATCAATCCGCGGGCGTTACCCAGGCCAACGCGATCATGGCGCATATCACCGCAAACATTGAAAAACTCAACGCGGGCGTGGAAAAGCAAAGCAGCGGCGTGGTCCGGGCATCCGCGGCTATCGAACAGATGCTTGCCAGTATCTGTTCTGTAACGGACACGCTGGTACAGAACGCCGCGAACGTAAAGACCCTCATGGAAGCCTCCGATGTGGGACGCGCCGGGCTTCGGGAAGTGGCCGAGGAAATTCAAGAGATATCCCGGGATTCAGAAGGGCTTCTTGAAATTAACCAGGTGATGCAGAACATATCCTCCCAGACCAATCTGCTTTCCATGAACGCGGCGATTGAGGCGGCTCACGCAGGGGAAGCGGGCAAAGGCTTTGCGGTGGTGGCCGACGAGATCCGCAAACTGGCTGAAAGCGCCGGGGAGCAGTCCGAAACCATCTCCGCGGTGCTTAAAAAGATTCACGATTCGATCGGCAAAATATCCCGGTCTACCAATAATGTCTTGACCAAATTTGAAGCCATAGACGCGGGGGTAAAGACCGTGTCGGATCAGGAAGAACGCATACGCAACGCGATGGAAGAACAGGGGAACGGCAGCCGGCGGATCCTTGAAACCATAGGGGAGCTTAACAAAGTGTCTCAAGAGGTAAGGTCCGGCGCGGACGAGATGCGGGAGGGCAGTCAAGAAGTGATACGCCAGGGGCAAAATCTTGAAACCACGACCAAAGAAATCACCGGGGGTATGAATGAAATAGCCGGGAGCGCGGAGCATATCAACCTAGCGGTAGGGGAAGTACAGATCATAACGGTTCGGAACCGGGAAAGTATCGATGCGCTTGTTGCCGCGGTGTCGAAGTTTAAGGTAGACTAAACCGGCAGGGTTCCGTTCATTTAGAAGCTCTTTGCGCGGTATCGCTCCGAAAAAAGGCGGCTGAAACCAACCCAATAGGGCGATGTAAGAAAATAGGAAGATTGCGATTCCTAACCCCCCTAATCTGCGGATTGCCCGTCAAAAAGGAGAGAAATAGTATGGACTATAAAAGAAAAACGTCTATTGGGGCGATGTTTACCGGGGTTTGTTTAGGGATTACGATTGTTACCACGATCTCGACTTCGCTGATTTTTAGTTTCAATTTTCGTAATATGGCGTACCGTCAAATGAAAATAAGCATGAGTGAAAATATCGTCCGTCTGGGGGATAAAATTCTGGGAAGATTCACCGAATGGAGAAATCTGGTCCAGTATACCCAGATTGGCGTTTCGACTCTGATGTCCGCCGAAGCGGTGGATACTCAGGCTGTCCAAACCTTGTTCAAGCGCACCGTAGACGCTCAGTCCGACGTGTGGCTCCTCTACAGCACGAATAATCTGGTGTGGAACGAACCCGGAGGCTATGCGGTGTACCATGACGGCGGGATCCCCGCGCCGGCTTGGAATAACACCCAGCGATCCTGGTTTCGGGAAGCGAAAGCAAGACCGGGTATGCTGACCTATATTGAACCCTACCGGGCCGCGAGAAACGGCAAATTGACCATTTCCATATCAGCCAATGTGTACGATAACGCGGGCAGGGACCTTGGGGTTATCGCCGCGGATGTGGATATTGAATTTCTCGATGCCCTGCTCTTGGAAAATAAGGTTGTGCCGGAACAAAAGACCTATATCATCAATAAAGCAGGGCTGTTCATTTCCCACCCGGACGAAAACGCGATATTACAGAAGAACTTCTTTGCGGAGACAGGCTTCGAGCGGTATCAAGAGCAGACGCTGTCTTCGCCGTCGTTTACTGAAATGGATAAAGAGACGCTTTTCTATTCTTCCGCGATTCCAAATACCGATTGGGTGCTGGTGTCCACGATTCCGGTGAAAACAATATTCGCGGAAGTCAACGCCGTGATTGTCCGGCTGATCGCCATCGGTCTGGCGCTGCTGTCCGCCGCGGCCGCGCTGTCCGTAGTCTTTACCCGGAATATGCTTACCCTCCCGATTCGGGAGATTGAACGGATCGCGGAAGCCTTGGCGACTCTGGATTTTACCGTGGATATTCAAAACTTCAGAACTGATGAAATCGGCAATATCCAGCAGGCCCTCATCCGGATCAGGAACAGTCTGCGCAAAGCTATCGGCGAACTCAACGATCACCTGCTGAAAGCGGTGGATATCGGCAGACGGCTTAATACGGTTATCTTCGAATCTTCAGATTCGCTGGGCATCATAAACGGCAGCCTTGACGTTATGGAGAACGAGACCGGGGACCAGATGGCATCGGTCGCACGGACTTCAAGCGCGATTGAGGAAATCATCAAGTCGATTGATGCGCTGGATAGCGCGGTGGCCGCTCAGTCGGCGCATATCGGTGAATCCTCTACCGCGGTTGAACGCCGGGTCGCCTATATCGAATCCATCCGCACAACCGTGGGGACTGTAGGCAAAACCACCGAAGCCCTCGGCAAATCTTCGGCTACAGGTCACACCATGCTGCTCAAGCTCGCGGAAGAGGTGTACCGGATGCACGAACAGTCCGCCACCTTGCAGAACGCAAATAAGACCATTGCGGACATTGCCGGACAGACCAACATCCTGTCTATGAACGCGGCTATCGAAGCGGCTCACGCGGGGGAAGCGGGCAAAGGCTTTGCGGTGGTGGCCCAGGAGATCCGCAAACTGGCGGAGCTTGCGGGCAAAGAGTCCGAGGGCGTTTCCGGGGAAATTAAGAAACTGGAACAGGCGATTGAGCGGATCGGCGCGGTTTCCCAGGAGACCGTAGCCGCGATGGATACCATGTTCACGGAGATCAAGGCCCTGGACGCCTCTTTTGCTCACGTAAATCACGCGGTGGAAGACCTGGCTTCGGGCAGCGGACATATCCTCAGAGCGTTAAAGTCTGTCCAGGACACGACCGGGCAGGTGCGGGGCGGCGCCGGGATGATACACCGGCAAAGCGGTTCGATTCACGAGGAAATGGAAAAATTGCGGCAGACCTCGGAGGAAGTAACCCTCCGCGCTCATGAAGTGAGGCTGGCCGGCGGAAGTATCGCCTCGTTTCTTGAGCAGGCCAAGACCGTTACGGTACGGTGAATAGGGCCGGTTTTATCTCACTCCGCTGTTAAAGCCAAGCCTTTACGCTAAAGCCAGCCTCTTTGACGGATATTTTAAGGATTTTGTTGCATATCCCTTGTTATTTACCGGCGGTTTCCTGAATTATCTCTAAGGTGCGCGCCGCGCACCGGTCCCAGGAAAAGGCCGATGCCCGTTCAATACCCAATCTCCGGCATTCCCGGTATATATCCCGGTTGGTGCTGAGGCTTATCATCCTGGCGGCCATATCATCGGGATCCTGCGGATCAAAATAGAGCGCCGCAGTATCCGCGGTTTCAGTAAGGCCTGCGGCTCTGGCGCAGACTACCGGAACCCCGGATGCCATAGCCTCCAAAGCGCTCATGCCGAAACCCTCATACAGCGAAGGGATCACCACCATATCCGCGCCGGCATACAGTTCGGGCAGGTGTTTTGAGGGAAAATGGCCGGTAAAAAAAATATCGTTCCGAAACGGGGAAGCCCTGGCAGCTTCCTTTACCTTTTCCGCCTGATGGTAATCGGACCCTGCAAGCACGAGCCTATGGGGGTATTTGGTCTGCTCCTTAAAAACGGCAAAGGCTTTGATGAGTTGAATATGGTTTTTCACCGGATGGTCTATCCGGGATATACACAGCACATAGGGCCGGCGGAAACTGAACGGCTGGATAAGCACCACGCTTTCCTCATTGCGGGGGCGGGGATAAAACGCGGTATGGTCTATGCCGTTGGGCACGACCTCAATCAGAGATTCCTTTACCTTGACCAGTTCCATCAGTTCCTGCTTAACCCAGTTGCTCACCGCAATAATGCGATCCAGCCGTCTGAGCGCATTGGGAAACACCATGCGGATAACCGCCCCTAGAGCTTCACGGGTCTTTCCGGTTCCCCAATAGGCGGCCATGTCGTGAACCGCTCCGATAGCAGGACAGGGAGACCGGCAGGGAAGCTGTTTATGCGCGGCGGGGAAAAAACAGGCGTCATAGGATCGGGAGCGGGCAAACCGGGGATACTGAAAAATATGCCACAGAGAATTAGAGGTCCTCCCGCTGATCTTACACTGGGAAACAAATTCCAAATCCGGAGCAGCTTCACGATAGGCAAAGCGATCAAAATCCCAACCAAATAATTCAAAGAGCGCACCCGAAGGGGGTATTCTTTTCAATAATTGGGTCACATAGACACCGACCGCCGCTTTACCGCCTTCACAGGTGAAAGTATCGATCCCTATTTTCATTGAAAATATTCGCGGTTTTTTCCCTCTACCCCAGGCAGAAGGGGAAAAACCGCGGCGGGCGACAGCCCGGCCTCCCTATGGTAATATAAAGCCTGTCTGTCAAGACCATCAAGCGTTTTTCCGCTTTGCATATACAACGTAATGCACAGCATTGACTTGCATTTGCAAGCATCAGTCTTCAGGCGTGAAAGGATTGACCAAATACCTTCGGAGGATTTTACCGCGTCAATCACATAACGTCGGCATATCGTAAGGAAACATATACGGCAAATATAAACAAAA
Organism: Treponema sp.; assembly: GCA_031279815.1. Classification (GTDB taxonomy): domain Bacteria; phylum Spirochaetota; class Spirochaetia; order Treponematales; family Breznakiellaceae; genus JAITHW01. The sequence continues at coordinate 7,027 of JAITHW010000022.1, read as the reverse complement.
ATCCCCCTAAAAGATACGGTTTTTAAATCCCACAGGATGCAAAACTGGTTTCTGTAATTATATGGGGTTCCCTTGCTCATATCCCTCTCTTTTTTACAGCGGGCCATCTTATATCCCAAGCCTTTAGGGTTGGGATATAAGATGAAACGAAAATGTTCTGTAACAACATCCTTGACAATTCTCCTTGTCTTGTTATATTCGGTCAAAGAACCGAAAGCGGGGTTCAATGGTCTTTGACAGAAGGAGTTCCGCTCAAAGGCTTGAGCGGATAAAACTGTAAAGTCCGGCTAGGGGGGCCGGGGACTTTCTAAAAATAAATGTCTGCGGAAGATGAAATCTCCTCGCTTGCCTGGCGCAACCCAACCGGCGTAAGTTTCGCCGTTGAAACAGGAAGCCGAATGCTTTAATATGCGGCGGCTCGCTTCTCCTGGTTAATTATCGGTATGATCCGCCTATGGATTTATTCTTTACCTTTATTAAAGATATATTCAAGAAAATTCCCTGATTAACCTGGCGCAGGTATTAAACAATGAAAATCCGAATAATCTACGGACTTTTTTTATATTCCCCATTACCGCGGCCCCGGGGTATACTTGTTGCTATGCGTTTTCTGTGCTATAGTTATTGGCGATGTATGATGAGACAAGGGCATTTCAGCTAGACCAGAAGGTGGTTTATCCCAGCCAGGGAGTCGGGATTATTATTTCGATTGAGGATAAGGAATTCAAGCATGAAAAGATTCCTTATTATGTGATTTACCTTGAAGTTTCGGATATGACTATCATGGTGCCGGTACATAAGGCTGAAGAGTTGGGAATCCGGGCTATTGTGGCGGAGGAAGACGCGCAAAGGGCGCTGAATCTTATTGGTGAGGAGTATGAGCCTATCCCTTCAGACTGGAAACTTCGGTATCAGATGAATTTGGACCTCCTGAAAAAAGGGAGCGTTATGAATATTGCGACTATTGTGCGTTCCCTCTATCACCGGAGCAAGGTCAAAGAGCTGCCCATTTTGGAACGGAAACTCTATGATTCCGCGTTAAAACTGCTGGAAGATGAGATATCCTTTGCTCTCCACATAACCAAAGAGGAAGTGGAAGATATGATCTTCAGCCAGCTGGAAATCAAGTAGAGGGGCGGACGGATTCTATTGTCCCTGTTCAACCCCGCTTCGGCATAATTCTGAAAATACCGGGAAAAGGTAATCTATGGAAGACCCAGCGTATAATAAAACAGCCTCCCGTTTCCCTCCGAATTGTACCATAGCGGTGGTTATCAGCGCGGCAGGGTCTTCCCGCCGTATGGGGGGAATTAAGAAGGAGTATTATCCTCTGGGACCGGACCATAGGGATAACGAGGGCAAGCCCCTCACGGTATTGGGCGCGGCGGTTTCGGCCTTTGCAGCTTCCCCCCGGATAGAAACCATAGTGATTACGGTTCCCCTTAACGCGGAAATCGGTGAATTCGCTGCCCGTGAAAGCCTGCCCGATCGTTTTTTGAGAGGAGATGGCCCGCCCCGGATCCTTTTCATTCCCGGAGGCATAAACCGCCGGATCTCGGTTCACCATGCCTTGACGCTCCTGGCCGGCTATTACCCCGATTATGTGCTCATCCATGACGGAGCAAGGCCCTGGATAGACAGAGATTTGATAGAACGGATCATCGACGGGGTGATACAGCACCGGGCGGTGATTCCCTGCCTGCCCCTGATCGAAACGCCTAAGGAAATTGACGGCCAGGGTTTTGTACGCCGCCACTTAAAGCGCGCCTATGTGGAAACCGCTCAGACCCCCCAGGCTTTTGCATACCCGGCGATTCTTGCGGCCCATGAGCAGGCTGCGGAGCGGGAACTTCACGAATGTATTGAGTATACCGATGATGCGGAAGTGTGGGGAGAGTTTATCGGCCCCGTGGCGGTTATACGGGGCTCTGCGGCAAACCGGAAGATAACCTTCCCGGAAGACCTCCGGAAACCGAACTCATCCGCCGGGTCCCAGGAAGATAAAGGCCCATCTAACGGGGGGCGGTCATCATGATACGGGTGGGGTTGGGGCGGGATCTGCACCGGCTGGTTCATGGCCGGCGTTTCCTGCTTGGAGGTATTGAATTGGTTTCGGATAAGGGCGAACTGGGACATTCCGACGGGGATGTACTGGCCCACGCGGTTATCGACGCGATTTTAGGCGCCGCAGGATTAGGAGATATCGGGGAGCTTTTCCCTCCCTCGGAAGAGACCTGGAAAGATGCGGACTCTATGGAACTGCTCAAAGCCGCTTGGGGCCTGGTAAACAGGGCGCACTGGAACCTTATCAATCTGGATTGTGTTGTTATTTGCGACAACCCCAAACTACTCCCCTATCGAGACAGGATTCGCTCTTCCCTGGCTCAAGCCATGGGCGTTTCATCCGATGCGGTTTTTGTCAAAGGAAAAACCAACGAGGGTTTCGGCCCTTTAGGGGAAGGGGCCGCGGCGGAGGCTTTGGCAGTATGTTTATTAGAACACGAGGATAGATATGGAAACAACACGCTTTGATTGGGATGCCATCATAACAACCCTAGAATCCTGGAGAAAGGATCTGCGGGAAGAGCGGGCTTTGTCCGGAAACGAACCGGAACCTTCGGTAACTACCGTGGCGGAACAGTATAAACGGGATCCCTGGGCGGTTCTGGTTTCTACGATTGTGAGTTTGCGTACTAAAGATGAGGTAACGTTAGCCGTATCTAAAGGGCTTCTTGAAAAGGCTTCAACCCCTGCGGAGCTGAGGGCTTTGCAGGAGGGTGAAATCGCCCGCCTCATCTATCCTGCGGGATTTTACCGGACCAAGGCATCGAACCTCAAGAAAATCGCCGCGGTCCTAACCGGGCAATACGCAGGCCGCGTACCTGCGGATATGGACGCCCTCCTTGCGCTTCCCGGGGTAGGGCGGAAGACTGCGAATCTGGTCTTGACCGAAGCTTTTGACATAGACGGGATCTGTGTGGATACCCATGTACACCGGATTTCCAACCGGACCGGTTGGGTTTCATCTGTAAATCCGGAACAAACCGAACAAACCCTGCGAAAAATCCTGCCTCAAAAGTATTGGAAAGGGATCAATTCCCTGCTGGTGCTGTATGGCCAGCAGGTATGCCGGCCCATAAGCCCCTTCTGTTCTAAGTGCGTGATGCCGGGCCGCTGCAAACGCCGGGGGGTGGAACGGTCCCGGTGAGTTTTCATCATGCCCGGGGCGTATTTTCGGCGTTGTCCGGAATACAGGCGCTTGCACCCTTAGGCCAAGCGTGCTATCTTAATTATAGAGAAAGATAAAAGTATGGATGATAAGAAACCCCTGCCGGAACCGGAGACCGGCGCAAAACAGAATATATTTGATGAAGCCTCTTTTGATAGGGAATTGGTTTTCCACTACTCCCGTGCCCACAGGCTCGCAAAGGCTTCCCCGGCGTTACGGGCATTCAATGAGTCGGGACCTCAAAAACGGCCTACGGTCTTCAGTACCTTGACCGCTACCAGATCCCACAAGGTATTACTTGTATCCATCATAGTCCTGAGTGTGTTTATTTCCGTTATGTCTAGGATCACCAAGGAAACCAATCTCCCCTCCTTAAGGGGCAATAGGATCAGCGTCTCCGGTGTGCGGGGCGAAGGGGCCACCGCTCTAACCTTCAAAAAAACCTTTAAGGATACTGCCGGGGTATACACCGGGGCGGTGGATATAGCGGTTACTCCTTCATTGCCCGCAGGGAACAAAAATTCCCCGGAGGAAACCCGTCCGGAAGCCGTTCCCATAGCAACTTACCGGATATTCTTTACCCTGAATACCGCGGAAACGTTCAGCCTTTCTATTCCCTTTGAGGCCCCCAGTTTATTGATCCTCATGCAGGCTGAAGATACATACATCAACTTCAAGGTAAGACCGAAATAAATAAAAAAATCTATGAATTCATCCTGGAAATTTGCCGATATTTGCCGATAATTATTAAAAGTTATATGAATAAACATATTAATTTTGAAGATAATATTTTTATTCTCAATGTCAAGGTGCGGATGATCCATGATTTACTCCTCCTTGAAACAGATCCAGAATTATTCTTAAAAAAAACTATAGAGGATATTGATTTTCTTGATGATACTCTGGGGTTGCTGTTGGATGATCTGATTGAAAATACCCATCTTATAGAACGGAACGAACTGTTTGATAATTTATCTCATTTGGAAAGGCAGTTTTCCGATGTGCTGACCTTTTTTTTGACCAGTTCTGGAAATATTTCTGCGGTCCGGTTTCCGGCGCTCCGGGAAAAGGCCGTATTCTTAAGAACCCACAGTCTGACTCGAAAAAAGACAATTGACAATATGAGAAACCAGATGGCGGGGGTAATCCTGGAACCCCTGGTCAGCTCTACCGAACTCTCCGAACTCCTCAAGGATTATTAGGGAAAAACATGAGAATCTCAGGCGGCTCCCTGGGAGGCCGGCAGGTGGCGGTTCCCCAAGGAGCGATACGGCCTGCGATGGATCGGATGCGGGAATCGGTTTTTGCCGTCTTAGGGGATCTGTCAGGCTGTTCTTTTCTGGATATGTTTTCCGGATCCGGTATTATCGCGCTGGAAGCGGTTTCCCGGGGAGCGGATCCGGTGGAAGCGGTGGAACAAGACCTTGTTAAAAGGAAAACCCTCCTGACTAATGCCGCCATTGCGCCGGTGCGGATTCGATGCCGTTTTATCGCCGCGGAACTCTACGTCAAGCGCGCCCGGCAGAGCTTTGATATTATCTTCTGCGACCCTCCCTTTCCCTATAGGTTTAAGTGGGAACTGGCCGGGGCCATTGCCGCTTCCCATCTGATGCGGGAAGGCTCTATCCTCCTCATACACCGGCCCAGGGAAGATCCCCCTAACCGGCCTATGGTCCCGCTGGTACTCAGGGAGTCAAAAAAATACGGCCGTTCGGTGGTGGATTTTTTTGCGTATTTACCTTGAAATATTGTCAAGAATAGCAGATAATGTTACTATAATAGTATACGTTGTTTGGACCCATAATGGATTATAAAAAGATTTTTGATAAATTTGAAGATCACAATATGTTTATAAAAACCGCGAAGAAACCCGTCATGGATGGAGCCCAAAAAGCAGCTCTTAATCGTAAGGGAAATGTACTGTATAATTCAGGAGACGTTGAAGGGGCCAAAAGAATTTTTTTAACCACCGGTTATTCAGACGGGCTTTCAAGAATCGGGGATGCTTATAAAGCGCAAAACCGGTATTTGGATGCGTTGCGTATGTACCAGATCGCGCCGAATCAGAAAAAATTTGAATCTATGGTTATGCAGCTATCTGTTATAATAAAAAATTTAATACATGAAGAAGGGGATCCTTCCAATGGGTGACGAATTAGAACGAAACAGCGACCTGGAAAGCGGCGGTAAACTGCCGAATACCAGAGTTAATCCGGGGCTTGGAGGAATAGGTGGTTCTCTTGGGGTCGTGGAAAATGAAGATCAGGAAATAGAAGAGATATCGGAATTATCTAAAAGGGGTTATCAACTTTTAAAAGAAGACAGAGTAGCCGATGCAGTGGATTGTTTTAATAAAATTCTTTCGGTAGATGATAATAACAATTACGCTCTGGTGGGCATGGGGGATGCATCCCGGAAACGGGGTAATTTCAGGGACGCGGTAAATTATTATCAGCGGTGTCTGGCCTGCCATCCCGGGAATAATTATGCGCTTTTCGGTCTGGCGGACTGCTATAAAGCCCTCAACCAATACCATAAGGCTATAGAGATTTGGGAACAGTACCTGCAGCACGACGACAAAAACATCACCGTGCTTACCCGTGTTGCCGACGCCTACCGGAAGGTCCGGGATTTCAAACATTCCAAGACGATCTATCTACAGGTACTGGAAATGGAAGCCTGGAACCCCTATGCCATCATCGGCCTGGGACATCTGCACTATGATTTTAAGGAATACCGGGACGCCTTGTTCTATTGGGAAAAGATGCTGGAGTCCAATAAGGATAACGTGGATATCCGGGTTCTGACATCCATTGGAAACTGTCACCGGAAACTGAAAACCTTTGAAAACGGTATTGACTATTTTGAAAAAGCCCTGCGCAGAGACCCGTATAACTTTTATGCGCTGTTCGGCTTGGCGGACTGTTACCGGGGCATGAATCAGCAGCACCGTTCCCTAGAGTATTGGAACCGGATCCTTGAACAGGATCCCCGCAATAAGGTTATTCTGACCCGGGCCGGGGATGCTTATCGAAGCATAGGGGATTATGATCAGGCGGTGGATTATTACCAGCGCGCGCTGAATATTGAATTCGATACCTATGCGGTCTTGGGCTTGGCTATAGTGGCTAAGGCCCTGAGCAAATATGAAGAGGCCATTGCCTCTCTGCGGCGGCTCATCCAGCAGGATCCTAAAAACTACCGCCTCTATCTGGAATTGGCGGATTGCTTTTTTAGGAAAAGTGAGAGGTATAAGGCTCTGGAGGTGCTGGAGGAATTTCAAAAACAGGGTATTCGGAATACCTATATCCTAGATTTTATTGAAAAACTTAAAGCCTAAAAATCTATGCCGCTTTCATTGGTAAAGGACGGTAAGCCGGTACTTTCAGGGTTGCCCCTCGGCTTGTTACAGGACATGCTGAAACCTTTGCCCGCCTATCGCGGACAACAGGTGTTTCGGTGGATAGCTCATGGGGTTTCCTCCTTTTATGGTATGACCAATCTCCCCATATCTTTACGGGAGGCCTTGGACGCGGGATTTTCCCTCTATTCCAGCGAGGTCTCCGCGGAACTGGAAGATACCGACGGCACGGTAAAACTGCAAGTAACCCTGCAAGACGGGGAACGGATCGAGGCGGTACTCTTGGTGGATAGGAGCAATCGGCGAACCGCGTGTTTATCGACCCAGGCAGGCTGCCCTATGGGCTGTGTGTTCTGTAAAACCGGATCCCGCGGGTTTTCCCGGAATCTGTACGCCGGGGAAATCGTCGAACAGTTCCTCCATCTCCGTTCCCTCAC
>JAITHW010000257.1 GCA_031279815.1 Treponema sp. | reverse complement strand
TTATGGTATTGGCGATCCTTCTACTGGTACGTTAAATAAGTATGGTCCTATAGTAACCGATAACAACGGAAACTTCAGCATTGATATGCTGCCTTTAGGTACAGAGTTTGTGATGATATATGAAAGTTTTACCACTGAGGATGGACACCATTTTAGCGGCGGTGATGGGATCTATAACGCAACATACCGGCAAATGGATACCTTGATTACGTATAAGAAGGAGAAAGTAAACTTAGGGAACCTCTATATCTTTTTAGCGGAGACCGGCCTCTATGTAACCGGCAGTACCGCAGGAACGGCTAGCGACCCTCTGGAACCTAAGAATGGACAAATCGAGATAACCTTTAGTAATCCGGTTAATCCCTCAAGCTTCAGCGCAGAATTTATCGCCCTTGATGAGGTGAACATGACCGATCCTAATTGGGCCGGACCATTTACATATATCTGGTCGGAAGAAAATAAGAAAGTAGCTCTGAAACCGGTTAAAGGTCCTCATAATCAAGCCGAACCTGCATTTCCGTACAGTCTGAATAGTTACCGGCCTATTGGTCACCTTAGGCTCAGGGGAGCCGGTCCGGACGGCAAGGAGATTATGGGTACCGATCAGACCCTTGCCGTCCCAGTGTTCACCGCAGAGGGGATTAGCCTTGTAGCGATTGACTTGAATCCTGATGATATTCCGTCAAGCAGGGTGATGTTTGTTTACTCTCATGCCATCAAACTTATCTTCAGCAAGCCCGTACGCTACGCCCAATTCAAACTTGGCCGGAACACCGGCAGCGCCGTGAATGTAATAAGTACCCCGGATTATACTATTGGCCGTCTTCCCGATAGTAAGGCTGAGGAAGTCTTTGTCTGGACCGGCGGCCTGCTTGATACTGTTCTGGACCTCTATTATGGCGTGGTTTCCGCTAATGATCCTAATGATATGCTTGGTCTTGACCCAAGTACCGGGATGCTTACTATTTCCACAACCGCTGCTAATAAAATACAGTCATTACTACGCCACGAGGCCGCGACGCCTATCGCAGAGGTGCAATAGAAGGAGTAAAAGAGCAGGGAAGGTATACCGGAGAAAAGCGGTTTTTGTCCGGCACGGGCAAGGCCCTCTTCTCGCGCCTATTTTTTGTACGCAGATTGCCAAGGCTTTACCCCGGGGGCAGGCGCCGGAACTCACCGCAAAAGACCGGTATGTACCGGATTGCATAATTATACATTCTTTGATAGGCTCTTACTATGATTGTGATGAAATTCGGGGGCAGTTCTGTTGCCGACGGGGAACGGATCCGCCATGTCGCCGAGATTGTAAAACAGGAATTGAAACGCAAGCCTGTGCTGGTGTTGTCCGCTATGGGAGATACGACGGATCATCTGCTGGAGGCTGCTGATAGAGCGATTCAAACCGGCGTCGTATCCGCGGATAGGATTGCAGGGCTTCATATAAAAGCCATACAGGAATTGGGACTGAATCCCGCGGTTCGGGGGGACATTGAACCGCTATTAGAGGAATTGCGGAACCTCCTGCTGGGTATATCCATGATCAAGGAACTGACCGGTAAGACCAAGGATTACCTGGTATCCTTTGGAGAACGGCTTTCGGTGCGGATTGCCGCGGCCTATTTTAACGCGGTCTCCATACCCGCGCGGGCTATGGACGCCTGGGATGCGGGGTTCATTTCAGATTCCAATTTCTCTTCCGCGGAACTCTTGAAAGAAAGCTGGGATCGGATCCCCCGCCTACTGATCCCCTTGACAGACCAGGGGATACTACCGGTGATAACCGGTTTCATTGCTAAAGACGGAAACGGGACCATCACCACCCTGGGACGAGGCGGCTCGGACCGGAGCGCCACCATCATTGCATCTGCCTGCAAAGCTGAAGAAGTTCAGGTCTGGAAGGATGTGGACGGTATCCTTACCGCGGACCCCAGAATCGTTCCCAATGCCCAGCCTGTGGAAGCGGTTACTTACGAGGAAGCCGCGGAATTGGCGTACTTCGGGGCTCAAGTGCTTCACCCCTGGGCCATGCGGCCTTGCATGAAAAGCGGAACTCCGGTATTGGTGAAAAATTCCTACAACCCCAAAGCATTAGGCACCCGAATTCTCCCCTCCCGGGAGGGAAAGACCGGCCCCGTGCTGGCTGTCACTTCCCGGCAGCACGTAACCCTCGTAGACATCGTATCCACCCGGATGCTGGGACAGTACGGTTTTCTCCAGGCGGTGTTTTCCGATTTTGCCAAATACGGCATTTCCGTGGATATGCTTGCTACCAGCGAGGTTTCAGTCTCAGTAACCCTGGATTCGATCTATGATCTGGAACCCCTTGCCGCGGATCTGGCCAGGATTGCTTCGGTGGAGATTAAGACCGGCAGAGCCATCGTTACAATTATCGGGGATGTGCGCCGCTCTTCGGAGATCCTCAGACGATCCTTTGAGGTATGCGTCAAGCTGGATATACCGGTGCAGATGGTATCTCAGGGAGCCAGCAAGGTAAATATCAGCTTTATTGTGAACGATACTCAGGCTGCGGAAGTGGTCAAAGGGCTGCATAGAGAATTTTTTGAAAATAGGAAGAAGTAAGGTATGAATATAGCGATTATTGGATACGGCAAGATGGGCAAGCTGATAGAGAGCCGGGCATTGGAACGGGGACATCGTATTACCGGCGTGGTGGAACCCTATACCGCAGATAAGGCCGCCCTGTCCGGTACGGTAATCTGCAAAACCATTGCCGAGGGAGGAAATCTTGGGGGAGCCGATGTAGCCATTGAGTTCACCGGCCCAAATACGGCGGTCTCAAATATCATGTCTTTGGCGGAACGGAAGATACCCCTGGTGGTGGGAACTACCGGCTGGTATGACAGGCTTGAGGAAGTGAAGCGGGCGGTGGAAGCCGCGGGTTCTTCCCTGCTTTGGGCATCCAACTTCTCTCTGGGGGTAAATCTTTTCTACCGTATCGCCGAGTATGCCGCGAAATTGATAAACCCCTTTCCTGAGTATGATGCGGGAGGCTGGGAAATTCACCACAGCAAGAAGGCCGACAGTCCTTCCGGTACCGCTAAGACCCTGGTAGAACGGGTCCTCGCCGGTTTTACCCGGAAGCAAACGCCGGTTTGGGATATGCTGAACCGTCCTCCCGCGGCGGAAGAACTCCACTACCCCAGCCTGCGGGTCGGCTCTATGCCGGGAATCCATAGGCTGATTTTTGATTCCCCGGCAGATACGATCGAGATAATCCATACTGCCCGGAACCGTGAAGGGCTTGCATCAGGCGCGCTGGCGGCTGCGGAATGGCTTCTGTCCTGCTCAGGCCCGGGCCGACCTGTAGGTGAAGCCCACCGGGGGGTCTTTACAATAGACGATGTTTTACAAGACGGCGGAGTGTAAGCTATGATTCGATTACGGGGCGCTTTTACCGCGCTGATTACCCCCATGAAGGAAACCGGAGAGGTGGATTACAGCGGGTTCCGCAGGCTCATCAAGTTCCAGATTGAGGAAGGCATTGACGGGCTTGTTCCCCTGGGAACTACCGGGGAAACTCCGGCATTGGAACAGGAAGAATCGGATGCGCTGACTCAGATTGCTGTGGAGGAAGCCCAGGGACGGGTCCCCGTCATTGTGGGAACCGGTTCCAATTCCACGAAACATACGATTGAAAAAACAAAACAGGCGCGGTCCCTGGGAGCCGACGCGGCCTTGGTGGTTACTCCCTATTACAATAAGCCTAATGACGGCGGGCTGCTCCGGCACTTTGAGGCGGTTGCCGCGGAAGGAGGGCTGCCGGTTATCATCTACAACATCGCTTCCCGGACCGGCAGAAATATCCCCCCGCTTCTTATGGAGCGGCTTTCCCGGATTCCGGGAATTATCGGGGTGAAAGAATCTTCCGGAGATATTACCCAGATGGGCGATATTATTCGGGATGTGGCGGCTAGGCGGAAAGCCGAAGGCAAATCCTTTGGGGTGCTCTCCGGGGATGACGGCTTCACCTTGCCGCTCCTGGCCCTGGGGGGCGACGGGGTCGTCTCGGTCATATCCAACCTGGTTCCGGGCAAACTTGCCGCCTTAACCAAAGCCGGCCTTGAGGGAAACTTTGAAGTATGCCGCAGGCTTCACTATGAGCTCCTGCCTTTCATTAAAGCCGCGTTCATCGAAACCAATCCGATTCCCATCAAAACCGCCATGACCTGGGCGGGCCTGCCCGGGGGTCCTGTGCGGCTTCCTCTGGGTCCCTTATCAAAGAACAGCGAAGGGCTTCTCAAAGCAGCCCTAGGGGATTTAGGATTTGCGGCGGATAGGTAACGGAAAACAGGGTGCGAAAAGCCGGGCTTTCGGCAGGAGCGTTGACCGGGAGCGCCGGAGAACCCGCGGCGTATAGTGTGAAGAGAACAAAAGATGAGCCGGCAGCGGAGCGGCAGGTGAGCAACACGGACCGCTGTCCGCTCTATTTTAAGGAGAAGAATATGGCTAAGATTCCGGTTGGAATACTTGGAGCGACGGGTATGGTGGGGCAGCAGTATATTGCCCTCCTTGCGGAACACCCTTGGTTTGAAGTACGGTATGTTGCCGCGTCCCCGCGGAGCGCAGGTAAACTATACAAAGATGCGGCGGCCGGGCGCTGGCATCATGCAAAACCCTGGGGGCCCGGGGTGGGATCCCTCTTGGTGGAAGACGCCAATCATCTGGCCGGGGCGGTGGAGGCTTCAAAACAGGGGAAGCTGGGGTTTGTGTTTTCCGCATTGGAAATGGATAAAGAGGAAGTTAAAGCTCTGGAAGAAAGCTATGCCGCCGCGGGCATTCCGGTTATTTCCAATGCCTCTGCAAACCGCTGGACTCCTGATGTGCCGGTGCTTATCGCGGAGGTAAATCCCCATCATGCGGATATTATTCCCCTTCAGCAAAAGGCAAGAGGCTGGAATAACGGCTTCATTGCGGTCAAGCCCAACTGTTCCATTCAAAGCTACACCACCCCTGTCTGGGCGCTGATCAAAGCCGGCTACCAGATTGAGCGGATGACGGTAACCACCATGCAGGCGGTTTCCGGCGCGGGCTATCCTGGAGTGCCGAGTCTGAATATCATCGAAAATGTTGTTCCTTACATCGGCGGCGAGGAAGAAAAATCCGAGCAGGAACCGCTCAAGATTCTGGGTTCCATTAACGGCGGGGTCATACAAAACGCCCAATACCCCAAGATCAGCGCCCACTGTAATCGGGTTCCTGTGACCGACGGCCATACCGCCTGCATCAGCCTGGAATTCGGCGCCAAGAAGCCTTCTATTGAAGAAGTGAAACGTATTTGGGCCTCTTTTACCGGTCTGCCTCAAGAACTGGATCTGCCTATGGCCCCTAAACAGCCTATCATTCTTAGGGAAGAAGCGGATCGCCCCCAGCCGCGGAAGGACCGGGACGCGGATAAGGCTATGGCGGTTACGGTAGGACGGATTCGGCCCTGCAATATCTTCGATCTCCGCTTTGTAGGGCTATCCCACAACACCGTGCGGGGAGCCGCAGGCGGGGGCATTCTGAATGCGGAACTCCTCAAAGCCAAGAGATATATCCGATAGGGGAGGAGAGGTGAATATAGGTATTCCCTAATTTTATACATTCCGGGCGCCAAAGACGGCGCCGCAAGAGGAAACCCATAACCGGGGAGTACAGTAACGCGATATACGGTTCTCCATTGGTCTGCTTTGATAAGTAACCGGAAGTGAAATACTTCACAGTTCCCAAGGGGAAACGGTTACGAGAGGCATTTAAAGAACCGAAATGGCTGATAACATCCCGAACCTAAAGGCAGGGCTTTATGGCGGTCTTTTGCGGGAGTTCCGGCGCCTGCCCCGGGGGTGAAGCCTTGGCAATTTGTATACAAAGAATAGGCCCGAGAAGAGCGGCCTGCCCGTGCCGGACAAACCGTTTTTCTCCGGTATCCGTTCCCTGCTCTTTTACTCCTTCTATTGCGCCTCTGCGATAGGCGCCGCGGCCTCGCGGCGCAGTAGTTTTATTAGCAGCGGTTGTGGAAACAATAAGCATCCCGGTACTTGGGTCAGGGCCAAGCATATCATTAGCGGAAACCACGCCATAATAGAGGTCCAGAACAGTATCAAGCAGGCCGCCGGTCCAGACAAAGACTTCCTCAGCCTTACTATCGGGAAGACGGCAAATAGTATAATCCGGTGCGTTTATTACATTCACCGCGTTGCCGGTGTTACGGCCAAGTTTGAATTGGGCGTAGCGTACGGGCTTGCTGAAGATAAGTTTGATAGTATGAGAGTAAACAAAGGCTTGACGGAATACCATCAGGATTCAGGTCAATCGCTACAAGGCTAATAGTCTGCATGGCAGATACCGCGGCAACGGCGCCGGTTTCTATTCCGTCAAAACAATATTCAAAACTATCCGGTTCCGCCCATGACGCTGTTGGAATAACCGTCAGTCCCATACGTTGCCAGCATACGCCGCAGTAATGGGCCATCCCCTGGGGAACCCCTACGCGCCTAACGCCCCTTCTCCCCCGGCGCAGATGGAAAACCTTCGCAGGGAACTCACACGGGCAGGGCTGCTGTAAAGGGGCGGTTCAATGGG
>JAITHW010000255.1 GCA_031279815.1 Treponema sp. | reverse complement strand
CGCGGACCGATGATGCGGCTATTGTTTCCGCTGTAGGTAGCGGTGTAAACAGGTGCGCCGGTGACGGAAAACGATCCCCCGCTGCCATTGCCATCACTACCGCCGTTGCCCCCGCTATCGTCCCCGCCGCCGCTGTCGCCGCAGCCGGTGAGAATCAGAGCGAATGCCAGCAGAAGGCCGGACATTCCCGATACTACTTTGCTTTTCATAGAAAAGCCTCCTTTATTTATCCGCGGGTTCACTTTCGTTTCATTCGCGGTTTAATCCCCGGCCCTTACGGGCAAGGGTTTATTAAAAACGCCGGACTTCGATGCCGAAGGTTCCCGCGCTTTTTTCATGTATTCCCGGTCTCACGGCACGATGCGTACCTGAATACCGCTCGCCGGGCCTTTGCCGCCTTTGCCGTTCTGCTGGCACACGGCGTAACAGACCCGCTTGCCCTGTACCGGTGAAACCGGCGGCGAGGACGAAGGTCCCGAAGGAGAGACCGAAACAAAATTTGAAAAAAAAGTAAAAAAGATACGAATTCGGGCTTTAAGCCCTTGACAAAGCGGATCGCGCTCTCATAATTGCGTGTTGCGTGTTGCGTGTTGCGTGTTGCGTGTTGCGTGTTGCGTGTTGCGTGTTGCGTGCTGGGGGAAAGTCCGCCCTAAGCGCCAGTTCATATACCTAAAAAACCTTCTAAAAATGATGATAAGCATATACTCAATTTTGAGATCATGTCAACCGGCCGGGCAGGGTAAAAACATTGAAACATGGTCCGCAGATTACACGGATATAGGCTTTTCTTGCGCTTCCTGCCGAAATCCCTGTTAATCCGCGGATTTTTTTATCCCCTTCAAAAGTTAAATCATTCCGCCCCGCCGGGCAGGCCAGAAAAATACCGGCTGTTTGAATTTCCGAATGTCGAAAACCTTCAGCGGCTCACCTGGAGAAACCCCAGCTTTTCTCCAGTTCCTTGAGGCGGAAGATCGATTCTTTAGGAGTTCCGTCTTCATGTACCAGACCCGCGGCAGGTACATAGCTCTGTCCGTCATGGAGGCTCCACCAGGTGAGGGCTTCCACTTCAGGCCGGGCGTAACTTAGGGTATAAAAATCCTCAAGCCAATCCGCCTGCAGCCGTTCACTCCAGCCCATTTCGTGCCAGAGGCCTTTGTACATATACCGGAGACAGTAGAGATCCCCTTCGGTGGTGTTGGGCGGTACATCCCGTTCACAAGAGGGAACTCCCAGTTCGGTGATATGATAAGGCTTGTTGAAAACCTTGAACCGGTCGTAGAGCTTGTCGATGGCCAGCATATCCCGGTTGGGACAGTAGAGCTGCATACCGATTGCCTCGTATTGAGTACCCAGTTCTTCGACCTTTTCCAGATATGAATAAGGGGTCATGTTACGCTCATTGATGACGCCCCACTGCACCCTGGGGTCGGCCGCATTTTCTCCAAACATAAAGCAGGTGTTCACTACGGCCTTACAGCCGCCGTCCTGGTTATGGACCGCATCCGCGCAGGCTTTAGTCATCTCCGCCAATTGAGACTGACTCATCATCCACCCGTTACACCAGTCATGGGCCTCATTGATAATGTCGTACAGGCGGATCCGCCCTTGATAACGCTTTACCCTATCGGTAATAACCCGGTCGATTTCCCGTTTGATACTGCCGTCCTCCCAATGCAGGTCCCGGGTCCACGGAGGCATACCCGCGGTATGAGCCCACCATAGGGGATGCCCCTTGGTTGTAATACCGGCTTTTTCAAACATATCCTGTAAGGCATCCAGCGGCGCATAGTCCGGTTTGCCCCGCTCCCATTCGACCCGTGATAGATAGAAAGGCAAGGTCGCAAAGTTAAAAACCCCGTCGAATAGATCCCGTACCCCGGGCAGATTTTCATAAGGATAATTGAAGCCCGCGCAGCCGAAGAGGAACCGGTCCCGCTTTTTCCCCGCCGCGATTCGAGTTTTTGCCCGTTCCACTGCGGCCAAATCCCCGGCCCAGAGAGCCGCGGCTAGGGCGGTTATATTACATTCTGTCCGTTTAAGGGTATCCGCGTTCTCCCCCTGTTTCAGCAGGCTCTCCGCATCGTTAAGCATAGAAAGGCATTTCGCGGAAGCGGTAAAATCCCCGCCGGCTATGACCTGTTCCACTTCATAGGCCCTGCTCCGGGCGGCTTCGGCTGCAAAATCCATATCCATGTCTTTTCCGTATCCTGCCCCGCAGTTATCCGCCACGATCCAGAGGAAGCCGTACCCCGGAACCGGCAGTTTCGCGTGTAAGATCACAGGTTCATCCGGGACCGTTAAGCGTATCACCCCTTCGCGGGATATCTCGCTCTTGCGGCGAAAGGGGAGATAGCCCAGATCCGTAGCAAAAAGGCTTGCCAAAGTATCTCTGCTCTCGGAACAGCCTTGAGCATTTAAAATCCTTACTCTTAATACCATAGTATGTTACCTGCCTAATTAATTATTATCCATGAGAGGGCGCTCATTTTCAATGAAATATTCGTGAGTATTCACGGTAATTTGTGGACTTTCATAGGCTTATAGGATATAATCCCTGTAATGGATGTAACAAGCCATAGAGACCGATGCTAAAGATGCACCAAGGAACAGCAAAATGCCTAAAATTGAAGTAAACGAGGAAGTTTTCTATACATTGGCGAATCGCCGCTGGAATACCCGGGAGGATTTTGAGGAAGCCCTCGCCTGCGCCAAGGCGGAACTGGACGAAGATTCGGATAAAACCCTGCCCCCTGAACAGCGAATCCTGAAAATCGAGCTTAACGATACCAACCGTCCCGACCTCTGGGGTACCGCAGGCTGCGCCCGGCAGCTGCGGGTCTACCATGGCTCCGCGCGTCCTGAGTACCCTTTCTTTTCATCCCCGGGAAACCCCAAAAAGGCCGGCCCCCGGGTGCTGGTGGAAGCGGGGGTTAAAGGGGTAAGGCCCTTTCTCGCGGGATTCATCGCTTCGGGCAAGGGGATAACCGATGCCGCGCTGCGGGACATGATCCAGACTCAAGAAAAGCTGGCTTGGAATTTCGGGCGCAAACGCCGGACCCTTTCTATGGGGCTGTACCGTACCGCGGCCATCCGGTGGCCTATCACCTATAAAGCCGTGGATCCCGATTCGGTTTCTTTTGTACCGCTCCAGTGGGATGTACCGCTCACCCTTCGGGAGATCCTCAAGCAGCATCCCAAAGGCAGGGAATACGCTTTTATTCAGGAACACGAACCCCTGCATCCTCTGCTGGCGGATGCCGCGGGAAATATCCTCTCGTATCCGCCGATTATTAATTCCGCAGACCTGGGAGCGGTCCAGGTGGGAGACACGGACCTTTTTGTGGAGCTTACCGGTACGGATATGCCTTCGGTGGCCTTGGCGGCATCTATCATGGCCTGCGATCTCGCGGATCAGGGGTATGGCATCGAGCCTGTGGAGGTGGAGTATGCGTACGACACACCCTTTGGCCGTACGGTTACGTTTCCCTACTATTTCCAAAAACCGGTTTTCTGTTCGTTAGACCGGATAGAGAAGTTTCTGGGAATAAACCTCCGCGCGGAGGAATGTATCCGCGCATTGGAACGGATGGGCGTGGAAGCTGAAAAAACCCGCTCCGTGGAGCTGGGCGAAACCATTGAAGCCGGTGGCGTTCAGGTCCGCCCTCCCGAATACCGGAACGACTTTCTCCACGCCGCGGATGTGGCGGAAGATGTGATGATAGGCCGGGGCCTTGCTTCTTTTACGCCCCGGCGTCCCCGGGATTTCACTGTCGGCCGGCTTAGTCCCATCACCGCCTTCAGCCGCCGGGTTAAGGAAATCCTGGTAGGTATGGGCTATCAAGAGATGATTTACAACTATCTGGGGTCCGGGAAAGATATGATTGACAAGATGCGGGGAGACGGAGGCAGGATAATCAGAATATCCAATCCCATGACCGAGAATTATGAGTATGTCCGGGACAGCGTACTGGCCTCCCTTTTGATGAGCGAATCGGTGTCCGGTCATTCGGCATACCCTCACAGGATATTTGAAATTGGCAAGGTAGCCTATAGGGATGCGCAGGAAAACTACGGCGCCCGTACCCGGCAGTACGCGGGATTCCTCACTGCGGACAAGGACGCCAACTTCAATATCATCGCGGGGCAGCTTCAAACCCTGTTCTACTATATTTCCCGTGACTATGAAGTAGAAGAATCAAAGGATCCGAGGTTTATCCCCGGACGGGCGGCTGCAATCCGGTATCGGGGGGAATCTATCGGGGTATTCGGGGAACTCCATCCCGAAGTGCTGGAAAACTGGAGGCTTACCATGCCCTGTATTGCCGGAGAAATCGATTTGGACTCGCTCCTGTAGCGCGGCGAACAGCGGATACGCTGCGGGGACCGGGCGCTTGTACCTGCAGGTCCTGTGTGCCGGACGTTTCCTGTTCATTTCAACGAGTATTTTTAAGATGATACAACTATTATTCTTCCTGAGATTTAGAACCCAGCTCCGCCGTACAAGACCGGAATTGATCGGTATATTGGAAAACGCCGTTACCGAGATCATCCAGAGCGCCGGAGGAACGGTTGACAGCAAACACAGGGTCATTGCCGGAACTTTTGATAAAAATTCCCTGGGGATATGGCTTACCGTCATTACGGTTTTGGAAGCGATACTGGAAGCCATTGATAAAGTGTCTCCGGAATTATACGGGTACGTCCTGGCGGTTACTCAGGATATTGCGGATTATGAGATCATATCCTTGTGCAGCACCCTGGCGTCCAGGTCATCAGGTACGGGGATTTGGTGCGCTCCCGGCATTCAGCTTGCTTTGAGTCCTTATATAATTATTGAAGAAAAAATCTCGGAGCCTGTGGAGTATGGGCCCGATGAAAAAGCCCTTGAGATTGAGGCAAAAGACGTAATCCAGGAAACCGTGGTCTACAGCGCGCTCATTGAGGGATACGCCCGGTTACGGATCATGACAAACCTTGAAGCAAAGGACAAGGTCAAAGAGCCGTTTCCTTTCCGGGAGAAAATCCTGCGGCTGATATGCTACGGCGCGCATAGGAACGCGGTTTTACTCAGTCCCGCGTTCATAGGAAAACGGGACGGTATTTACCGGTTTTGCGCCGAAACCCTGGGGGAAATCCCCCCGTTGATTCTCAGGTTCGGTATTCGAAGCGGTATAGGCTGTTTCGCGGATCTTTTGAGTCCTACGATACATTCCCTTATTCAGGGACATGAACTCCTGGATGAATTGGACGGGTTAAAGGCCTATCTTTTCCGGGAGCGCCTTATGGAAGAGTATTCGGAGTATGTGATTCAAAAGGCACGAGTTTTTTTTCAAAAGCTCCTGGCCGCGTATATTACGACGGTGAAGCAGCAGAAAGGCATACCCATTCTTATTCTGGAAAGGATCCACTATGCGTGTGACGCCTCAATGCGCTTGTGCCTGGATATCTTGAAAAACCTGCCGAATAAAACGGATCTCCTTATCTACGGAACCTGCTCATACCAAAGGGATTCCCGGAAGACCGGTTCCAAGGATATGGTTTTTGCGGATACCGGCCTTATTGAAGAGCGGCTTCAGCTATGGAAAGGAGTATTCCCCAGGGTCATTAAATTTACCCCTGAAGAGTGTTCCGAGCCAAAGGTCCCGGAAATGTCCCGGGACCTTTGGGAAACGGCCTACTCCGCGGACCTGTTGGGGCGTTATTTTCCGGGTTTTCTCTTTTCCCAGCTTTTTGAGGAAGAGGAAAAGAAATCCAAGGTGATGCTTCGGGCTTTCACCATCCTTTCCAATTTGGGGGTTATTGACCGCATTGAAGATCCCGCGCCTCGAATCCCTGATTTTACGGCTTTGGCGGAAACGCATCTTGGGGAACGCAAGGATAGGATCCATCAATTTGTACGGAACCGGCTGTTGGCTTGGGTGCTTTCCGGGAAGCTCCGCCCCTGTTTCAGCCTTCTTGAAATTTTGGCGGAATTAGGCGGACAGGGAGGGGATAAGCTGATTTTAGAGGCTATTTACGGAGACGTGATTCACGGCGCCTGCCAAGGGATAGAGCGGGCCGTCAAAGAAAAGCGTTTTGATACGGTGGCCGGCGGCGCGGCTAAGGGCCGCGGGCTTTACTATATTTTTATCACCCTCAAAGCCCTGATCCATGGAAAAGAGGCGGACATCAGGGAAGCCTTTAAGCGCCCTATGCCTAAGGGTGATTTTTTCTCCGGTTGCAGGATTCACATTCTTGCCAATCTTACGAAGTATCATCTGGGGACAAAAAGTTTCGATACCGCCTTAGAAACGGTCAAAGAAGCCATGCTGATAGGGCAGAATCAAAAACAGGGCATTGCTCAGGTGTATCGTTTATTTTCTCTGGTAAACATTTCAAAGCAGCAGGTTAAAGACTCGTTAGATTACGTATCTTTTGCAGTGGACAACGCGGAGAAATCGGAGCAATTCGACGAATTAGGGGTGGCCGCCTATTATGCCGCAATCGCTCAATTTCTATTCGGCAATCTCTCCAAGGCCGAACAGTTTGCCCTGAAATCGGAACAAGCAGCGGCTGCTTCCAAGCGGCCCGGCTGGGAGGATCGGGCTAAGTTTCTGCGGGGAAAACTCCGTTTTGAGACTGGGTATTACCGGGATGCTTTGGATATATTTACCTCCCTGAAAGAAAACCCTACAGGTTCCGTGTCCGAGGGCATGGAACTGGTTATGTCCGCCTGGATCTACCGGGCAATGGTCTACGCCGGGGTTAAAGCGCCGAAGAGCCCGCCTGTTCCGGGGTATGACGGGCTTCTCTTTGAAATCGAAGCTTCATACATGACCGGAGATTACCAAAAAACTATAGCCCTTACCCAAAGAAGCCCGCCGGATTTTGCGGAAGCGGATTTTCTATACACCGAACGGCCCGATTGGAGGAGCGGGTTTGCTCAGGGCGAGCTGCTGCTCTTGTCCCCCAAAGACCTTTCGGAGCGGATGATCTTCGCCTATCGCTGTCTTGCCCTCTGCCGGCTTCCCTCTGCCGGACAGGAACGGGAACAGGTCATACAGCAGATGCAGCGGTTCACCCGGGATGTCCTGCTCCCCGACAGGGATCCCAATGATATTTTTTATTTTTATGTGTATTACCGTATGCTGCTGGAATCCGAGGCTTCTGAGATCGACCGCAATACCGCGGTAAGCATGGCTTTCAGACGGCTTCAGCGCCGGGCCAACCGTATTGACGACATGGAAACAAAGCGGGTTTTCCTCAATCTCCACTATTGGAACAGCGCCTTGAGCGCTGCTGCAAAGGATCACAAGTTAATCTAGTTGTTCCCCTAAGAATAGCTAAATAAGGTCTGCGGATTACACGGATATGTTCACGGAAACCAAATCCGTGTAATCCGCAGATTTTTTATATCCCGTTCTCACCGAAGCACTGTGTTCTCCGGTGGGAAATAGCGGAAGCGGGACCTTTACCTATACGGTAGAGGTCCCGGACGCGTCGGAGATTCCCGGATTATGGGCAGGGTGGAGCGCCTTTCTGGACCTGCACGAGGTAAAGCGCGACGGGACTGAAACCGCGGTTCCTGGAACGGCCGCGCCGGAGTTTACCACGGGGAAACCCTATAGCGCAAGCCTGCCCGCGGGGTTCTACCGGGCGGAACGCCGCTGTTATGACCGCAGCGGCGCATATCTATGCGGGGCTGGACGCGGCGGTGAAGGTTCTGTCGTCGATTGAGATTATTACGCCGCCTTGGAAGACGGCCTGCACCGCGGGGGAGGCCCTGGATACAAGCGTCATGGTAGTAACCGCGGCCTACAGCGGCGGGAAGCCGGACCGTTACGGCGAGCTACAGCGAAGGGGCGTTACCAGAACCCGCGGGCTTCCAGGTAACGGTTACCGCGCCCGCGGGGATGGTCTATATCTCCGGAGTAACCTTTATGATGGGGAGTCCCGCATCCGAGCCTGGAAGGGATAGCGATGAAGTCCAGCATCAGGTAACGGTGAGTCCCTTTGGAGCGTGTTAGCTGGTATGATGCGGTTGCGTACTGCAATGCGCTGATTAATAAAGTAGAGAGACAGTTGAATTGCGCGGAGGCTTCCGTGTTAATCTGTAGACCCTTAAACAAGCAAGGGGGGTACAGGGGGATCTTCGACCCCCCTGTTTATCGAACCAATATAATCGCAGATCCTCTGAATACCATTCTCCCCGCGGATCCGGGACCCCAAGTCCGCGGCGTTTTTCTTGTAAACCGGATTGGTCATTAAATCAACGACCTTCTGTTCCAGTTCCTGCCGGGAGATGCGGGCTATGCGTATGTAATCCGGTCCAAGGCCCAGTTTGGCCGCCCGGTATCCCCAGTAATGCTGATCAAGGATGAGGGGGACCGCCATTTGAGGTTTTCCCGCACGTCCCGCGCTATGGGTGGTGCCGCTTCCTCCGTGATGCATGACCGCGTCGCAAGCCGGAAAGATCAGGTTATGGGGAATAGCGGTATTCAGCAGAAATAAATGTTCTTTATCATCCTGTAATTGGGCTCCCAGTTTCCACCAGCCCGCGCCTACCGCCAGTTTATAGCCCTGCTGTTCGCAGATATCCAAGAGCCATGCACAAAACCGATCCCCCTGCTTGGAAATACAGCTTCCCAGGGTAAAAAAAAGGAGCGGCCGCGGGTCCTTTTGTATGAAATCTATGAGTTTCCGGTATGCCACTTCATTGTAGGGGATGAGGTCGTTAAAACAGTATCCTCCAATGCTCCAGGTATACTTCCAATCGGGATCGGTTTCCCCTAAAAAACGGCTGTACATCAGATAGTTGTTCGCGTGACCGGGAGCGTGTTCTCCCTGATCGGCAATAGGCGGCATCCCCCGCTCTTTCCGGTGGGTGTTGATGACTTTCTTCACCATGAGGTTAAGGCCGATGTTCAGCGCCTTCCATTGAAAGGCCGGAGGAAACAAGGGATTGGGCTTAGGCCAGGGCATGACCGGCGGCGGCAATTTCCCCCCGGGAAGCAAAGGCGCGTACGCGGTTCGGATCAGGGGCTTGCGGCAGTATTCGGCTATGCTGGGCGCGGCGAATTCCGTATTAGAAGAAACCAGTATGTCATGCCTCTTCACTAAGGGGATAAGCTCCTCAAACTGGGCGTGGATGACCCGCTGAGTCCAGGCAAGCAGATCCCGGGTATTGGTGGCGGTTTCCACCATTCCCAGGATATCGTCGGATCCCTGCAACACATAGTTTATCCCAAAGCTCCTCGCCTCTTTTTCAAATACCTCGGGAAGGCTTAACGTAACCTCATGATCCTGTTTAAGCAATGCGGCCGCAACCGCGAGATAGGGATAAATATCTCCTTGGGAACCTCGGCATACCAGGAGTATTTTCATGAGATACCGATTGCCGCCAGTTTGTCTCTATCCAGCCGGTATTTCGTTTCCAGGTCTCGAAGGAGTCCTTCATCGATTGTTATAGGTCTGGAAAGATTTTTCGTTTCTCCATAGCTCTTGAAAAGTTTAGAAATCATCTTGATAGGGTTGAAGGTCATGGAAGACATGATCCAGCATCCGTGGGTACACCAGCAGTTGGCCTTATAACCATGACCTATGGTTTCGATCTCCTGCTTCATGGCTTGGCTGTTCATTATGTCTTGAACATTGTACCCATAGTCCTTTACATGCCCGACTGGAGGCCGCAATTCGCAGGACCGGAACCGTCCGTCGTAATCCAGCACCAGGGTGGTTTCTCCCGCGGTACAATCCATGCCCCAAGGAGTGGGCTTATCTAAATTTTCCGCCCGGATATTATACATGGCCC
Source organism: Treponema sp. (assembly GCA_031279815.1). Lineage (GTDB taxonomy): Bacteria > Spirochaetota > Spirochaetia > Treponematales > Breznakiellaceae > JAITHW01. The sequence continues at coordinate 4,278 of JAITHW010000255.1, read as the reverse complement.
GGTACAACCCCACATAGAAAAACTCCGTTAAACCTTTTCCCAGGAAGTTCATGCCCTCGCCGATACGCTTGGCGTACAATAGATAGTAGGGCGCGACCTTATCCTGGATGTCCCGCAGGGACCTTTCGGTGAGAATCTTAACCCCATCCTCACGGGTTACGCCCCGGGCGGCTTCAATAGTATGGGTGGAAACATTGAACCTCCCGTATACCCAGGCAACGAAGTCGAGCACCTCTTCCACATTATACTTAGTAATAACCGTCGCGATGTTCTTTAATAGTTTACCGTCGTCCTTAAACTGATCGTCTATTTGTTTCAGGGTCTCCGCGGCCTTGTAAAAACTCGGAATACCCCGCTGGGTGTCGTGGGTTTCTCCAAAACCATCCAAGGATACACTGATGGTTACATTACAGTCGGGGCAATTTTTCCTAATCTGTTTGAGCCACTCTATAATCCGATCAGTTTTTATACCGTTAGAGGGAAAATTTATATCTTTAATTTGGTTGTTTTTATAGAACATTTCGATAATTTCAGGTAAATCTTCCCGGAGAGTCGGCTCTCCGCCGGACAACCACAGGCGGTTAAACCGACCTGCCGACTCGGACAACTTCCTGATTTCTTCAAAGGTCAAATCAGGGGCTTTCTGAGCCATATCATTAGCATAGAAACACATGGCGCACTTGGCATTGCATTTGCCTGTGGTAAAAAGGAACAGGGATTCCAGTTTCCGTTTGGAACTTATTGCGTTGAATGAGCTTCCCTTTCGTTTGGTTTTCATTATAATACCTTCAACATCCAAATATATTTACATTGCAATAGGTTGATCATAGTATGTAAGCTAACCGGACTAAAATCAGTCTCAATTTGATGATACACAAACTAAAGAGTGCGGTCAAGATATTGCGGCAGGGGCAAAGGATTTAACTTTGAAGGATATAAAAAGTCCGCGGATTTCACTGATTTTAGGTACTTAATTCGCGAATTTCCCTTGCTTTTTCCTTTTATTAATCCGTGAAAATCAGTGTAATCCGTGGGCCGTGTTTAAATGCTTTTGCTTAGGGTTCTTTTAAACAAGCCTTTGCAATGCCTTTGTACGCTTATCCCAAGGCGGGCGGCTCACATCTCCAGAGCCTTCAAAACCGCGTCTCCCATGTCCCTGGTTCCCACAATTCTTTCCGGGTTCTCAATAGAGGGGGCATTCAGGCCGGCAATGTCTCGGGTTCGTAAACCTGCATCAAGGACCGAATTGACCGCGGCTTCAACCGCGGCGGCTTCTTTTTCCAAACCGAAAGAGTAGCGGAGCATCAGAGCCCCGGAGAGGATTGCTCCAAGAGGATTGGCTATATCCTTCCCCGCGATGTCCGGGGCCGAGCCGTGAATAGGTTCATAGATCCCCATAGGATGCCCGTGTTTTGCCGCAGGATCATCAGGGCTGCCAAGGCTTGCGGAGGGCAGCATACCTATAGAACCGGTGAGAACCGAAGCCTCGTCGGACAGTATGTCTCCGAAAAGATTGGAAGTAACGATTACGTCGAACCGGCCGGGAGCGCGGATAAGCTGCATGGCGCAGTTGTCCACATACATATAAGAGGTTTCTACCGCAGGATAATCTTCGGATACTATGGCGGCAACCTCCCGCCATAAACGGGAAGATTCCAGCACATTGGCTTTATCCACCACACAAAGCTTTTTCCCCCGGGTCATGGCGGCACGGTAAGCGGTCCTGAGAACCCGTTCAATCTCTTGCCGGGAGTACGTTTCGGTGTCGAAGGCTACTGTATTATCATTGTTCCGTCCCCGTTTGCCGAAGTAAAGCCCGCCGGTAAGCTCCCGGACAATAAGCAGATCGAAACCGGCCTGCCCTGTAGGGTTACCGGCGATAAGAACCTCATCTTTGAGAGGGCAGGCAGCCCGAAGCTGGGGTAATAAGGATGCGGGCCGGAGGTTGGCAAAAACCCCCAAACCGGCTCTCAGCCCCAAAAGCGCCTGTTCGGGCCGCAGATGCCCCGGCAGGGTATCCCATTGGGGCCCGCCGACCGCGCCCAGAAGCAGGGCGTCGCATTGCCGGGCCGCTTCCAAGGCACTCTTAGGCAGCGGTTCTCCCGCAGTATCAAGGGCTTTGCCTCCGGCCTCAAGTTCCACATAGTTAAATACATGGCCGTATCTGTCCCCTAGGGCGTCCAGAACCGCGGTTGCCTGCAAGACGACCTCCGGCCCTATACCGTCTCCGGGCACAAGAGCTACTGCATAGTTCATATTTTTCTCCTCAACAAAAGGTACCGGGTATGAGGGTTAGGACGAATACTCATCCGCCCCGGCCATTTCCGGTTTCTCTTAAAACAGACCTTTAAACCTCCGTTCTATGACGCCGATCAGCTTATATTCGAGGGCGTCCACCAAAGCCGCGCGGCTGGCATCGATGATATCCTGGGAAACCCCTACGGTACTCCAGGTATTTGTCCCGTCGGTGGATTCGATGAGGACCCTGACCTTGGCCGCGGTGGCGTCCTTGCCGTCGATGACTCGAACCTTGTAATCCGAGAGTCGGACTTTCTCAATGCCGAAATTGGTAAAGAAAGGATTAAGGGCTTTACGGAGCGCGCAATCGAGGGCGTTTACCGGACCATGGCCTTCGGCCGCGGCAATTTCGTGCTGCCCATCCACCAAGACCTTTGCCCAGGCATAGCAGCAGGCAATGGCATCGCCTCCCGGATGCTCGCTCACCACCCGATAGGCGTCTATCTTAAAAAGGGGCTTGTACTTCCCCAGTTCCCGCCGGACTAAGAGCTCAAAACTCCCATCAGCTCCTTCAAACTGCCAGCCCTCTGCTTCCAGGGTCTTGAGTTTGGCCGCTAAAGCGGCGGTTACCGGATGATCCTTAGTGATGGAGGGATCGATTTTCCGGGCCCGCTCGGCAATCGCGGAACGCCCCCCCACCTCGCTCATCAGCAAATGCCGGTCGTTTCCCACTGAGAACGGATCGATGTGCTCAAAGGAACGGCGTTCCTTGAGAATGGCATCCGCGTGCATGCCCGCTTTATGGGAAAAAGCATAATTCCCAATATAGGGCATATTATCCTGCACCGGTACGTTGGCGATTTCCGCTACCCGGCGGCTCAACTCCGAAAGGCGGGTAAGATTCCCCCGGGGAAGGCAGCGGAGTTTAAGCTTAATTTCCAGGCTGGGGATAAGGGCGGCCAGGGCCGCGTTGCCGCAGCGTTCCCCGAATCCAAGAAGGGTTCCCTGTACATGGCGGCACCCGGCCTGCACAGCCGCGACCGTGCAGGCGCTGGCCATATCCGCATCATTATGAGCGTGAATTCCTGCCTGTCCCAGGGCCGTTACCGCTTTAACTCCCTCTGAAATGACCGCGGGAAAACTGCCTCCGTTGGTATCGCAAAGCACAATCCGATCCGCTCCGGCTTCTAAAGCGGCTTTTACCGTTTTCAGAGCATAACCGGGATTATCTTTCCATCCGTCAAAGAAGTGTTCCGCATCATAGAGTACCGTCCTGCCCTGTTCTTTGAGAAAACCCACGGTCTCGGCGATCATAGCGGTATTCTCCTCTAAAGAAACTTCCAGGACCTTTTCTATATGAAGGTCCCAGGTTTTCCCGAAAATCACAACCGTTTCGGTGTCTGCATGGAGCAGGCTTTTCAAATAAGGATCATCCCCCGGGGCAAGGCCTTTTTTTCTGGTCGAGCCGAAAGCGCAAAGCCGCGCGTGGGTCAGCGTGAGATTTTTGGCAAGCCGGAAGAATTCCGCGTCTTTGGGATTGCTCCCCGGATTTCCCGCTTCAATCCAGGCAACCCCCAACTCGTCCAAAGCGCGAACCACTGAAAGTTTGTCCTGTACCGAAAAGCTGATCCCCTGCCCCTGAGCGCCGTCCCTAAGGGTGGTATCGAGGATTTCGATGTCCACAGAGTATGTTTCATTACCCAATCTTAAACCGCCTCACAATGAGGTTACTGTACCGCAGATTTACGGATCTTTCAATAGACGGGACACTTGCCGCGGGGGATTGAGATGGAGCGGCGATTATGGGATTCGGAAACCGGAAATTCCCGAAAAAACGCGGTTCTTGATTGACAAAAAATCTATAGGCATATATAATTCTAATCCGTTGGTTTTATAAAGTGATTTCCTTATGAAACATTACGATCATCTTACTTACCATCATCAATACTTCTCATCAGGGCGGACTTCCCCCTTTACGCCAGACGCCAGACGCCAGACGCCAGACGCCAGACGCCAGACGCCAGACGCCAGACGCCAGAC
>JAITHW010000225.1 GCA_031279815.1 Treponema sp. | reverse complement strand
TTTTGATACAGCGGGTAGGTTTTAAGAAACGCTTGCATAAGCCGCTCAAAACGCCCACCTTTATCCCGCTCAGAGAAGGAATAATCCCTGTATTTCTGTAAAACCCGCTCGAAGGTATTCATTATAGTTGTTCCCCTTAAAAATAACTAAATAAGGTCCACTGATTACATGGATTAACACGGATTTCAGTTCCCCAGAACCGGCATAATCCATGAAAATCCGTACAATCCGGGGATTTTTTCCAGAATTCGCCTGTTCCATATCAGGAAGCTAAAATTGAGCTTCGCCCTTCTTAAGTGGATTGACTATACCATTCTCTCTATCTATTTCGGCTTATAAGGATCTCAAAAATAACCATGTTTATCAAAAAGGATACTATATAAATATGGAAACCTCAAGCCGATCAATCTAATATATCTTATTAGGAAACGAACGGGAAAATATATAAAATTATGCCCAACCTCTCTTGTGCGGCCCCGCGTTCTACCCCTTATCCCCACTAGACATAATGACGCTTTATCTATTATAATTACGATTAAATGATCGGTTATGCCCCATTACGCTGGGAACCAATGAGGAGGTCAGTTGTCGGATAAGGATTTACGAATTAATGAACAAATTCGGGTGCGGGAGGTCCGCCTCATTCAAAATGAGGGGGAGAAACAGGGAATTATGCCCACTCTGGAGGCCCTCGCCATTGCTAAAGAACAAGGTCTTGATCTCGTGGAAGTTGCCCCTCAGGCTGCTCCGCCGGTGGTCAAAATCATGGATTATGGCAAGTTCAAATTCGAGAATGAAAAGAAGGTCCGGGCTTCAAAGCAGAAGCAGAAACTGCTTAAATTGAAAGAAATCCGTATGCAGCCTAAGATCGATGATCATGATATGGATTTCAAGTCAAAGCATGTTCGGGATTTTCTTGCCGAGGGCAATAAGGTCAAGGTAACCATCCGTTTCAGGGGCCGGGAACTTGCCCATACCGAACTCGGATTAGAGGTTCTCAAGGATGTTCTCAAGCGTATCGAAGGGGAATATGTGATGGATAAGGCGCCGTCGATGGAAGGGCGGTTTATGTCCATGGTATTAAGCCCTAAGACGAAAAAATAGGCGCATAAGCCCTCAAAAGGCTCACGGAGTGGGCGGTTTGAGGGATGTTAGATTTTAAATGAGGGTGGTATCATGCCAAAAATGAAGACCAAGAAGAGCGCGGCTAAGCGTTATTCCTTTACCGGTACAGGCAAGGTAAAATATAAAAAGCAAAACCTTCGCCATATCCTTACCAAGAAATCGAGTAAGCGGAAGCGGAAGCTCCGCCACTCCGGGATCTTGTCTGCGGATAATGTAGCGGTTATTAGAAAAAGATTATTACCCTACGGATAGGAGTGAAGAAGTATGTCAAGAGCGGTAGACGGTTCCAAACGAAAGGAACATAGAAAAAAGATTCTGAAACAGGCAAAAGGGTATTGGGGCCGGCGTCATTCAAACTACAAAACCGCCAAAGATGCGGTAACCAAAGGGCTTTTCTATGCGTACCGGGACAGGAAAGACCGAAAGGGAGATTTCCGCCGGCTATGGATTATCCGGATCAATGCGGCGTGCCGGCAGGAAGGATTGTCCTATTCCAGGCTTATTGACGGCCTTAATAAGGCGAAGGTTACGATTAACCGGAAAGCCCTGGCATTCCTTGCGGTGGAAGATATGGGCGCTTTCAGAGCTGTGGCGGCGCAGGCTAAGGCTGCATTAGAAGTAGGGGCGTAGATACATGGGAATTCTTGAAAATGTCAAAGTGCTGGAAACCAAAGTCGATAAGGAAATCGATTTCGCCAGACGGCTTATGGAAGAAAATGTCCAGCTTAAGGAAAAGGTGTCCTTATATCAAAAGCGGATTGAAGACTTGGAGTCTTTGATTCAGGCGTTTAAGGAAGAGCAAAGCGCCATTGAGAACGGGATTCTCTCCGCCCTCAATCGGCTTAATCAATTTGAAGACGCGGTGGAAAAGAGGCTTGCCTCGGCTGGTCAGGACAGCCCCGAACAGGCCGGCGCGGAATCTCCTGAACAAGAGGCGGCGCCGTCATCGGATAAGCCCCGGCCCGAGGGGGAAGCCGTTCCCGTAAATGGCGGATCGGAAGGAAATCCTGACCAACCTTACGATGCTACGGAATAGCTATGCGCTGAGGAGTTCCCATGTCGAAAAACGGCCACTCTCAGAGAAATGAGCGGACCTCAAAAGGCGTTCAGTCTATGAAAAATGATCTGTATATCGAACTGTTGGGAACTTCTTTTTCTATTACGGCGGAAGAAGAACCGGCGTATCTTGAAGGGATACTCAATAATTACCGGTTGGCTCTGGGGAACATTCAAGAATCCACAGGTCTCCGGGATCCCTTAAAACTTGCCATTTTGACCGGTTTCTTACTCTGTGATAAAATCCAGCGTATATATATGCGGGAAGCCATGGAACAGCATGTCGATACCTATGAAACCAGGGAAGCGGAACAAATTACCTTGGATTTGATCTCCCGTATTGATGAAGTTCTGGAAGCTGAACGCTGAATTACCATACTCCCTATTGTGATGAGCCGTATTTTTAAACTAAAAAATCATATAAAGCACTATGATTGGGGTTCTCCCGACCGGATTCCCCAGCTTCTAGGAGCGGATAACCGGGAAAACGTTCCCTGGGCGGAGTTATGGATGGGAATTCATCCGGAAGGTCCTTCGGAAACCGAGTATGAAGGCAAACCCATCGCTCTTTCGGAACTGATACGCCGGGATCCGCTGAGGTATTTGGGCGCCGAGACCGGGCGTTATTTTGGGACGCTTCCCTTTTTATTTAAGCTGCTTGCCGTAGGAAAACCTCTTTCCATTCAAGCCCATCCGACTCTTGCCCAAGCCCAAGCGGGCTTTGAACGGGAAAATCAAGAAAAGATACCCTTCAAGGCATGGAATCGCAATTACAAAGACCCGAATCATAAGCCGGAGATTCTCTGCGCCCTACAGGATTTCAGGGCAATGGGCGGATTCCGGGAATCTGCGGAGATTGCCCTGCTGCTGGATAGGTTTGCACGGTTCGCGCCCCCGTTCCTCCAAGCCTCCTTAACTTCTCTAAGCCGGATGCTGACCGGTTCCCAAGAGCGGTCATGCAGATTGCGGACGTTTTTCAAGGAGCTGTTTGCGCTTTCCCCGGAAATCAAGCACGGATTAAGCGCCTGCGCTAAAACCTGCCGGGACGCGCTGCTCAACGCCTATCCCGAATATACAAAAGAATGGGAAACAGCCGCTTATTGTGCGGAACTGTACCCCGGGGATGCCGGGGTGATTGCGCCGCTATACCTTAATGTCATTGATCTGCGTCCTCGGCAGGCGATCTATATTCCCGAAGGGGTTCTCCATGCCTATATTTCAGGTTTTGGGGTGGAACTCATGGCCAGTTCCGACAATGTACTCCGGGGCGGATTGACTTCTAAGCATATAGACCATGAGGAATTGCTACGCATCTTAAACTTCGACCCTTTTAATCCTGCGGTCCTCGGCCTCCAAGAATCAGCTTATCCTACTCCTTGTAAAGAATTCGCTCTTTCGGTGCTGACCAATCAAGGCGATAATCTCTCGTTTCTCAAACGAGGCCCTGCCATCGTGATGGTTACTCAGGGGAAATCGGCCATAGATTATAAAAACGGCGAAGAATTTTGCGTACTGGAACCGGGAGAATCGGCGTTTATTCCGGCCTCGGATACGCCAGGAGCGTATACTTTTTCAGGAGACTATACCCTCTATGCCGCGGGAGTCGGGGATCTCTCTTGGTGAAGATTTTCGTCGATGCCGATTCCTGCCCTAGGCCGGCCCGGGAAGCGGTGTTGCGGGCTTCCGCAAGAACCGGCGTGCAGGCTGTTTTCGCGGCAAACCGCCCGATTCCGGGTATAACCGGAGACACGGTGATGATGGAAATCTGTCCCTGTGAGGAAGGCGCGGCGGATAACAGAATCCTGCAGTCGGCCCGGCCTGGAGACCTTGTCTTGACCCGGGACATACCTCTTGCAAACCGCTTGGTGGAAGCAGCGATTGCGGTACTCGACGACCGGGGACAGGTTTACACCAAAGAAAATATCCGGGCGCGGCTTTCCCTGCGGGATTTCATGGTTGCCCTTGCTGAAAACGGTCTCGGAGGCCCCCGGGCCGCCTCTTACGGCAAACGGGAACTCAAAGCCTTTGCGGACAGCTTCGACCGGATTTTGTCCAGGCTCATTCGGGATTCGGGTAAGTAGTTTTTAACCGGTACCCATAAACCCCTGCGGAGACAAAGACCGCCTGCCCGATTAGGGTACGTCTTGCCTGTGAAACAAGAAGCCGAAGGTTTTAGCATCCGGCGGCTCACCCTGCACCTCCTTCCAATGCCCAATCTTGCGGATTTTCTGGTTCCGGTAGCGGACCAGTACCGAGGGATTGCGGCCGCACAGGTCTTTGAGTTCTTTCACCAGTATTTCTTTGATAATCCGAGCCGCCGCGTCCGGGTCGGTGTGGGCGCCGCCTGGAGGTTCGGGGATAACGCCGTTGATGACCTTAAAATCAAGAAGGTCCGTACTGGTGATGCGGAGCATTGCGGCGGCATCCTTTGCCTTAGTTGCATCCCGCAGCAGGATTGAGGCGCAGCCTTCAGGGCTGATCACCGAATAGATGGCGTTTTCCAGCATATATATCTTGTCCCCCACGCTGAGGCCCAGTGCGCCGCCGGAACCGCCTTCCCCAATGATAATGCAGACTATCGGGGTTTTCAGATGGCTGAAATCCCGAAGATTCCGGGCAATAGCTTCGCCGATGCCCCGCTCTTCCGCGCCCAATCCCGGATACGCCCCGGAGGTGTCTACAAAGGCAACAATCGGACGGTGGAACTTTTCCGCCTGTTTGGCCAGACGCAGGCTTTTCCGGTAGCCCTCGGGATTCGCCATGCCGTGGTTGCGGTACATGTTTTCTTTGAGGGTATGCCCCTTCTGGTTGGCAAGAATCGTAACCGGACGGCCCTCAAGAAAGCCTAAGCCTCCGATGATTGCCGGATCATCTCCAAAGGCCCGATCCCCGTGGAGTTCGATAAAACCGTCAAAAATCCGGTTGATATAATCCAGGGAATAGGGGCGTTCAGGATGACGGGCAAGTTCAACCCGCCGCCAGGCGTTTTCGGTTTTGACGCCCGACTGAATCTTGTCCTCCAGGTGTTCCAGTTCTTGATTCGCGTCAATCCCCGATTGATGCACGAGTTTTTTGAGTTCTTCTATTTTTTCCTGTAGTATCGCGGTATTCGTCATGCCGGTTTTCCCTCTTTCCGCTCATCAGGCGCTCTTATATGCAGATCAATCAGTTCCCTCACCGTCCGCCGCTGATCCTGACGCTTCACAATTATATCCACAAAGCCTTTTTCCTGCTGGAACTCCGCCCGCTGGAACCCTTCAGGCAGGCTCTCCCGTATGGTTCCTTCGATGACCCTGGGTCCTGCAAAACCGATAAGCGCCCCGGGTTCCGCCAGGGTTATATCCGCCAGCATCGCAAAAGATGCGGTAACTCCGCCGGTGGTGGGATCGCACAGGACAATGAAGAACGGTACGCCCGCTTTATCCAGTTCCGCGGCGGCGCTGGAGGTCTTGGCCATCTGGAGGAGGGAAAATATCCCTTCCTGCATCCGTGCGCCGCCGGAAGTGGTGTAGATTACCACCGGCAGCCCGGTTTCCGCGCCCATGAGCAACGCGCGGCAGACTTTTTCACCTACCACGGAACCCATAGAACCGCCCATGAAGTTAAAGGACATCAACCCGAGGATCAATTTCCTCCCTTCTATCGAACAGGTTCCGGTGATAACCGCGTCTTTCATCTGCGCCTTGGCTTCCGCTTCCGAGAGTTTTTCTTCATAGCCGCCGAGATCAATCGGGTTGAGGGATATAAGATTCCCGGAAAATTCGGAAAAACTTCCGGGATCGGTCAGGTATTGAATCCGCTCCACCGGCTCCATGCGGTAGTGATAGCCGCATCCGGGACAGGTTTTGAGCGCCTTAGCAATATCTTCCGTGCGGTATTGAGCGCCGCAACTCGGACAGGCCGGATTGGACTGCTCCGGTAGTGTTTCAGCGGGCATGTTCCGCCTCCTTTGCAATCTGATCGTAATAGGATGTTCCGAAATTGCCGGAACGAAATTGCGGGTCTTGTATAATCCACTGCTGTTGAGCTTTATTGGTCTGTATGCCTTGAATGTTCAGTTCTTTCAACGCGCGATCCATCTTGGCAAGCGCTGCCTGCCGGTCTTTCCCGTATACGATGAGCTTTGCCGCCATAGCGTCGTAGTGAGGCGGCATCGTGCAGCCGGTATACAAAAAGCTGTCGAACCGGACTCCCGGCCCGCCGGGTATGTCCAGCCTTGTAACCTTGCCCGGACCTAGGGCGTTGATTCTGCACTCGATAGCCCATCCGTTGAGGCGTATCGTGCCGGGATCGATGCCCATCTGCCCTTCGGTGCAGGCAAGGATCTGTTCCCGTATGATATCCGTGCCGGTAACGAACTCGCTCACAGGATGTTCCACTTGAACCCTGGCGTTCACTTCCATAAAGTAAAAATCTTTTCTTTCAACAAGAAACTCGATGGTCCCCGCGCCCCGGTAACGGAGTTCCCGGAACATTTCCACCGCGCCCGCAGCCATACGCTCCCGCATATCCTTTGTTACCCCTGGGGAAGGGCTTTCTTCAATGAGTTTTTGATGATTTTTCTGAACCGAACAGTCCCGCTCCCCTAAAACGGCCACGCTGCCGTTGCCGTCCGCAAGGATTTGCAGCTCCACATGGCGGGGATTTTCAATATACCGTTCAATAAACACCCGGTCGTCAGCAAAATTCGCTTGCGCTTCCGCTCCTGCAATGAGGAAATTTTCCTCAAGCTCCCCCGCGGTCTGGACTACCCGCATCCCCTTACCGCCGCCGCCGGCCGCGGCCTTAATGATCACCGGAAAGCCCAGTTGCTCCACAGCTTTCCTGGCTCCCGCGATATCCGGCACCGCCCGTTCGGTTCCCGGAGTAACCGGCAAACCGAACTTGCAAGCCGTTGTCCTAGCCTTGACCTTGTCCCCCAGCAGGTCAATCACCTGCGGGTCGGGGCCGATGAATATGAACCCGTTATCCAGCGCGAGCCGGGCGAATTCCGCGTTCTCCGAGAGAAACCCGACTCCCGGATGGATGGCATCGCAGTGCGTATGTATGCCCGCCATGATAAGATTGTTGCGGACCAGATAGCTCTGCGCCGAAGGAGGCGGTCCGATACACACGGCCTTATCCGCCAAAAGGACATGGAGGTTATCCTTATCCGCGGTAGAATACACCGCCACGGTTTCAATTCCCATTTCCCGGCAGGTACGGATAATGCGGACCGCTATTTCTCCCCGGTTCGCTATGAGCAGGCGTTTTATCAAACCGGCGCTCCCTTACAGCCGCTTTACTTCAAACAAGGGCTGGCCGAATTCCACCAGATCCCCGCTTGTGGCGTGGATGCTCAGAATTTCACAGTCGAATTCCGCTTCCAGATGGTTCATCATCTTCATGGCTTCCAAAATACAGAGGGTTTCCCCTGCTTTGACCCGGGTTCCGGCGCTCACAAACGGCGGAGCGTCGGGAGTGGCCGACCCATAGAAGGTCGCCACAATCGGGCTGGTAATGGTTTCCCCTTTCATCATCTGCCCCGCAGGGCCCTCCGGCAACGGCATGTCTTCCGGTCCGTCTTGTTTCCCCGTCATCCGGTTAATCTTCGGCTGAGGCGGCGTCTCGCAGCATCCGGGAGCGCTACAGGCGGCGCTCTCTTTACGGAGTATGAGCCGCGCTGTTCCGTCGTCAAAATCCAGTTCGCCTATTAAACCCGCGCCGAATCTTTCCACCAGTGCGATAACCAACTCATCTTTCATGGACACCCCCGATTCCCGCTATATACCGCTTGGGTCAACACCGGCTTCGTAATCAACTCCGGGAACATCGAAGCCATGAGCCTCAAGAAAGTCGTGTTTGAACCCCGCCACATCGGTAAAAGTGAAGATATTCTCTTCAACTGCGATATCCATGGCGGCCGCAGTCTCCCTCTGCACGTCCGCCCGCATCTCCCAATCGTCAAGGCGTATCCGTCCTTCACTATCAACCGGAACCTCTGCGGGATCGCTGTAGGCGGCGTCAATGTACAGCCGGTCCCGGAATAGCCGGGCCATCTGTTCTATGCACCCTTCATGGAGTAATTTTTCTTTCATCACCTTGAAAAGGCAGGAAACGTAAAAGGGAATGATCGGAATAACCGCGCTTGCCCTGGTTACGAGGGCTTTGTTCACCGAAACCCAAGCGCCGCCGCGGGTATTGCTAAACCGCCGGCGGATCGCTTTGCCGGCCCGTTCCAAATCTTCTTTTGCCCGTCCTATAGTACCGTTTTTATAAATCGGCCAGGAAATTTCAGGCCCTATATAGGTATAGGCTACGGTCCGCATTGCAGGAGAGAGGACTCCGGCCTTGTCCAGCGTGTCGATCCACAGCTCCCAATCTTCTCCGCCCATGACTTTAACCGTAGCGGCGATTTCATCTTCTCCGGCAGGTTCCACACAGACGGCGCGGATCTTGCCGGTCATCATGTCCACGGTTTTCCCGGAATAGGCGTTTCCAATGGGCTTGACCACCGACCGGTACATTACCCCGTCTTTCGGGTCCGTCCTAACCGGCGAAGCTAAGGAATAGATGATAAGGTCGATCTTGGGGGGAATCTTCGCTGCAACAGCAATGCCCTTAACCGCCGCAACAGCCTCCGCTTTGAGGGCATCGGAAAAGGCGTCGCCCTCAAGGGTTCGTGCAGGAAGCCCTGCCTGAAGCGCCTCGGCATCAAAGGCGAGGTTATTGTAGAATCCCGGCGTTCCCGGTTTGGCTGCGGAACCCGGCTTTTCCAGGGAGACCCCCACCGTAGCCGCCCCGTACCCGAATCCCGCGGTAATCCGGCTGGCAAGTCCATACCCTGTGGAACAGCCCACCACCAGCGCCAGCTTAGGCGTTCCCGCTGCCGCGCCGGCCCGTAGTTTCTCCGGGCTTATTCCCCCGGCAAGATGGGTTTGCACATAGTCAATCTGGCGTTTTACCGCCAAGGCGCATCCCTTGGGATGACTATTCAGGCAGAGATTGTTCCGTATCATTGGTCGTATTATCATCAATTACTCCTTTCTTTAATATAATGAGTTACAGGTGAAATAGGGAAGCGGCTAATAAATAAGCGGTATAAAGGAATAGGTACGAAAGAGCGGCCTCCCCGGGCCGGTCAAAACGCTCTTTTCCGGCGCCTGTTCCCTGTTATAAATTCCGAATATACAGGCGCACAAAAATTTATAAAAAAAACCCGCTCCACCGCCAAATCAAGGCGGCGTGCATTGATCTGTTTTTATCTTTTCACTATGCTGTAGCCATGTTTTCAGTACGAGTAGAGGCGGAGTTTGCCGCGGCCCATTTTTTAAGCCATTATCATGGGAAGTGTGAGAACCTGCATGGTCATAATTACCGGATCAGACTGTGGGCAAGAGGGAATACCCTGGACGCGGGCGCTATGCTGGCGGATTTCGGGGTACTTAAACAGGCGCTGCGGACCGTTACCGCCGCGCTGGATCATACCAATCTCAATGATAATCCCATATTCAGCCAGGACCCCAGCGCGGAACGGATCGCTCATTTTATTTTTAAAGAAGTTGAAGCAATGCTGCCGGAGCTTCAGATGGACCCGGCCCTGCTATGGGCGGTGGATGTATTTGAAACCCCTCGCAATATGGCCAGGTATGAACGGTGACTGGAAACCCTAGGACGCTTGATTCAAGAGGGACTCTGCGTCTTGGGATGATCGATAGAGGACGATTCCTTCCCGGTCGGAGCAAGATGCGATACGTTCCGTAAGGGACGCTCCTTCGAGGGTCTCAAAGGGATAGACATCCCTAAGGGGTACCAGCACAAAAGCCCGCTCGAACATGCAGGGGTGGGGAACCGTGAGCAGAGGGGCGTGTATTTTTTCATTGCCGTACAAGAGCATATCGAGATCAATGGTTCTAGGTCCCCAGCGGGTGGTCCGCTTTCTTTCAAGCGCGGTTTCAATGTTAAGGAGCATCTCCAAAAGTTCAAAGGGGCCTACGGAGACCCTCAGCCGGCATACCATGTTGAGAAACGGCTCTTGTTCGGTATAACCCACCGGCGCGGTTTGGTATATGCCGGACAGTCCGGTAAGGCTCACCGGTCCGGTTTTGCGGAACATCTTCAAAGCTCTCAGCAGGTACGCCTCCCGATCGCCTATATTGGAACCTAAAGCTATATAGGCATCATCCATTGCTTAGGCCCCGTACCATCGCGTCGGTCATAGCCGCGACTCGTTTCATTTCCTTCACATCGTGGACCCGCACAAAATCCGCTCCATAGGCAATACTCAATGCCACGGTTGCCGCTGTTCCTTCCATCCTTTCGTGTACCGGCAGATTAAGTACCTTCCCAATCATGGATTTTCTCGAAGTCCCCATAAGAACCGGAAAACCAAGGGCTTGCAGTTCCTTGAGCCGCCTCATAACTTCAAGGTTTTGGCTCAAGTCTTTCCCAAATCCGATGCCTGGGTCAAGGACAATCCGCTCTTCTTTGATACCCGCTTTCCGGGCAATGGCAAAGCCTTTGCGAAGAAAGGCGATTATATCCGCTATGATGTCTTGATATCCGCCGCTGTCGCTGTTGTGCATAAGGATCACCCCGGCGTCATATTCCGCGCTTATCTCGGCAAGGTCAGGTTCTCTCTGGAATCCCCAGATGTCGTTGATGATGTGGGCCCCTGCGGCAAGAGCCTGTTCGGCCACCGCGGCTTTGGTGGTGTCAACCGAAATAGGCGCTTTAAGGACGGGGATAAGCCGTTCAACCACCGGTATTACCCGCCGGATTTCTTCTTCCGCATCTACCGGAATAAAACCTGGACGGGTTGACTCTCCTCCAATATCAATAATATCCGCTCCATCGGCAAGCATCTGTTGCGCCCGTTCCGTTGCCTGTTCCGCGTCAAGGTATTTTCCTCCGTCTGAAAAAGAATCCGCCGTAACATTGAGAATTCCCATGATATACGTCCTCTTGCCAAGAGGAAAACAATACTGCCGGCACCGGAATACCCGTGTTTTAGATTCCGCCATGCTTCTATCTCTTAATTAACCCAAGCGCTTCCGCTCTGAGATTAGTATCATGTGCTAAAACCCCTCTGAAATCGGAAGTAATCGTTTTGGAACCCGGTTTCCGTACCCCCCGCATGGTCATGCAGAGATGTTCCGCCTCAACCACCACCGCCGCACCCAAAGCTCCCGTTCCTTTCATGATGGTTTCCCCTATCTCCGTAGTCAGCCGTTCCTGAAGCTGGGGCTTTTTAGAAACGAGATCCGCGATTCGCACGATCTTGCTCAACCCCAGAACCTTCCTGTCTTGAGGGATATATACCACATGGATATGACCGCAAAAAGGCATCAGATGATGTTCGCATATAGAATAAAACGAGATATCCTTCACCAGAACCATTGTTTCTTGGCTTGCTTCCTTAAAGAGTTTAATCTCCTCTGAGGGATCCCGGCCTATTCCTCCGAAGATTTCCTCATACATCCGCGCAACCCGATTCGGCGTTTCTTTCAAACCTTCCCGGCCGGGATCTTCCCCGATCGCATAGAGAATTTCCCGGATAGCTTTTTCAATACGTTCTCTATCTATCATATAGGTTTTTCACGATATACCAAAGACTGAAATTGTGCAATATACCGGATTTTTAGACTCCCGGTATGTTTTCCTATTCATTCAAACATCTCATAGTACCTGCGTAAGTCCGGTTCCCGGTCCGGCTGGGGGATCTGTTCGATGAGGTATTTGATGGAATACCCTCCGGTTATTTTGCCCTTCTTGATATACATCCAATCGCTGACCGCGTCCTTGTCAAAAGATACCCGGTCCCCAGGTTTAAAACGGGAAACATAATAGGGCTTATTGGCAACCGAACCGTAATAAATGCCGTTTTCCACCGTAATATTCCCCAGCCATAACTGTTCATGACCGAAACCGCTTCCCGGGTCCGCTTCAAAGGGATACTTGACCAAAAAATCCTGTTCATCAGGTTCCGGGTTTTTCAGTTTGTCCATAAAAACCGGGAAGGTCTCTCGCGCCTGAAGGCTTATTTCCTGCAAGGCATCGTCTGATTGACCGAGATGCATCGTCATACCCGGAGCCGGCGCCTGTTTGGTACACCCCGGACAAGAACATACCAATAACACAAGAAGCAACCGCATTAATTTCGTCATCAATAAGCCGTTACGTTAATAATAAAAAACCTCCCGGGAAAAGGAGGTGGGAAACCCGGGAGGCAACTCCCTGACAATACGGTTGCTGTAAAACACGATGCTGCTCTAGTCACAGTAGTTTGTATGTCGGTGATGAAAAAGGCATAACACCATATCATCAGGTCTACTTATAAAGTACCCTTTTTTTCGCCGGAGGTCAAGTCATTTATACACTAAACATTACTATTTTAGTAATAAAAATACGCCTCCTAAACCCTCTGTATAATCTGCGGATTTGTTGCTATCCCGGATAGTTCAGACGTTCCTTCCCGGGATTCCGTACCGCCTCGGCATACCGGGCCGCTTCCCATTGGGCCATCTCCAAGTTCTGTTCCCGCCAGTTACCACACTCCGCCGCGGCCGCGCCGGGTATGGCTCCCTGAAAAGCCCGAATCCACTCCAGCATTTCCCGAAGCAGGGGCAGCGCCTCCTCCGAATTCCTATCCCCTTCCAGAATCAGGTAGAAGCCGGTACGGCAGCCCATAGGTCCAAAGTAGACTATCCGGTTTCCCCAATCCTTGTGGGAACGAAGAAAGGTAGCGCCCAGATGTTCAAGGGTATGCAGGGCGGGCATATCCATAACCGGCTCTTTATTAGGCTCTTTGAAACGGAGGTCAAAGGTGGTAATCACCGTATCCCCAAAACGATCCTTCCGGGAGACGTATACTCCCGGTTTTAAGCGGAGATGATCAACCTGAAAACTAGCGATCTTTTCCATAAACACATATCCTTTTTATGTTGTATGATTCTTTATGATACGACGGACGATTTCCGTCGAATACTTAGACGCCACAGGGAGAAATTCATTAAACGTAACCGGCGATTCAATTCCGGCAATATCCGAAAGAGCGCGAATAATCAGGGCGGGTACTTTGAACAGAAAGCAGGCGTGGGCAACCGCCGCTCCCTCCATTTCCACGGCCTTTACTTCCGGGAACAGCCTGCGGACTTCCGCAATCCGATCGGGTTCGTGCATGAACACATCACCGGAACCGATTACGCCTCGAACGCAGTTGAAGGTTTCAGGAAGGATACCTTCCTGTTTCAGCGCCGCCACCGCCTGTTCCGCCTCTTTGATCAGCGCGTCGGGAACTGAAAATACCGCCGGCATATTGGGAAGCTGGCCCGGAGCATAGCGAAAGGCCGTAACGTCTACGTCATGATACGTCAAGCCCTCGGAAATAACCGCGTCCCCGAAACGCAAACAGGGATCTATCCCGCCTGCGGAACCGGTATTGATAACCACTTCCGGTTTATAGGCGGTAATGAGTAAGGCGCATCCCACCGCGGCATTCACCTTGCCGATCCCGCAGCGCAGCAACACCGCCGGCTTTCCTTCAAGTTTTCCAGAGAAAAAGGTAAATCCGCCGATAATTTCAATCTGCGGATCCGCTATAGCCGACTGGAGCAGGGTAACTTCATCCTCCATAGCGCCGATAATTCCGATCATACATCGCTCCCTAGTTTTAAATAACCTTACCGCTCTCTAACGGAATAGGTCTGATGTCCAGACGGTGGTGCAATTTCTCCCCAGTTCTTTGGACTTATACAGGGCCTTATCCGCCCGATCGACAATTTCAGTGATTGAATCGGTACTATTATCAAAAGTAAAAATGCCCAGGCTTATGGTAACCGATGATAGGGGAACTTCCCAGGGAACCACCAATCGGGAGATAGACCGCCTGAGCCGCTCCGCCACTCCCCAGGCTTCCTCCGAATTGGTATCCGGTAAAAGCAGGGTGAATTCTTCCCCTCCGAAACGGGAAGGCACATCTTCCAGCCTTACCCCTTGTTTAATCAGAGCCGCGATATGTTCAAGCACCCGATCCCCTGCCACATGGCCGTAGGTATCGTTAAATCTTTTAAAAAAATCCACATCAATCACAATAACTGAAGACACATACTCATTACGCCTCATCCGGGCCAATTCTTCGGTAAGCCGGGTCATAAAAAAACCGTAGTTATACAAACCGGTTTTTACGTCCCGCAGGGAATGATCATAATTAAGATAATTTTGAATAGCAAGAGACACAAAATACATAAAATGCTGAACAAAAATCAATTCCATATCGCTAAACCCCCCCTTCTCTATTTTACCGCTTACCAGTATCAGGCCGTAAAGACTGGAGGGGCTTAGGATGGGAATTATCAGTTCCGGGTTTACCGTAGAGAGATCCCGCGCCGCGTCGGCATTGTTCATCTGAGACACCAGGTCGGCATAGGTAATCATATACTGGGAATACTGTTTAAAAAAAAATTCAAACGGGGCAATGCTGCGGATATGTAAGTTCGTATCTACCAATTTATACTGCTTATATCCTTTAACGGTTATCTCATCCTTGTTTTGAAAGGATTTCCATAAAAAGATAATGGAAGCCGGATTCACGCGATTAGTAATATGGAATACCGCAGTCTCAAGTATATCATCCAGCGCGGTATGGCGAAAAATACCGAACACATTGGATAAAAGGTCCTGGTAATCCTGTATTTTCGCATTGAGGCTGTCGATATAAGGGATAATCCCCAGATTGCGGAGGAGGCTGAGGTTTTCTTGTACAATGGGAATGGATAAAAAATCCCGGTATTTCGCTGCGGTATCCGTTTTAATATTTTTGATACTATCAGAGTTTTTGTTATTCGTATGTACTATGTTCCCCATTATGTTACGGAATAATGATCACTAATGGTTTTTCGCCATTCCGCTCGATTTTCCTTATCCTCCCACTCCAGAATTTTCTTAATTTTAAACGGAGGTATAACCGGGGAACCATTAAAATGAACTACCCCAAAACGGCCTCCTCCAATATATACAATTGAATCTCCTTTTTCTAGGGTTTCACCCTTGGCAACTTTGGCGATTATACAGTCAAAATGAACCGGTTCATTCGTATTTTTATCCCCTATTGCCGAAGCAATATCTTTAACCGGTTTCCCGCAATAGGGACAATCCGGTACCGGAAGGGGTTCTGTAGATATAACCGGCGGTACCCATTGAAGCCTCTCATAAATACCACCCTGGCCTCTATCATACCGGAGATTCCCTCCGCTTTTTCTTCCCTGCCGCAGGTTTTCCTGCCAGATATCGTTATCCCGCTCTCGGCGCCGGTATCCTCGGCGGTTATTTCCCCCCCTCCCACTCACCGTATACTCCTCCCTGGGGTATATTCAGAATTTCATTACTCAGTACCACTGCTAAACATTCTATGGCTTCGTAAAGATAATCCTGATCATTGATCTTCGTCCGCAACCGTTCCAATTCAATGGGTCCCAGACGGTTCCCTGCTCGAACAGTTCGCTCTTCCGTCTGACCCTCTATCATACATACTCCATGAAGGCTGATGCAAGATGGGTAATAGTCGTGGGCCCAATGAATACGACATCAAAACGAACAGCCATACAGTTATATTCTCGATGGGAAGCAAGGAAATACTTAGCTGTTTCTATGATACGGCGCTGCTTTTTTTTAGTAATGCTGTACCGTAACTCCTCAAATCCTGCTTTACACCAGGCCTTTACCTCAACAAAGACGATGGTTTCTCCATCTAAAGCAACCAAATCTATCTCGCCGACATCGGAACACACATTACGCGCTATGACCCGCATACCCGCTTTTTCCAAAATTATAGCCGCTACATTTTCCCCCTCCCGGCCTTTTTGATGAGATCTATCCATGTTGTGCCGCCCAAGGGATTGCGGCAGAGTCCGGCGCGCCCCAATCCCTCATAAGGACTTTTAACCTTGCGGCGCTTCCGCCGCGGCCTTTGCCTTGGGCTTCTTTTTGATAATAAGCTCTTTGATCTTGGCAGCCTTACCGATCTTGTCCCGGATATAGTAGAGTTTTGCCCGGCGAACCTTGCCCGGACGGACCAGTTCAACTTTGGCTATCCGGGGAGAGTAGAGGGGAAAGACCCGTTCAACCCCGACGCCATAGGAATTCTTTCGCACGGTAAAGGTTCTCCCGCTCCGGGCATTCTTGAAAGCAATAACCAGCCCTTCATACACCTGGATCCGCTCGTTTTTTCCTTCAATTATCTTAAAATGTACCTTAACGGTATCGCCTATCTTGAAGTGATCCAGTCCTTCTTTCATTTGATCGGCTTCAATAGCCTGTATCTCGTTCATGTGTACTCCTCTCAGGAATCTTGGGTACCGGCCCGCACCGCTATTCCCTGTATTTCTTCTATTAAACCACGGGTTTTTCTATCAAACAGTCCCGTTTCTATACCCCCGCGGATCAGATCCGGGCGCAGGGCGAGGGTTTTTTCAATCCGTTTTCTCAAACGCCAAAGCCGTATATTTTCGTGGTGACCTGAAAGTAAAACCTCCGGCACCTTAAGCATACCATATATCTCCGGCCGTGTATACTGGGGATATTCTAAAAGCCCGCCGGAAAAACTCTCCTCCTCCAGAGACGCCGGGGTAATCACCGCTTCCGCCAGGCGGTAGGTAGCGTCAATCACCACCAGCGCAGCGGTCTCTCCTGAGGAAAGCACGTAATCCCCGATGGAAATTTCATCATCTATATATGCGTCGATAATGCGCTGATCAATTCCCTCATACCGGCCACAGAGCAGAATAAGCTCCGGCTCCCCGGCCAACTCGTGAGCAAGCTCCTGGGTGAAGGGCCGCCCCGAAGGGGACAGATAGATAACCCGATGGTTCTTGCCTGCGGACCGCTCTTCCCCGGAATATTCAAGCTTGTTGCGGACTCCCACAGACTCCAGCGCCCGGCCCAGCGGTTCCGCCATCATAAGCATCCCCGGCCCTCCCCCATAGGGGGCGTCGTCACAAGTCCGGCGCTTATCAACAGCAAAATCCCGGATATTTACCGAGCGGTATTCAACAATTCCCCTCTGTACCGCCTTAGCCAAGATGGAAAGAGCAAAGAAAGCGTCGATAATCTCCGGGAAAAGAGACAGCAGGGTATACTTCATTCCAGCACCCAGGGACAGAGGAGTACTGCTTTACCGGTTTCAAGGCGTATATCCCCAAAAAATTCGTTTCTGAAAGGAGCCAGCTTTACTTCCCCGGAAACAAGGCGGATTTCCACCAAACTGCCGCCCCCCCCCTCTACCACACCGGTAATATGACCCAGCGCTTCCCCGGAGTCTGAAATCACGGCAAGCCCCTGTAGGTCTTCCACATAAAATTCATTGTCCTTTAGAGGAGCCGCATGCGCCCGGTCGGTAATCAGTTCCGCTCCGTTCAGGGATTTCGCCGCTTCCGGGCTATCAATACCCCGAAATCTCATTGCCAATGCCCGATTAATCGGAATACTCTCCTCCACCTCCCAGAGCCGTTCCGCACCTCCCAACCGGATCACCACCGACTTGAGCCGCCTGAGATGATCATATTCCCCGGACAGGGACCGCACCTTTACAAAACCTTTAACTCCAAAGGGGGCCCCTATCAGGGCCGCTACAAACCGCTCGGTCACCTGAGTATCCTATTGATACGTACTGCATCAGTCTAAAATTTCCAGAACCGTATGTTTCCCCCCCTTTGCGGTAGCTGCCTGCAATACGGTTCTGATAGCCTTGGCAATACGGCCATGTTTCCCGATCACCTTGCCAATGTCATCAGAGGCGACCTTCAGTTCCAATATGGTGGATTTTTCTCCCTCCACAATATTGACGGTTACCGACGAGGGATCATCAACTAGGGATTTTACAATATACTCAACCAGATCCTTTTCCACCTATCCATCTCCCCTTTAATTATTCGATGTATCAAACCGCCCTAACCCCCGCGTGTAAGCCAGGGAAGTTATATATAATCCCGGATACGCTATAAGGATACCCCTTTCTTGTTCAGTAATTTATGAACCGTATCGCTTGGGGTAGCCCCGTTTTGCAGCCAGCTTTTTACCCTCTCTTCATTAAGGAATAACTGCTTATCTTCCGCTGCGATGGGATGATAATAGCCCACTTCCTCAAGGGTCTTCCCATCCCGGGGCGCACGTTTATCCATAACCACTATGCGGTAATAGGGCCGTTTCTTAGTTCCGAATTTCTTGAGCCTGATTCTGGCGCTCATGGAGTTCCTCCTCATATTCTGCTTATAGAGTAATTTATAGCAAACCTTAGAATTTTAGTCAATATATATATCAAGGAAGAGACGATGAGAAATTCTTGGGCGGCGGCGGTATTTGCAGATGTTATTCCCGCGGGCTCACCTTTCTCCCAAAATCTATAACCAAAAATTCCATAACCAGCCGAAACCTAAAGCGCTTATATACCGGTTTTCCGGCATCAAGATTCCTTTATACTTTATCTCAAGGCCGAAGTCTTTATCCAACATGATCACAAACCCAAGATCATACCCGGGATTCAGCGCAAACCAGGTATCGGCTGCCCTGCCGGCCGTACCGTATCCTGTCTCCAAAATAAAATCCCCAAAGACTTTTATTTCTGCGCTAACGGGCAGCACAATCCCCACTTGAGCGGTGATGCCCACAAAATGGGGAAAGGCAAACCCCTCTCTGAAGAGGCCGTTAAGCCCCAAGCCCACACCTACCGAAGTAAAAGGTAAAAAAGACCAGTGGAGGGTAAATAGTTCTTCCCCTATCCCCTGCTTATCAGTATCCCACATAAAAAAAAGAGTTGATAAAATAAAATCTTTCCGTACCGCCGCTCCTTTTCCCCACCGGAAGTATTGGGCAAACACGGAGGGCTTTGACGCAGGTTTCTCCGGGGCATATATGGGGGTTTCCTCAGAACTATCTTCTGCCGATGTTACGGGCGTTTCTTCCTCAGCCGCAAGAACAGGATCATCCGCCCCGGCGCTGCCCGCGGGAGCGGTATTCTGCGCAAAACCCAACGCCGCCGCCAGACCCCACAAGAACACTAGGAACATCTTTCTCATCGCTGTTTTCCCTCTTTAAAACAGGTACAAACCTGAAGATACAATACCCTACTATATCCGCTATGTCCACCGGCGATACCGCCGGGGCGGAAACATTATGGACTACCGTCCCTATAGGTGCTATAGTAGCTCTATGGCCTTATCATCCTTACAAAAGCCCTCCTGGATCCGGGTGAAAGTCCCGGCAGGAGAAACCTGGAAGCAGGTATCCGAAGTCCTTGAAAAACATAGTCTCCATACGGTATGCGACGAAGCCCGGTGTCCTAATAAAGGGGAATGTTGGGGAGCGAAGACGGCGGCTTTTATGATTCTGGGAGATACCTGTACCCGGTCCTGCCGTTTCTGTGCGGTGTCCGCCGCGCGACAAGGACTGGAACCGCGTAGCGACGAGGGGGGGGCAATCGCTCTTGCGGCACAAGAGCTGGGTCTTACCTATCTGGTCCTGACCACGGTGAATAGGGATGATCTTCCTGACCGCGGGGCCGGGCATTTTGCATCCTGCATTGCTGCCCTGAAACAAGCCCTTCCCGGCATCTTGATGGAGGTTCTCATTCCCGATTATAATAAAGCTGAAATCGCCCCTCTTGCGGCGGCTATGCCCGACGTGCTTGCCCATAATGTAGAGACCGTCCGTTCCCTCCAATGGGTCCGGGACCATAGGGCTTCTTTTGATAAAAGCCTGGATACGCTTAGGTCTGCTAAAATCTTAGATATCGGGGTAACTAAAACAAGTCTGCTCTTAGGGCTTGGCGAAACAGAGGACGAGGTACTGGCGGCTATGGATGAACTGCGGGAAGCCGGTGTGGATATTCTCGTTATGGGTCAGTATTTGCAGCCTTCAAAAAAACAGATTCCTGTAGCGGAATATCTGTCCCCGGAACAATTTGAAGCTTATTCCCAAGCGGGGCGAAACCGGGGGTTTGCTTCGGTGATATCCTCACCCTTTGCCAGAACCAGCTATCACGCGCTTGATGCATGGAAAGAGAGGGAAATCGCTATACCGTCTTCCAGGAGGATGTCCGGCCGTGCGGATTGAGGGAATGGGAAAGCCCGGCGGATGCAAACTTATACGGATCCAGGCGGATATTGAAGAGGGCGGCATTAAAACCATCCGGATCCGGGGAGATTTTTTCGCCAGTCCGGAAGAGGAGTTTGAAAAGGTGGAACAGCGCCTTGCAGGTCTTTCCCTTGAGGAAGTGGCCCATTCCTTTGATCGGCTGCTGCGCCTGGCGGGGGTGGAGGTATCCGGTATCTCGGGAGACGGCTTGGCGTCGGTGTTGTTTTCAGCCTTGAAAAACAAAGAGGCCCTCTTATGAACCCCGGCGCAGAGAAGTACCCGTTTCGGCTGCTTAAAACCGGCCGTCATAGCGGGTTTTACAATATGGGTCTTGACGAAGCCCTGCTGGAAGCGGTGGCCCAGGGAAAATCTTTGCCGGTTTTACGATTTTACGGATGGGATCCTGAGACGGTTTCGGTGGGGTATTTTCAGAGCCTTGAAGAAGAGGTGGACCTGGATATATGCAAACGCCGGGGGGTGGATGTGGTCCGCCGCATCTCAGGAGGCGGGGCGGTCTTTCACCATGCGGAGCTTACCTACAGTATCATCATGCCTCTTACCCATCCCCTTGCAGGCCGGACCATCGGGGAGTCTTATGAAAAACTCTGCGCCGGAATAATCCAAGGACTTACCCTGTTGGGAGTTCCCGCTCAATTTGCCCCGATTAACGACATCCTTGCCTGCGGGCGCAAGGTTTCCGGCAACGCCCAGACCCGCAGGATGGGTTGCGTTCTGCAACACGGTACCATTCTATTGGATCTGGATGCGGATCTCATGTTTGAACTTCTCAAGGTTCCCTCGATTAAAATAAAAGATGAAAAGGTGAAAGCTACGCTGATTCAAGATGTAAAGGAGCGGGTAACAAGCCTCAAAACACTTTTAGGACGGGATATTTCTTATGAAGAAACGGAAGCTGCCCTGTCCGAAGGTTTTTGTCGATCTCTGTCCCTGGATTTCATTGAAGCGTTGCCCCCGGAACCGGTCTATCCCGGCGGCCCTGCCGTACCGGAAGAAACCCGTGCCCAGGAATTGGCAGCCGTTAAGTTTGCTTCTTCTGAATGGCTTTATATGCGGTAATCCGCGGCAAGGAACGCTCCGTGAGTACCTTAATCGAAGCCCTCATCCCCTATCTGATCTTCTTTTTGCCCGGCATGCTTTCCTGTGGAACGTACCCGGCGGTGATTGCCTTTTCAATACATCGGGAATTGATCCGGCTCTTTGCCTATACCATACCCGCTCTGGCGCTTATCCTGTATCTGCATCAAAGACCTGTACGAAGCGCAATCTGCATACCAAAACCCCGTTTAAGCGATCTGAGAGTCTTTATGATATGCCTGCCCGGACTGATCCTCCTGGGTTTCGGGGTTTCAATCCTATCCTCTCTGGCGGCCGTTATATTTGCCGGTTCTTTTTTCATTCCCCTAAGCCCTCATGTGGAAGCTCCCGGCAGCCCTCCGGCGTGGCTGGTCATGGCAATATCCTGCCTGGGGACCGGTTATTTGGAAGAAAGCTATTTCCGGTTCTACCTTTTGCCGCGGCTTGAAGATGCCGGTATCGGTAAGGGGAGAAGCATTTTCTTTTCAACCCTGCTCTTTTCATGCTGTCATATTTATGAAGGCCCCTGGGGGATCTTAAACGCGGCCCTCGCGGGTTTGGGATTATCCGTTGTTTTTATGAAACACCGATCCCTCCACGGTATTGCCTGGGCTCATGGGGGGTATAATGGATTTGTGTATATTTTAAGCGGTTGGCAACTTCCGGTACATCAATGTCTTTAGCGGTATGCCGGTTTCCCCTTTGTTGCCGGCGATCTTAATAAAGCGCGAGGCTTGATCCGGGCCTAAAATTTAGAGCTTTACTGCCGCGTTCTGATTGGCCGCGGAAACAATTCCCTTCGCTCCGGCACGTTTGGGCGGACAGCACGGCGCCTCTTGTAATTTAGGGTTCTATTTGCTATCTAGTATATTTCCCCTTTGACCGGTCAGTTCCAGGTAGGCCAATTCTGCGAGACCGAAACCGGCGTTTCTGGCATAATCCTTGGCATATTCATCGTAGAGCATATCTTCGTACATTTTACCCGCGAAACCTTCGTCGATGAATCCTGATTTCTGAACGGTGCTGCGCATACCGGTAAGGAGGTTCTTGATCAGAAAGGTTTCTAAGGCTTCGCATTGCTCATAGAGTTTATCTGTTTTGTCTATCCGCGGTTTTTTTGAAGACGGACCTTCCTCCGGATTCGCAGTATGATCAAGAATCTGAGAAAAACTCTTTTCAGTTTTTCCGGGATCTTTAATAGCCGTTCCGGCAATTCCCCGGGAAACCGGCGAAAATCGCGTCTCATCAAGATACAAGGAACCCGCCGCTTCTATAACCATGTTGTACTCCCCTGCTATTCTTTAGCGTTTTAAGCCCGTGGCAATGCCGAGCATATTATCGCTGGTCTGTATGGTCTTGGAGTTGAACTCATAAGCCCGCTGGGCAACGATGAGATCCACCATTTCCCGAACCACCGCAACATTGGACATTTCCAGGAACTTGTGATATATCTGCCCCATCCCCTCATATCCGGGACGTCCGGGAATAGGATCCCCCGATGCTTCGGTTATTTTAAAGAGGTTTTCCCCCACCGCGGTAAGCCCTACAGGATTGGGGAAACGGTACAATTCTATCTGTCCCACCGGAACCGGCTCGTTGGCGTTGATCTGGGGTACCACTACCGAAACCCGGCCGTCTTTGGAAACGGTTATCTTCTCCGGCAGGAACCCTTCGGGCATAATAATATCCGGCAGCAGCCAGTACCCGTTGGCGGTCACCATCCGCCCATTAGAATCTATCTGAAAAGCGCCGTTTCGAGTATACGCCCAGCTCCCATCGTACATCTGGATCCTGAAAAACCCTTCTCCCATGATCGCCATATCCGTGGTATTCTCGGTGTTCTGAGGCGACCCTTGACTGAACTGGCGCTGAGTATCGGCGAGTTTGATCCCGTGACCCATTTGAATCCCCACGGGAACCACCGTATCTTCCGTAGCAGGAGTCCCCGCGGTTCTCACCGTTTGATAGAGGAGATCCTCAAAATCCGCCCGCATTCTTTTATAGCCTGTGGTATTCACATTCGCCAGATTGTTGGAAATCGTATCAATATTAGCCTGTTGGCCAATCATACCGGAAGCGCCGGTCCATAAACTTCGTACCATTTTATATTTATACCCCCTATACAACCGAATTATTAGGTGACCCGTACCACCTGATTTATCAAAGTACCCAGCATGGCATCTTCGGTCTGAATCACCTTTTGATTAGCCTCATACGCCCGGTTTACTTCGATCATTTGAACCATCTCAAGCACCGCATCCACATTGGAAGATTCGGTGAAGCCCTGGACCACCCGTGGGTGGTTCCCCGTTTCTATGATCCGGGCCTCCCCGGAAATATCCGTGGCACGGTACAAGCTGGATCCCTGTTTTTCAAGGTACCGGTCCACATCGAATTCTACCAGTTTCAGGGTATCCAGCAGGGCGGTCTCTTCCCAGGTATTGCCTTCCCTGGAAACCATCGCGTTCGGATCATCGGTATAGGCTGCGTTTACCCAGATTCGGCCGCTCTTATCAACTTGGAAATTGTTGGCCTGGACTTTGATAGGTCCCTTTTCCCCCAGTACCGGATACCCTTCCTTAGTTTCAAGGTAGCCCTCTTTCCCAAGGTGAAAGGCCCCATTCCGGGTATACCGTTCGCCCCAGGGTGTTTGTACGGTAAAAAAACCTTTCCCATCCAGAGCAAGGTCAAAATCACTCTGGGTTTCTTTCATAGACCCCTGTTCAAAGCTGGTATACAGTTCGTTAAGTTCTACCCCTGTACCGAGTTTCCCGATAATCGGAGCCGCATCTCCGGATCCAAAAGGATGCTCGAATACCCCGTCGTCCTCCACCCGGCGCAAGAGGAGTTCCGGAAATGCTTTAAAAGAAGTTATATCCTTCTTGTAACCGTCCGCATCTACGTTTGCGAGGTTATTTGCTATCGCATCCAGCCGCCACTGTTGCGCTCTCATCCCGCTGGCGCCGGTATACCATCCTCTAATCAATTAGAGCCTCCCCATACTTAAAATAAATATCGGCACATACGGAAAAGCCTTTAATACGGCAGGAGATTTAAAAATACCTATCCCGTTGCGCGTACTATTCGCCTTGGGGTTATAATTATATGCCTTGCCGGATTTTACGCCGCAGCCAGCCATATTGATTCTTGACCCGGTTTTACCGATATTGTTGTTAATAGTTAATGAAAGTTATAGTAAATAATAAATATGAGTAATATTGTAATCTATCGATATTAGTAAATAATTTGAAGTGAGGGCTATATGAGTATAAATCGTCTGCGTTACCTTTGTTTCTCAATCTGTCTTTTACCGGCTGTTACCGGCTGGGCTCAGACCGGACCGGCAGGGGCCGCAGAAGGGTCTTCTGAGGGAGGACAGGCGCTTCCCCGGACATACCGGGAGCTTTCCCTGGGTATGAGCCTTGATGCCTTGAAGGAAGCGCTGAAAAAGGATGAGTTTTTCCGCTTTCGGGGGGATCGGGATGTTTCGTTTCTGCCTGCCAGGGAGCAGAATCTGGTGGAAACCACGGGCTTTTCCTTTATCAAACGGGCGTTTTTTCAGCTTCAGTCAGGGGAAGTCTTTGTGATGGCTTTTACCTTGAATACCGCGCTGGTGGATTATTATTCGGTATTTACTTCCTTTGTGAAAAAATATGGAGAACCCGGATTTCTGGACCCCAAACAGGCGGTGTGGGAATCTGAAGAGACCAGAATAGCCATTGAACGGCCCTTAACCGTCAAATATATCGATATGGGGATTTTTAATGAATTAAAAAATGAATCCAAAACGGCCGAATCCGGCGAACTGCGTATGCGGGAGGATTTCTTGAATGAATTCTAACCGCGGGTTTGTGGATTTCGGGATTTGGAGAATAAAATACCGGATTCATGTCTTTTTCTATGTATGCTTCGCGGCTACCGCCATTAATTGTATGGCCCGGGGGTCGGATTTTGAAGTAACGGAGTTAGCTATTGAGACCGTAGAGGGGAATGTAGTGAAAATCGTCGCTGAAATGGCCCGTACTAAACAGCAACTGGAACAGGGACTGATGAACAGGAACCGGCTTGCCGATGGTAAAGGGATGATCTTTATCTTTGAAAGGGACCAGATACTCTCCTTCTGGATGAAAAACACCCGGATTCCCCTATCCATCGCATTTATCTCTGTGGAAGGTAAAATCCTTGAAATTCATGATATGGAACCTTTTAATCTTACGCCGGTGCATTCAAGCCGTTCTGCCCGGTTTGCCTTGGAAGTCCCCCGGTCATGGTTCAGCCGGGCCGGGATTAAAGTGGGAGACCGGCTTCTGGGAAGCGAGGATTTAACAAGGAAGCAGTAGGACTGTATGGTGCGGGCAGCCGGTGTTTGAAGCTATTTTTAATGGGTAAGGAGTGAAACATGGTAAAAGGTTTAAATCAGCGGGTACGCCGAATATTAGGTACCGATACGCAGGAAGAGGGACGCCGATCTAATGCCGACGAGATCACTCCTGAACTGGTCATTATTGCCCTGCTTAAAGACGGGGCGGGAACCGCCTGTAAAGCCCTGATGTTCCTCCGGATCGATCTGGCGGATTTCAGACGTACACTGGAAAATGGGATTCCTCATATTGGAGCGGTGACAACCATGTGTTACGGGGATATTCCTCTATCAAAACGGGCCGAAAACATGCTGGAGCTTGCCAATGATGAGGCCCGGGCTATGGGGAATGAGTATATTGGGACGGAACATCTGCTCATTGCCGCCATGCGGGAGCAGAATTCCCTGATTCAGGTTTATCTTGATGGACGGGCGGTGGATCCGGATATGCTCCGGGTGGTGGTACAGACCACTTTTTACTATCCTTCGAATCTGGAAAATGAGGAAGAATATGTTCCTTCCGAAGGGTATCAGTCCTATTTTCCCCGGCCGGGAGATGCTAGGGACGGTAAAGCGCCCCGTCCTGCCGTGCGGGTGAAGCCTTCTCCGGCGTATCCGGTGCTTACCCCGGTTTTGGATGAGTATTCTCGAGATCTCACCGCTCTTGCAAGGGCAGGAAAATTAGATCCCCTAGTCGGGCGGCAGCAAGAGATTGATCGGGCGGTGCGGATTCTGTCGCGGAGAACCAAGAATAACCCGATCCTTGTGGGAGAGCCGGGGGTTGGGAAAACCGCCATTGCGGAGGGGTTGGCCCGGCTCCTTGCAAGCGATAAAGCGCCGGAGAGCCTGGCAGGAAAGCGGATTCTGTCTCTGGATTTAGGTTCTGTAGTGGCGGGTACTAAATACCGGGGTGAATTTGAAGAGCGGATCAAGAAGATTATGAAGGAGATCCTCCAAGCGGGGAATGTGATTCTCTTTATCGATGAGATTCATACGATTATTGGGGCCGGGGGGGCGGAAGGAACGATTGACGCGGCCAATATGTTTAAGCCCGCTCTTTCCCGAGGGGAGATCCAATGTATAGGGGCTACCACATCCGCGGAATACCGTAAGCATTTTGAAAAAGACGCTGCCCTGGATCGGCGGTTTCAGGCGATTCAGGTAGATGAACCCGGTTTGGAAGAAACTCTTGAGATTCTGAAAGGGCTTCAAAAGTATTATGAGGATCATCACCGGGTAAGCTATACTCAGAAAGCGGTGCAGGCTACTGCGGCCCTCGCCCAGCGGTACATTACGGGCCGGTTCATGCCGGATAAGGCGATTGATATTCTGGATGAAGCAGGCGCTATGAGGAAGCTGGAGTTTGGGGTTCTCCCGCCTGAGATTTCCAGTATTGAAGTGGAAATTCTGCACCTGATACAAGAAAAGGGGGCTATGGTTTCGTCCCAAGATTACGAGCGGGCCGCGCAACTGCGGGATAAGGTGCGGAATCTTCGGAATCGTCTGGACGCGGTGCGGCTTGCCTGGGAGCGGGTCGCAGGGTATGAGCGGGCGCTGGTCGATGAGGGGGATATTCGCCGGGTGGTGGCCGAATCCACAGGGATCCCCCTGATGCATCTGGAGGAGCGGGAATCAAGGCGGCTTCTCAAAATTGAGGAAGAGATACATCAAGCGGTCATAGGCCAGGACGATGCGGTAAGGCGTATTGCGTCGGCTATCAGAAGGTCCCGGGCGGGTATATCCTCACCGCAACGTCCTTTGGGTTCGTTCATCTTCTTAGGGCCTACGGGAGTCGGGAAGACCCTCTTAGCCAAGCGCCTCGCGGCATATTTATTTGGGACCGAAGACGCGTTAATCCGTATCGATATGTCCGACTTCATGGAGAAACATAACGCTTCCCGCTTGGTGGGCGCCCCTCCGGGTTATATAGGGTATGACGAGGGGGGCATCTTAACCGAGCGGATTCGCCGGAATCCCTACCGGGTTATTTTGTTTGATGAGATTGAAAAAGCCCATCGTGATGTGTTCAACCTGCTCCTCCAGGTGCTGGAGGAAGGGGAACTCCGGGACAACTTGGGTCACACAGTAAGTTTCCGCAATACGGTGATCATTATGACCAGCAATGCCGGAATCCGGGAGATTTCCCGGGATTCCCGGCTTGGTTTCGGCGCCGGGACCGGGCTTATGAATCATGATGAAATAGAGTCTCTGGCCCTGTCGGAACTGCGGCGGTTCTTTAACCCGGAATTTATCAATCGGATTGATGAGGTGGTGGTTTTCCACCCCTTGACCATGCCCCAGGTCGAAGCCATTCTAGACCTCCTGCTTGGGGAGCTTTCCGGGCGCCTGGCGGAACAGGGGTATGACCTTGAGGTTATGCCCACAGCCAAGCGGCTTCTCGTAGAGAAAGGCTGGGATCCCAAATACGGAGGGCGCCCTCTGCGGCGGACCATACAAAAAGAATTGGAAGATCCCCTTTCCCTGCTCATTCTGGAGGAAGGAAACAGAGGCGCCGCCATTATTGCGGATGTTCAGGACGGCGCAATAACCCTGAAACTGAAAAACCAATTACCTATAACCGAGGAAACCAATGATTACGTTACCCTTAGCCAAGACCGGGGATAATATTATCTTATCGCCTTCCAAGATAATCGCGATAGGGCTCAATTACCGGGAACATGTGAAAGAGGGCATTTCTCCGAATCAGAAACCTTTTACCGTTCCCAAAGAACCGGTCTTATTTGCCAAAACCCCCAATGTGCTTATCGGGCCCGGGGACCCTATCGTGCTTCCGGACGTTGTTGAAGAGTATGGGTTTGAAGAGCCTCGAACAGACCCGGAAGCGGAATTAGGGATCATCATAGCAAAGCGGGGGCGCCATATTCCGCAGGAGCGGGCCTTCGAGTATGTGCTGGGGTATACGTGCTTCAATGATGTGAGTCAGCGGAACATCCAGAACAGCGATGTTTCAGGCTGGTTCCGGGGTAAGTCGTTCGACACCTTTGGCCCCGTTGGTCCCGTGGTCGTGCGGCACTGCGATATTGGAGACCCTCAAAGGCTGGCCATTTGTTCCCGGATCAACGGGGCGGTAAAACAGTCGGGAAACACGCGGGATATGATCTTTTCAATCCCTGAACTGATTGCCTACATATCGAAAAATATCACCCTTGAACAGGGAGATATCATCGCCACAGGCACGCCTTCCGGTATCAGCCCTGTCCGTACAGGTGATGAAGTAGAGATAGAGATTGAAGGAATAGGAATCCTGCGTAATCCGGTGACGGCGGAAAGGATCCGGGCAAACTGAGGAAAGCGGCCGCTATGCATCCCTTACCTTCATCCAGGTCAATTCATGTTTATTATGATAGAGATGCGCCACCATGCTGCCGGGAATGGCCGCAAAACGGCGGGTAGTCTCGATATCCGGCAAACCCTGCATCTTTATCGTACAGATGAAGTTTTCGCATAACCCCGAATCAAGCCATCGGGCTATCCACTGGTAAAGCCGCGGGGGATAACAAACCACATCGCACAAAAGCCATCGGATAGGACCTATGCTTTGAGGTTTCAGGGTAAAGGCATCGTGTTTTATAAATTCGACTCCCGGCATGGCGAGGATCCGTTCCTCCAGAGGAGCCCGATCCACCGCGAGAACCTCCGCTCCCAATCGAGCCGCCGCCCAGGTCCAGCCCCCGGGGCTTGCCCCGGCATCCAGGCACCGATCCCCCGGTCCCGGCCACGCGCCGCATCGAACCAGAGCTTCCCACAGTTTGAGATACGCCCGGCTTGGAGGGCCCTGTTTGTCTTCTTCAAATTCGATAATTCCTCCGGGAAAAGGGCTGGAACATTGAGCCGAGGCGATTATGGTATGGGGATCCGCCAAGGTCCAAGCCCCCATAGGTACATCAGGCGCCAGCCATGGGAAAGGCCGCGGTTTATGGGAAAGAGGCGGTAATTGGGACCGGATCAAAGCGCCCCGGCGGAACTGAGTAAACAATACAGGCGCCCAATTTCGCTGAATCTCCCGCAGGGCTTTCGCCGCCTCTGAAATCGACCCAAATTCCATCCGAAAAGGTGCGCGCCATACATTCTGGTTCCAAAAGACAGGTCCTTTTACCGCTTTTCCATGATAAAGGGTTCCCCAGGATGCTTTATAACCCCCTATTTCTTCTTTCAAATGCGTTTCAAATCCCCTAACCCCTTGATAGACCCGCCCTTCAAGGGGTGAGAGAATCATAAAACGAGAAACACAGTAAGTAAATTTCTCCGGCTAGGAGGCGCGCCAGGCAAGATAATCTACATACCGTTGAAATTGTTTTCCCTTGGGAGACTCCACAATCATAAACCCCATTTCATAAGAGTCTCCTTTGGGCCTGATCCAACGGGATTCAGCCAATAAGTCGAATTTACCTATATTTGCGTTAGGTTCAGGCGAGACCTGGATAGTATACTGGTTATTAGGCTGTATATTCACCTGCCTGGTACACTCTATACAACATCCGGTAATACTGATATCTTTTAATAACCCCCCGCTTTCAAAGATTCCGGGAATCCCGGCCTGGGCTTTGGTGAGGTATCTGATATGTTGTCGTTTTTCCTGCATACTCTCTAGTTTGTCTTAAAATATTACTTTCGTCAATGTAATACCGGAATAAAGGCGGATAATTTTTCATCACCAGACGCTTTGGATTTTCAGCAATCCTTCAGTTTACATTTCCTATAATTTATGTGTTTTATCATGCTTTATATCTTGACGTAACTCTAATTATGGATAAAATATATTCTATATGAGTGACTATCTGGATCCCAATAATGAAGAGCTTCTCAAAGATTTTTTCAGTGAAGCTCAAATGCAGGTTGATACCCTGGAACAGAACATTTTGGTTCTTGAGAGTGAAGGTGGAAACCGGGACGCAGTAGATGAGATTTTCCGGGCGGCCCATACTCTGAAGGGGGGGGCGGCCACTGTAGAGATGATGGAACTTTCTCATTTTACTCATCTGGTCGAAGATGTGTTGGATGCTATCCGTTCCGATACGGTCACCATAAATGAGGATGTGGTGGATACCCTGCTGGCGGCGATTGATATTATCAAAGCCATGATTAGCCAGCGAATGGATGGGTCTGTTTATCAGGAAGATACCTCTGAGATAGAAAAGCGCCTTTCCGCGTTGCTGCCCGAGGGGTCGGGCCGGAAAAAAGGCGGCGCCAAACCGGTTGCCGCAGCTCCGGCGCCGAAATTGGCGGCGTCTTCCCCTGCGCCGGTTACCGCAGCGCCGGTAGCCACAAAAGCAGGAGGGCTTTCGGAATACGAATTGCTGGAACTCAGGGAATCAGTGGAGAGCGGCATACCGATCTATCGGGTTTCGGTGCAGTTTGATGAAAACGGGCTGATGAATACGGTTGGCGGTATTCAGATCTACGCTTCCCTAAAGGGAGACGGGACCATACTCAAAACCATACCGGATTTCGAGCAACTGTACGAAGACAATTTCTTTCCCGTAATCGATTATTATATAGCCAGTACCAAAGATGTGGCTGATCTCAAACGGCATGTGCTTATCCCGGACGTAAGCCTTGGGGTGGATGTTGCGGATATAAAGGATATAGTGGGAGCGGTCAGCGCGCCTGCGCCGGTCGCCGCTCCTTCCGCGCCGCCTGCGCCTGCAGCGCCGAAACCTGCGCCGGCTGCTGAAAAGCCTGCGCCGGTGAAACCTTCCGCGCCGGAAGCGGGGGATCACCATGAAGCGGCCGCTAAAACGGGAAGTACCAAAGATGCCGCAGACGCCAGAAAAGCAGGAAAAGAAGCGGGCTCTATCCTCCGAGTCGATTCAAAACGGATTGACGATCTTTTGAATCTGGTTTCCGAGACGGTTATTACCAAGGCGACCTTCAATCAGATAAGCAACCAGTTCAGTGATCTGGTAAACGAACTCCATGCTTTAGAAGTTATCTATCGGGATAAAATTAAAAATCTCTTTGACAGCCTTCCGGATTATCTTGAAAGTATTCAGACTGGGCGGTCTATTAAGGATGTGCGTAAGGAAATCGGAGAACAGTACGGGGATATTTTCTCCCTCTTCGACGGATTTGAAGCGACGGTCAAGAACAATGTAGGCAAATTCCGGTCTACCTCTCAGAATTTAGGGCGGATCACCGGCGAATTACAGGAAGGGGTCATGCGGATCCGGATGGTGCCTATCAGCCAGATCTTCAGCCGTTTCCCGCGGCTGGTCAGGGATATCTCTAAGACGCTGAACAAGAAGATCAACCTGGTTATCGAAGGCGAAGAAACGGAACTTGATAAATCGGTCATCGAAGACCTGTTGGATCCCATTATGCACTCGGTACGGAATTCCGTGGATCACGGGATCGAGTCCCAGGAAGAACGCGTGGCCTCAGGGAAACCTGAAGAGGGGATGGTACTCCTCAAAGCCGCCAATGAAGGCAATATGATCATCATCGAAATCGCCGATGACGGTAAGGGTATTGATGTGGAGGCGGTCAAGGCTAAGGCTATTGAACGAGGGCTTATACATCCTAATAAAATTTTGACCGATGTGGAAGCCTTTAACCTGATCTTTGAACCGGGATTTTCAACCGCCAAGAGCATTACCGCCATATCCGGTCGGGGGGTCGGTCTTGATGTGGTCCGCCGGCAGATTGAAAAGCTGAACGGAACCGTTACGGTCAGCTCCGAAAAGGGGAAAGGGACCAAATTCATCATTAAATTGCCCCTTACCTTGGCCATTATCCAAGGGCTTCTGGTTCGGGTCGGTCCGGAAATCTACTCCATTCCCATCACCTCGGTTATCGAAAGCCTGCGGATCAAACCCGAAGATATAAGGATGATCGACAACTACGAAGTTTTCAATATCCGAAACGATGTTATCTCTCTGCTCCGGCTTAACCGGCTTTTCGGCATAAAAACCGAAGAGCAGCAGGACTATAACTTCATTGTCATAGTGGGTACCGCCGAAAAGAAGATGGGCTTCATGGTGGACAGCCTTATCGGCGAGGAAGACGTGGTTATTAAGCCTTTGCGGGATCAATACACCAATTCGCCGGGTATTGCCGGAGCGTCAATATTGGGTGACGGTTCGGTTTCTCTCATCATTGATGTGGGCCAGCTCTTGGAACTGGGGCTGCGCAAGGAACTGGAAGAACGCCAAATTCGTGAAGCGGCTATACGGTAGGAGTGAAGAAAAGCATGGCGGTGATTAAAGACTTAGCAACGGTCAGTGAGGAGTTGCAGCAACAGAAAGAACGGGCCGATACGGCTGACTTTAAGATGGTAACCTTTTCCTTGGCGGGCAAGGAGTATGGGATTGATATTATGAACGTCAAGGAAATTGCCAAGGCGGATAAATTTACCTATGTGCCTAACGCGGCTTCCTATGTTAAGGGGGTGTATAACCTCCGGGGCGATATCATTCCCATCATAGATCTGAGAACCTTTTTTCATATGCCCCTTGAGAAAAAAGCCGACGGCCAGGAAAATATGCTTATCCTTCATATTGAGGATCGGGTATACGGGGCCATAGTTGATAAGATTGATAAGGTGGTGGGTATTAACTCGGAGACGATCCAGCCGCCCCATCCCATGTTTGGGGAAATCAATATCAAATTCATTACCGGAGTGGTGGAAAAACAGGGGGAACTCTACGTTATTCTTGATGTGGTGAGGATGTTTACCCAGAAAGAAGAAGAAAAACAGAAGTCCATGACCACTATTCAGGAGAGTTCGGGGGATAATTACTTTGTACCTCCGCCGCCCACGCCGGAACAGGCCAGGGAGAAACTCGCCGCCATAGCGGATACGGCTCTTGGTTTCATCAAAGAAAGCCTTGCCGCCTTAAAGCAGTTCCATCCCGGTCCGATTAACGAAGAGTGGCTCCGCAGGCAGTTTTCCGAATGGAGCAACACCCGGGTCGAGTCGGATCTACAGCTTAAAAATGTCTCTGATGCGGATGAATATCTTTCGAGCTTTTATTCTCCTGATACGGGGAAATTCTGGGGAGCCGAATATGCCGGCAGGATCAAGGATGTGCTGCCTAATTTGAGCTCAAATAATATCCAAGTATGGGATATCGGCTGCGGAAGCGGCCATGAAACTTTTTCCTTTGCCTGTATACTCAAAGCGCGTTATCCTGACGGGCATATAAAAATTTGGGCTAATGATAACGATATTATGGCCATAGCCAATGCCCCTAATATGACCTTTAATTTGAATGAAGTGCCGGAATATTGCCGGAGTTTCTTGGTTGAAGGGCGCAATGGATTTAGTTTTAATCATGTCATCAAGGATTCAATCGTGTTTGAATACCATGATGTGTTGAATGTCAATCAGTTGCCGGATCTAGATATTATCCTGGTTAGGGATATTCTTTCCTTCTTTACGGTAGAAAATCAGAATCGGTTGATCGGCGAATTCGCTGAAAAGCTGAAAAACCGAGGCATCGTTATTATGGGAAAGAATGAAGTACTGCCCGGAGACGCATGGCAAGCTGTGGGGAAGGATCCTGTTTCTGCGTTTACGCATAATAAATAGGTGTAACTATTGAAAGGAGCATGTAGATGAGAGTTGAATATATTAACCCTTTTGTGGAATCGGCGTTTAATGTACTCAAGGAAGTTCTTGACACAGAGGTTAAGCGGGGGGATCTTTACCTCAAATCCTCGAGTATGGCGATTCAGGGAGTTGCCGCATTAGTAGGTCTGGCAGGTGATGTTGAAGGACGGGTTCTTTTCGATATGACTAAATCCACTGCGTTGTATGTTGCAGGCGCCATGAATGGGGGAGAAGTGTTCACCACTATGGACGAGATGGCTAAGGCGACTATCCAGGAGCTTGCCAACATGATAACTGCCAGGGCAGTTACCCAGTTGGCAAGCTTGGGATTTAAGTTCGATTTGACACCGCCGGCGCTTTTCACAGGCGACAATATGGAGGTATCAAATAACCTGAAGGTGGAAGCCCTTATTGTGCCTATGGAGTTGGGGAAGAATGGTAAAATCGATGTCAATGTCGCCATTCGTGAACGGGCATAAAATTGTTGTTTCTGGATAGGGTGACCTTTGGATGAATACTTCATCTCTTCGTTTGCAAAGGATAGAGATGAAGTAGATATTATTTAAGATCATTTTGGCACCGGATTGATTGGGAGGGGGTACATTTTTTATTTCAAAATCACTAAAAATTATGAAGCGGTCTCTTGACAAAGAGGCCGGAGATCGTGTATCTTAAATATAAGGCTTCCGCTTAGTACAGGAAGGTTGCGAGAGGTACCGTTATTCGGGCGGTTAGCTCAGTTGGTTAGAGCACCAGTATGACACGCTGGGGGTCACAAGTTCGATTCTTGTATCGCCCATTAGATAATGTTTTTAGAGAGTTGCCTCCAATTTTTGTTTCACAGCGGGGATGTCAGAATTAAGGCCGGCGCAGACCCTAAAACGGCGCAAAACTGGAAAAACAGCGTATTCTCACAAAGAGTATATTCGGCGAGGCGGTAGAGGTAACGAAGTTATCTCTGTATTTAAAACTCTTTAAAAACTAAGGCGGCGAAGTTGCGGGGCAGCTTTTCAAATATTCTGCCTTGATGCTCTTGCCGCCCAAGGATAATTAAGTTCCATGATGATTAACATTCTTTTATCCGGTTCGCCGTAAAACCCCTGCCTTTAGGCATAAGGCGCAACGAAAAGGTTTTGAAACAACATTCTTGACCTCCTGTCTATCTTGTTGTATACTGAAAAAGTCAAATAGACCTACCCACGCAGCGTGGGAACGTAACGTCTATGGAGATACAGTAAGACCGGGGAGC
>JAITHW010000209.1 GCA_031279815.1 Treponema sp. | reverse complement strand
CTTGCTGCGGCGGTATGAAGAGGTGGCTCTTGTAATTCAAGACCCGGATTTGGTGAAAGATCAGCACAAATACCGGAATCTGATGAAGGAATACGCTCAACTGAGTGATATAGCCGCGGCCCATAAAGAAATCGAAGGGTTATCCGGTCAACTTGCCGATGCCAAAGGGATATTTCAGGATGAAAAAGACCCGGAAATGCGGGAACTTGCCAGGGAGGAACTGCAAAACTTGGAATTGCGCTTGAAAGATGCGGAGGACCGGCTTAAATTTCTCCTTATCCCCAAGGATCCTCTGGATGAAAAGAATATTATCATGGAAATTCGGGCCGGCACCGGCGGGGAAGAGGCCGCTCTCTTTGCGGCGGACCTGTTCCGTATGTACTCCCGTTTTGCCGAAACCAAGGGCTGGAAATTTGAGATTATGAACTCTAATGAAACCGAACTGGGGGGGATTAAAGAGATCGTCTTTTCCATCAGCGGCAATAATGTATATGAAAACCTCCGTTATGAATCGGGAGTTCATCGAGTACAGCGGGTCCCCGCTACAGAGGCGTCTGGACGGATTCATACCTCCGCGGTTACCGTGGCGGTGCTTCCCGAAGCGGACGAAACGGAAATCGATATCCGTCCCGAAGACCTCCGTATTGATGTAATGCGCGCGGGCGGTCCGGGAGGGCAATGCGTGAATACCACCGATTCCGCGGTACGGATTACCCATCTGCCTTCGGGGATTGTGGTCCACTGCCAGGATGAGAAAAGCCAGATCAAGAATAAAGCCAAAGCCATGCGGATCCTTCGCGCCAGGATATACGAAATGGAAGAGTCTAAGGCCCATTCCGAACGCGCGGAAGCCCGGAAGAATCAGGTAGGCAGCGGGGATCGATCCGAACGGATTCGGACCTACAACTTTCCCCAGAACCGCCTGACGGATCACCGCATCAACCTGACCCTCTACAAGCTGGACCTGATCATCCAAGGAGATGTGGAAGCGCTCTTCGATGCGCTCAAACTTTCCGCCAGGGAAGAACTGCTCCGGGCCACCGCGTCATGACTGTCGGGGAAGCCCTTGCGGAAGGGGCAGCCCTGCTTAAAACCGCTTCTATTGAAACCCCAAGATTGGATGCAGCGCTTCTATTAGCGGAAGCGTTGCACACCGACCGGGCGGGGTTGATCCTTAGATATCTTGATCCGGTTTCCGGCGAACCTCGGCAGCGCTATGGGGAATTCCTCAAACAGAGGCTTGCGGGGGATTGCGTCGCCTACATAGTGGGGCATAAAGAATTCCGGGGCTTGGACTTTGCAATAAACCCCGGCGTCCTGGTGCCCAGACCCGATACGGAAACCTTGGTGGAAGCAGCGCTATCTTACATCGACGGCCTCCCCGCTTGCGAAACCTGCATGCTGCTGGATATGTGTACCGGTTCCGGAGCCGTGGGAATCGCGCTGAAACATGAACGTCCCCGCATCGCTTTATATGCTTCGGATATCTCTGTGGCCGCGTTAAAAACCGCTCAAGAAAACGCCCGGCGATTGCTCGGCAACAGGGACGGGGATTTTCATTTTATTCAAAGCGATCTCTTCGACCGGATTGAGGGGCGGTTTACCCTTATCACCGCCAATCCCCCCTATATCCCATCCGCGGTGATTGAAACCCTTGCGCAGGAAGTCAAACAAGAACCCTGGATCGGTCTTGACGGCGGTGAAGACGGGCTTGAGATCATAAGGAGACTTATTCCCAAGGCAAAACAGTACCTTTCCCCAGGAGGAATGCTCCTCATTGAAGCGGATCCTAGACAGATGAGCGGTATTGGAACGATGTTGAGGGACGCAGGTTACCGGGAGATAAAAACCTATGACGATTTATCCGGCAGGCAAAGAGTCATAGGAGGCGGAAGAGAGGAACCGGGGATTTAGATTGTTGTTTCAAGGGTTATTGACAAACCGCAAAATAATGAAATATTCTCGATACTTGAAGGTCTGAAAACAAACGGGGAAATATGCCGTATCACGGTATCTTCCCTAAAGCCGGTTGATGGAAGCGGCAGGCGCCGAAATGGATACGATTATAGCGGCATTTAAACAAAAAATAGAGGTCTACAATACCAAAGAACAAGCCAAGATAATGCAGGCCCTTGAATGGGCTGAACAGCATAGCGGAGGGCCCTCCGGGCTTCGGCGCCCTTTGGAAGTGGCGGATATTCTCATGCAGCTTGATCTGGATGCGGATACCCTTATTGCCGCGCTGCTCCTCCGCTGCGCCGCGGATCCGGCCATTGAAGCGCCGGTTCCTAAAAACGCGCTTCCTAAACATCCCCCTGTGAAGGAGCCTCCCGGGGCGGTTCCCATCACCATCATTCGGGAAAGTTTCGGCGCCGCCATCGCGCTTCTGGTTGAAGGGGTTGTTCGGATTGCGGATGTTTCGGTGAAAAACAAGACTTTGGCGGAAGCGGAAAACATACGGAAGATGCTTTTTGCCATGTCCAAAGATATACGGGTCATTTTTATCAAACTCGCGGACAGCCTCTCGCGCATGCGTGACCCGGAGGATATTCCCAGGGAACGGCGCAAACCCGCGGCTCAGGAATGTCTGGATATCTACGCTCCCCTGGCGGACAGGCTCGGCATTTCCTGGATAAAAGTGGAATTGGAAGATCTTTCCTTTAAACAGCTCAACCGGAAAGCGTATCAGCACATCAAGGAGATCGTCGCTCAAAAACGAAACGCCCGCAATGAGTTTCTTGCGCAGGTTCAAGAGAAGGTTCAGCAGGAAGCGGATGCCCTGGGGA
Source organism: Treponema sp. (assembly GCA_031279815.1). Taxonomy (GTDB): domain Bacteria; phylum Spirochaetota; class Spirochaetia; order Treponematales; family Breznakiellaceae; genus JAITHW01. The sequence goes on along the minus strand of JAITHW010000209.1, from coordinate 8,705 downwards.
TTACGATAGAGGTATCCAGCAGAGCTAAACATTTTTACTCGATTTATCAGAAGATGCGGAAACGGAATAAAACCGCGGAAGAACTCTTTGATCTTTTCGGCATCCGTATCTTCTGTGATACTGTGGAAACCTGTTATAATATCTTGGGAATGGTTCATCGGCTCTGGAAACCTCTGGCGGGCCGTTTCAAAGATTATATCGCCATGCCCAAAGCAAACGGCTATCAGAGCCTGCATACCGCAGTTATGACCGGCCGGGGGGAACGCCTGGAAATACAGATTCGGACCAAGGAAATGCATCACATCGCCGAATATGGAGTCGCCAGCCACTGGCTTTATAAAAAAAGCTCCGCCCAGGAAAGGGTGCGGCCCGGGGATATCGCCATTGTAAACCGTTTGCGCGCGTGGAATCAGCATGAAGATGAAAACGCGGGTTCGGACTCTTTTCTGGAAGACATAAAACGGGATATCCTCAAGGATTCGATCTACGTGTTTACCCCGCAGGGCAAGGTGATTGAGCTGCCTGTGGGCTCAACCGCCATTGACTTTGCCTATAGTATTCACTCCGCGGTGGGGGATCACTGTCTTGCCGCCAAAGCCGACGGGTCGATTATCCCTTTAAGCCTGGAATTGCGGAATACTCAAGTCGTGGAGATCCTCACCGCCACCAATGCCCGCCCTCATCTCAACTGGCTGAGGATTGCAAAAACCGCGAAAGCCCGGAACCGGATCCGTTCTTGGCTGCAACAGTATGATTCGGTGATCATTGAAAAAAATGTGGTTGCCAAGAAGAAACCCGCGGGCCCTCAAGAACCCCCGATCAAGGAAAAAGACTGGGAACCTCAGCCTGTCCAGCAGGTTCTTCATCAGGCGGACCCTCATATTTTTCAAGTAAAAGTGGAAGACGAGCAGAACCTGATGATCCGTTTTGCCCGATGCTGCCGGCCGGTTATGGGAGACCCCATTACGGGCTATGTTTCTCGCGGCAGAGGCATCATCATTCACCGGAAGAACTGCGGCGCCCTAGAGAGCATCCCTGATTTTGCGGAGCGGAAGATCGATACCGAATGGGCGGATGCCGCCTCGGTGCTGGTTAAACGGTTCAGAGTCGAAGTTCGTTTATCCACGGACATTTTCTCGGAGATTGAAGGGGCGGTTAGGAAATACCGGGGCCACCTGATCGAAGGCCGTTTGGAAGAAACCTCCGCGGGCCGAATGACCGGCTTTTTTACCATGCATTTGGAACATGGGGAAGACGTGAAGAATGTTATGAAAAACATACGGAGTATTCCGGGAGTATTCGGTATTCAATTATTATGAGAAAGCCGGGGAGCCTCGGAAAGTTAAAACATTCGGCTTCCTGTCCAACATAAAAACACCCGAAATATTTTGTTTTTCATGCTGTTTATGATTAAATACATTAATATATAGTCAATCCACTTAAGAAGGGCGAAGCTCAATATTAGCTTCCTGCCATGGAACAGGCGGATTCTTGAAAAAATCCACGGATTGTACGGATTTTCATGGATTATACCGGTTCTGGGTAACTGAAATCCGTGTTAATCCATGTAATCAGTGGACCTTATTTAGTTATTTTTAAGGGGAACAACTATACCATTTTTTCATTACCGTCAATATTTTTTGTCCTCCATTAACAAACCGCCTGCCGTTATGAACGGCGACCGGCGTGGGCGTAAAGAATAGGCCGTCAGTCTCATTTGGGCCGGAGCGGCGTCCTATGATATTCACGGTATTTAGATTAAGACCACCTATTGTTTGCCGGATACGTTATGCCGGAAACCAAGAGGCGACTGCGCCGCCTTTTCCAACAGCTTGACACTACTCCGGGATATGGTTAATACTACTCGAACAATAAAACGCTCCATTTTATACAATTTAGGGATAAAGATGAATACGCGGATCCTGTTTTTGGAAGAATTGAACCGCCTGCGCCATGACCTGCTGACCATGGCGACGAGAGTTGAGGAAGACCTGGGGAAGGCGCTCATTGCGTTGCGGAACAACGACAAGGAACTGGCAAAAGAAGTAAAAGCCGGCGATGCGGCGGTCAACGCCATGCAGATCAAGATTGAGGACGAAGCTGCGATTCTGATTGCCACCCAGCAGCCGGTTGCCAGGGATTTGCGGGAACTGGTAACCATATTCAAACTTACCAGCAATCTTGAACGTATAGGAGATCATGCGGTACATCTGGCCAAGGCTGCGGCGAAACTCGCCGGTGGGCCTGCTTTCCGTTCAACCAAGCATCTGGAACGCATGGCAGAAACCGGAAAGGAGATGATCCGGATGTCTGTTTCCGCTTACTTAAACCAAGACGCGCAAGCGGCCCGTCAAGCGGCCGCCCTAGACGATAAGATAGATGAGGAACATGAACTGCTGACCGAGGAAGTGCTGAGTCTTATGAAAAAGCATCCGGAACAGATAAAGAAGGCGGTAAGACTGCTCAACACATCAGGGTTCCTGGAACGTCTGGGGGATCACGGCACCAATATTTGTGAAGCGGTTATTTATATGGTAGACGGCACTCATGAAGAATTGAACCGGTGAGAAGCGCAGGTGGGTAAAGCGGTGATACTGATCATCGAAGATGATCCGGATATTCAAGAAATGCTTGCCTTTGCCCTTGCCCCGGAAGGCTGGAAACTGCTCATGGCAAAAAGCGGGGAAGAGGGCTTGAGTTTGCTGAAAAGCGCCGCGGCGGATTGTATTATTCTGGATATCATGCTTCCCGGCATGGACGGATTTAAGGCGCTCAAAAAGATCCGCGGGGATCCGCATTTAAAAGGAGTACCGGTGATTCTTGCCACTGCCAAGGGGGAAGAACCGGATATTGTGGCGGGACTTGAATTGGGGGCGGACGATTATGTGGTCAAACCCTACAGTCTCAAGGTACTCATAGCCCGCATCAGGGCGGCACTGCGGCGGATTGAGGAAGCCGGGGAAAGCCAGCCGGATGCCTTGACCGTGATACAACAGGGAATCTTGAAACTCGACCTCACCCGGCACGAAGTCTTTGAGGGGGATAGGAGGCTGGAACTTTCGGTCACCGAATTCGCTCTATTGCGGCATTTTCTGTCTCACCCAGAAATGGTTTTCTCCCGAAATCAGCTTATCGCCGCAGTTCACGGCATGGATTACCCGGTAACGGATCGTTCCGTGGACGTGCAGATTCTCGCATTACGGAAAAAATTGGGAGTCTCCGGCAATCTAATCGAAACCATCCGCGGTGTAGGGTACCGGTTCAAAGGCAACAGGTAGCGAGGAACATAAGGCCGCTTACCGCATTTCAAAGATACCTATTGCACTCTCATCATCTCACCTTGAAGGTCTTCCGCTGTATGGGCGATGGCCCGTAGCGAGCTATTCGTTCGCGGTGTTCCTTGGTAGGGTAGCCTTTGTGTTTTTCATAGCCGTATTCCGGGTAGAGCCGGGCGCAGCGTTCCATCTCCTTATCCCGTGCGGTCTTGGCGAGGATCGAAGCGGCCATCACTTCAGGGATTTGGCCGTCCGCTTTGATCAGCGCCTTGCAAGGGACGGGAATATCCGGTAGGGCAGTGCCGTCCGCTATGGCTTCTATGTTTTGGACGGTTTCCGGCAAGGCTGCTCTCAGGACTTCAAAAGCCCGCTTCATAGCGAGGAGGCTGGCTTGCAGGATATTGATTTGGTCTATTTCTTCATGAGACGCCCAGCCGACACCCCAGGCAACCGCCAGCTCACAAATAAGCTCTCGCGCATATTCCCGTTGCTTGGGGGAAAGCTTTTTGGAATCCCCCAGATATTCCAGGGGAAAGTTCTGGGGCAGTATTACCGCGGCCGCGCAGACCGGCCCGGCCAATGGTCCCCGTCCCGCTTCATCAAGCCCGCAGATCATACGCTATCCTCCGTTTGAACCGTTCCAATCAGCGTCTTGTGTTCAATGAACGTAATTCGTTACGATATGCTTAACCGTTCTAACCCGGATAATACCGTCAACGGCTTTGAGCCGTTCCAAAGCAACATCGGGGATATCCTGGTCCGTATCAATAATATTATACGCGTATTTATCCTTAGACTGGTTGATAGAGCTTATAATATTGCTGTTCATCCCCGCAAGAATGGTGGTAATCTGTCCCAGCATATTTGGGATATTCCGGTTGATTACGAGCAACCTGGAAGGAGCGCGCTGATCCAGACTGCAAGAGGGGAAATTGACCGAATTCTTAATGGCGCCGGTTTCAAGAAAATCCATGAGCTGCCGTACTGCCATGATTGCGCAGTTCTCCTCAGCTTCGGGAGTGGAAGCTCCCAGATGGGGAATACAAATCGCCTTGGGGCAGGCAAGCAGTTCCGCAGAGGGGAAGTCGGTCACATACAGAGAGAGCTTCCCGGCATCCAAAGCGGCGATCATATCCGCTTCATTGACCAGCCCTCCCCTGGCCAAGTTGATAATCCTGGCGCCTCGTTTCATAATGCGGAATTTTTCCGCGTCCATGATACCCCTGGTGGTATCGCTCAGGGGAAGGTGCAGGGATATATAATCGGATTTAGCGAGAAGCCCCTCCAGGGTATCCGCCCGCCGTACCGAACGAGAGAGATTCCATGCGGCATCCACCGATATGTAGGGATCGTAACCCATCACCTCCAGGCCCAGGGCAACCGCGTCATTGGCAACCATGACGCCCACCGCGCCTAAGCCGATCACCCCCAGAATCTTACCCCGTATTTCCGGCCCCTCAAACTGGGATTTTTCCTGCTCTACCAGATCCGGCACTTCATCGGCTTTGTCCGCTATTGCTGCGGTCCAGTTAATCCCTCCCAGAATATTCCTGGAAGCGATGAGCAGACCGGCTATGGCCAGTTCCTTGACCGCGTTGGCATTGCCTCCTGGAGTGTTGAAGACCACTATTCCCCTCTCACTGCACCGGGAAACCGGAATATTGTTGTATCCCGCGCCGGCTCTGGCAACAGCCTGCACCGAATCGGGGATGATCATTTTATGAAGGTCTGCGCTCCGCGCCAAGATCCCATCGGGATTAGGAAGATCCCCTGCCACTTCATAATGATTTCGCGGAAACAGTTCCAGCCCTCGGGCGGAAATTTGATTCATAGTCTGAATACGAAACATACGGCTCTTGTTATCCTTCCTTCTTCTCAAACCGCTCCATAAAGCCGATAAGCGCCTCAACCCCTGCTTTAGGCATGGCATTGTATATGCTTGCCCGCATACCGCCCGCTAAGCGGTGTCCTGCAAGGTTCACAAGGCCCGCCTCGGCGGCCTCCCTGATGAAACGGGCTTCCATGTCCTTCCGCCGGTCCGGGTTGATACCGGAGGGTATAAAAGGAATGTTCATAAGGCTGCGGCAGGGCTTTTCCACCGGGGACCGGAAAAGTTTTGAGCTTTCCAGATAGGTATAGAAGAGATCCGCTTTTTCCCGGTTCAACCGGGCTATGGCTTCTACCCCGCCCAAATCCTTGAGCCATTCCAAAACAAGACCGATTATGTAGATCCCGTAACAAGGAGGGGTATTGTACATGGAGCCTTCCGCAACGTGAATATCATAACGGAGCATAGCCGGAGTCCAAGAAGGGGCTTTGCCGATTAGATCTTTCCGAATAATCACCACCGCGGTTCCTGCGGGGCCGAGGTTCTTCTGAGCGCCGGCGTAGACCAGTCCGAATTGAGACACATCCAAGGGTTCCGAGAGAATACAACTCGAAATGTCCGCAACCAACGGGACTTGGCCGGTTTCCGGCAACTCCGTCCACTTGGTACCCACAATAGTATTGTTCAGCGTAATGTGATAATACGCGTCTGCCGGATCCGGAACCGGCGCCTGCGGGATGTAGGTATAAGCCCGATCCTTAGAAGATGCCCGGATGCTTACATCCGCATATTTAGCCCCTTCGTCGGCGGCTTTCCGCGCCCAGATACCGGTGTCGATATAGACGGCTTTTTTCCGAGGGGATCCCATTTCTATTCCGGCAAGATTGAGGGCAACCATGGAAAACTGAAGAGAAGCTCCCCCTTGAAGGAACAGCACCGTATAGTTTGAGGGTATACCCATAAGAGAACGGAGCAGGCTTTCGGTATGTTCGATGATGGGTGTAAAGTCCTTTGATCGGTGACTCATCTCCATAACCGATTGGCCGGTATGGTTGGCATCGATCATTTCTACAGCGGCCCGTTCCAATACCGGCAGGGGAAGTACCGAAGGGCCCGGGGAAAAATTGTATACCCGTTTCATAGCGTCTCCTGTGAAATATTTCACAATGATAATAGAATAAAAGGAACCGCTTTGTCAATTAGGTCTTTTCATAGCCCCTTAGGAACCGCTATTTACAGACGCTGCTTAAAGATGATTTTAATCATTGCTGTATTTTTCCCGTTTCGGACTGTGACGGTGAGAACAATTTCGAATTACCGGCGATCGGACTTGAACCGATATGACCTCGCGGTCAGTAGATTTTGAGTCTACCGTGTCTGCCATTTCACCACGCCGGCTTTTATAACTATCCTATCAGAAAAGCTTACGACATTCAAGATAGAATCGCTTCTCCTGAGCCTCTCCCATGGAAAAACTTTTCCTGGGAAGCGGACCGTGGGCAGCCACGGTTTTAAAAAGACCTCCCTTTTTAACCGGCGGGAGAAGAATTCCCACTCCGGGATTTTCCGAATCATAAGTCCTTCCGAACAGGGCATCGTATCCATGAATATAGTCAATACCGTAATCCCGGCCCTTACCGGAAATAAAACCATCCAACAAGGGCTGGAGATGATCTGTGGCAAGCCCCTGAACATCCGATTCAATAAGCATATACTCTCTATCACCAATGAGACCAAGCCGCGTTTTAGCCGCCCTCTCATCCCCTACCAAAACACCAAGTTCTTCAACACCCTGAACCGCACGACAGGTAAAACCGGGTAGTTTGGAGAGGAGGGTCAGAACTTCAGCCGTATCCGCACCCAAAAGAAGGCGATGGATAGGTTCAAAACCGATCCCCGGATCATAGAGATTTTCTATCTCAACCAAAGCATAACGGCTAGGATGATCCATTAGCCCCTCCTCTCCTGCATGGAGAATCTTATATTCTTCCCAAACCGCCTTGGCGCTTGCGAGAGAATGATTGCCATCTCCCACCGCATAGAGGAATAAAGGATCCCCATACCGTCCAAGAGCTTTCTGAGCCAAAACCTCAAGCCTCTCGGCAAGGTATGCCCAATCGGTTTCCCGATTCAAGAACCAGCCGGAAATCATTCCCCCCGCCAGAGGAGTGTGGTAAACCGGCGAATCCCCCCGCGCTCGCGCCCCTAGGCTTGGTAAAAGAACATCATCCTCATCCTCGATAAGAAGAAGCACATGAGAACATTCCAAAGCCGCTCCCCGGCGGACCGCCATTCGGGGGGGCAATCGTTCCGCTACGGTTCCCTCACTTGTTCTGATGAGGCGGCGGACATCCCCTTTCCAGTCATATTGCTCCAGATCCGCCGCCACTACCAGTCCGCGCCTGGACCGCCGATAAGAAGTGGCCCGCTCTACATAAACCATACCCTGCCTGGGAGCCGCAAAGATTCCGTTGGACAAATAGGTATTCATGGCCTGATGAATGTTTAGGATTCGATTTTCCCTGCCCGGATCTCCAATATAGATTTCTGGAAAAATCAGGTTCAAAGTAGAAGGCGCTTCTCCAACAAAACCCTCTATCCCGGCCCAATAGGCTCTATCCTGGGTAAACTGATCACAGGCAATAACCGCCCATTTCTGTAAATCAACCTCCGATTTGGGCAACATAATTTCAGGAATAGCAATACCTAAAGCCGCGAGCCGTTGTTGTAAATCCTGCATGAAAACCCTCTTGTTGTCCGGAGAGAGAGGGATTTGAACCCTCGGTACCCTTTCAGGTACACACGACTTCCAATCGTGCACCTTCGGCCGCTCGGTCATCTCTCCAAATAGCACCTATAGTCAAGCAGCTTATTGCCGAAATCATCCTTAGCCGCGTATATATCCCGCCCTTAAGAACGAAAGATCTACGCCTGATTAGAACCGCCCTGCGGACGGAGAGAGAGGGATTCGAACCCTCGGAACCCTTACGGGTTCAACGGTTTTCGAGACCGTCCGATTCAACCGCTCTCGCATCTCTCCACAGCTTGAGGCTGAGAGGATTCGAACCTCCGACCTTCAGATCCGCAATCTGAAGCTCTATCCAGCTGAGCTACAACCTCGCCGTCTTACGGAGCAGGGGGGATTCGAACCCCCGGTACCCTTTCGAGGTACAACTCCTTAGCAGGGAGCCCGATTCGGCCGCTCTCGCACCGCTCCTGGAGTTCTTTAACAACCCCGGCGAACGCGCCGGGACGGAGCAGGGGGGATTCGAACCCCCGGTACCTTACGGCACAACGGTTTTCAAGACCGCCTCCTTCAACCGCTCGGACACCGCTCCAAAACTAATTTCAATAATAATTAATTCAATAATATAAGTCAAGGGGAGGGCTTACTAAATGTGTATTTTTTTGCCGGGATGGTATTAGGTTGTATTGTATTTTATGGATTTAAAGCGGATAATAAGCGGTACTTATGTCGTTTGTTATAGTTGTTCCCCTTAAAAATAACTAAATAAGGTCCACGGATTACATGGATTAACACGGATTTCAGTTACCCAGAACCGGTATAATCCATGAAAATCCGTACAATCCGTGGATTTTTT
>JAITHW010000191.1 GCA_031279815.1 Treponema sp. | reverse complement strand
TTGGGGGGCGGGTCCGGGTGGAGCTGCGGACTTTTGAGGGGGACAAGGAGATTGAGGCGGATATTGACAAAAAGCAATGGGACCCCATCAAAGCCGCGGGGGTGGAATCGGTGTATCTCTTATTCTCCCAAGCCCGGATCTACGGCGCAGACGAAACCTGGAGCGACTGGAGCATCTGATCCCCGGCACGGAACAGAGAATTCTTGGCTCGAAGCGAAACAATCTTAACTGGGAACTTAAAAAACACAAACGTAACCTTATGAGGTGATAAACCGCTCAAGATAAAACCATCCCCCAGGCACAGGGTCCCGGTATGTATATTTGACAAAATATAAGCGTTTATAGTATAATAAAAAAACGGCGGGGAATACAAACCATATTCCATTGCATCCGGCGTTTCTCTTCGGGTAACACGGCACAGGGCGGAGAGGGACCATCCCCCGCGCCGGGCGTTGCGCAGGTTTCTGCCTGCCCGATAGTACCCCCTCTGGCGCCGTTAGTAATCGAGGCAGGCGTTGTTAGGGTTATACGCAGGTTTCATGGTTGTAAGGATGATATATGGCTGAAAATAAAATTGAACAGTACCTCATTGAGTTGATGTTTACCTATCGTGAAATAGAGAGTAATCTGTGGTTGCTTGACGATGAGGAACAGGGTATGCCCCAGGTGGCTATTATATATGCGGATCCGCTGGTTGTCTTCAGGACATTGGTGATGGACGCGCCGCAAAACCGCAGGATCGAGCTGTTTACGAAACTGCTTGAATTGAATGCCACCGATGTGGTCCACGGCGCGTATGCCCTGGAGCATGAACAGATTGTATTAATCGATACATTAGAATATGATACTATGGATTTTGAAGAATTTAGGGCGACGCTGGATGCCTTCAGCCTCGCGCTAACCCAGCATTATCCGGTATTATCAAGTTATAGAACATAGCGCCACCGGCAGGAGGTTACACAACATGGGAATTTTCTCAAGGCTTAAAACTCTCGTTTCGTCAAATGTGAATGATATGATCAGTAAGGCTGAAAAGCCGGAAAAGATGCTCAATCAGCTGCTCATCGACATGAACGAACAGCTTATCGAATCCAAAAAAGCGGTGGCTATGGCCATAGCGGACGAGAAAAAACTTGAGCGGGAGGCCGTGAACCAGCAGGCCCAAGCCCAGGAATGGGAACGGAAAGCCATGCTGGCAGTGCAGGCGGGGAAGGACGACCTGGCAAAAGAGGCGCTGCTCAGGAAACAGGAGCATGACGGCGCCTACGGGGAATATAAGAAGCAGTGGGACAGCCAAAAAGAAGCGGTGGAAAAACTTAAAGAATCCCTGAGAGAGCTACAGAATAAGATTGAGGAGGCCCAGCGCAAGAAAAACCTCCTCGTTGCCCGAGCGAAACGCGCGGAGGCCCAGCAGAAGATCCAGATCACCCTTTCCAGCGTATCCGGCAACAAGACCGCTTTTGAAGCCTTTGATCGCATGGCCGCGAAAGTAGACCAGATGGAAGCCCAGGCGGATGCCGCCAAAGAGCTGGAGGAATATACGAGCAACGCAAGTTTGGACAAGCGTTTTGCAGAATTGGAAAAATCCGATTCTTCCGCGGATATTATGCTTCTGGAATTGAAAGAAAAGATGAAAGCCCTGCCGGATAAATCGTAACCTGAAATGAAGCGGCGTATCCTGGTAAAAAGGGCCTGGTCATGGCGGATTCTCCCGTATTTTCCGAAAAATTTTCGGCGTATAATGGCGTATATTCCGCTTCTTCCCCTTGTGAAGATACCCCTCCTATGATACAGTATACGGACTGGAAAAAAAGATGAAAAATATAGTGCGGTTGATTCTGATTATTAGTATATGTTTCGCCGTTGTGTTTTTATTGTCTCTGGTAGTTAAGTTGCTCCAGATCCGGATTGAATCGGTACGGGCGGTGCCGGTTCTTTCGGGAATGAGGTTGCAGGAATTCATTGCCGCCGCGCAAGGGGCGTTTCCTGTTACGATCTATTGTTCCACCCTGTTGGGCATCAGTTATACCGCAAGACGAGGCATCCCTATCCCGGTATCCATTATCTGCTCGGTGAGCCTGGGGATGATATGCACCCTTCTTATATCTCTAGGGATAAGCATACTGGAGACCCTGCCGGAATCCCCTCCTTTCGGCAAAGGGATAATCCTCGGTGAACCGGGGCTTATCTTCTCCCATGCCGATAGGGTTACGGTATTCTTGGAAGATCCGGGAGACCCCCAAAACCCTAAGATCATTGCTATACCGGATCATCCTTTGGTATATCAGAAAGCATCTGTGGAACTGGATACTGATAAGCAGGGAACCGCTCAAGGGTTCGGATTTTCTCCAACCCTTCTGCGAAGCGGTATGTACTTCTTTTTATACAGTATGCTTGGGGATTTTGATTTCGCCGCAATACAATTCAAGAACCGGTTTCAAGAAGGGTTTATGCTCTTTCTTATCTATATGTTTTCTCTTATGTTTCTCCTGAGTTCTATGCGTTTTATTATGGATATGAGCGCATGGCCTTTGGCGAATCTGTTTTTAGGAATTCTGGCCTTTAGGGGTATCCTTGCATTGGAACGATTGTGCAATTCCGAGGGAATTCAGCGGTTTTTAACTTCTTTTATGGGAGACCGGTTCCCCCATTGGTTAATAAGCCCTCTGGTTTTCGGTACTTTGGGAGTTATTATCATTCTCTATACCGCGCTGATTCATCTTGGAAAAAACCGGAGGACCGATGAAACTTTCTAAAGGGGTATTCCTGTCCCCCGGGGGACTGTTTATTTTCTACATGGCGGCATCCTGTATCGGGATTATGGGATTCAGGCTGGTTTTTCCCGGGGATCCGCCGCCTCTATCGCTCTATGCCCGTCCTTGGGGTTTGAGTCAGGGGGCCCTCACGTTCATCAGCCTATTTCCCGCATTGACCATGGCCGGTTTAGTCATTCCCTTTGGTTTTCATGCCGGACAAAAGAAAAAATTCGGCAGTTTTTCCGCGGAGTTTTTGGATCAGGTTAAAGGTTCTATTGTTATCGCGATTAGCGCCATCACCATATACGGGGTTTTATTCTTTTTGGTGTTTCCTCTGGTTCAGGACTACGAGACTCACCTGCGCTCTGAGGGATATCTATTCAAGTCCTCCAAAGAAAAGGCGCAAACCGGTGCGGAAAAGGGGAACTGGCCCGAGGTATCTCAATTTATAGCTATCTGCGAACATATCTGGCCCGAAAGCCCGGAAACCGAGTCCCTCAGGAGAGACTCGGTTTTAGGCATGGAAGAATGGCGGATCGCCCAAGCCAACGCTCAGATGAAAGCCTGGGTGGAAGAGGATCCTTACGAACATATTCTATCCGCCTATTCGGAGATTGCGGGGCAGCCGAATCCGGTAAACGCTACCGAAGCCCTGGCCTTGGCGGATAAGGCCATGCAGGCGGAACGGTACTTCGATGCCCACTGGCTTGCGAATTTAGGGGTTCGCTTGGCAAGGCAGGGAAGCCTTGAACGGGTGCAGGGGACCAGGCTTGCAAGCCGGGCATGGAATGCGGTGGGAAGCCTGGAACCTACCGCCCGGGAAGCCCGGCGCCATTCCTTATACCGCCAGAAACGGGTCGGCTACGAGGCTTTGGTTTCAGAAGACTGGGTCAAGGCGTACTATATTTTCAAAGAACTTTCCGTGCAAACCCCGGGAGATCCCGACGTGCAGCGGTTTCTTACGTTCAGCGAAAAAGGGGCTTCGGAGATCGCTTTTTTTATTGATGAAATGGAATTGACTTTGGGGGAAATTCTTCCGGAAGCTATTTTTTCCTTCCCTCTCAAAGAATCTGTAGGGAAAAAAGACGGGCGGATTGTATTGCGGGTGTCTTCCCTGTCCATTTTGGGAGATTTTTCCTATGGAATGGGAATCGATCTTATGAGCTTTGATGGAAACGGGAATCTCCTGTACCGGGTCGAGGCGCCTTATGCGAAAATAGTCCCCATAACGCTGGATTCAGGTTCTCATACGGTCTTGATGATGCGCGCCCTGGATCGGGCTGATAAGGAGAAACGCCATGAACCGGTTTGGAGCGGCCCGGATAAGACCTTTGTAAAAGAAGGCCAACTCATACTGGACCTCACCTATGAGGATTTTTTACTGCTCTCGAGACTCAGGCGGGGATTAGGCCCGCTCATGCTGGGGGAGCTTCTTGCTATGGCGCAAAGAATCGGTTCTTACGGCTATATCCCCCAGCTTTTCCAAGCCGAAATCCTCTATCGCCTTTCGGAAGCGGCTATTTTTCTCCCCTTGACGATTCTCGTTATTATCGTAGGTTGGAGGTTTCGGACGCGAAAACGGAACCTGTATCTGGGGATTCCTATGCTGGTTGTGCTGCCCTTAGTATTCAATGGGGTCGTATTTTTATGCCGGAGTATGCTCAATACCTTAAGTATCTGGTCGGTTATTTCTTTTAATTTCTCTGCCGCCGTGGTGTTTTTTATTATTGGAACCCTTGCGCTGTTTGTCTTTACCCTGATACTCCTGGTAGCCCAGCATGGATAGATTCCCGCAGGATAAGTACGGTTCGGGAAAAGCCCGATATGGCTTATTTTTCAAATATTATGGCGTATATTTCTGTGCCGGACTGGAATCCTGGTGTACCGGGGCGAGGTGCACCAGGACCGGACCAAAGTTCATACATACCAAGCCGAAGTATAGACGTGCCGGGATCGAGTGCGCCTGTACTTCGGCGAAGTACATCTATTTTTTGGCGTATATTTCAATGCCGAAGCAAAAACAAGATTCCCCGCAATGTGACCATGTGAATTAGGAAACATACATGAGGATCGCGGGTTTGTCCTCAACCGCCCAAGTCTAAAGGCAGGGTTTTACCGCAGACTGGATAATTCTTGACAAATCCTAGTCCTTAATAAGAAAATATTCCTAAGAGACAAAGCAGGGTTTGCGGGGCTGTTTTTAGCCCTGTGCGTGCTGACCTTTCTGTTTCTGATGCCTCTTTTTTGACTTTTAACCTGTTCATTTAAAAAGCCCGCGGAACTGTTCGCTGTTCCGGTTCAGTGGCTGCCAAAATCTTTTAACTTCGACAACTATATAAAAATGTTTAATTATTTTCCGTTTATGCGGTATTTAAAAAATACCCTTACCATTGTTTTTTTATATCCTAGGTTCCACAGCTTCCAGCGCGGCGTAGGGTACGGGTTTTCCCGTCTCCGCTGGAAAGTCAGGGATAAGGTATTTGTACTGGTTTTAATAACGATGATACTGCCTTTTCAGGTCATTATGGTTCCACTTTTTATGATATTTCAGAAAATCAACTGGATCGGCACGTTTCTGCCTTTAACGGTCACCTGTTTTTTCGGCAACCCCTTTTACATTTTTTTAATGCGCCAGTTTTTCCTCTCCCTGCCAGAAGAGTTACACGACGCGGCCAGCATCGACGGTTCAGGGGAATTCGGCACGTTCTTTAAGATTATGCTTCCCCTTTCCGCACCGGTGATGGCTGCCGCGGCGATTTTCTCGTTTCTACGATCCTGGAACGATTTATCGGTCCCCTGATCTCTCTTTCAAACGATAAACTCTACACCCTCGCTATAGGCGCTCAGTTGATCCGTTCCCGGTTGCAGCCGAATTGGGAAATCCTGATGCCCCGGGAGTGGTGATGGTTCTTCCTGTGTTAATCATTTTCTTTTTAATGCAAAAGTATTTTATACAGGGTATTGCGATGTCCGGCATCAAAGGCTAAGGAGGCGGGAATGACAGCGGGTTCCCCATTTTCACCCAATCGATCGGAACGCCGGGAATTTTGGATTGCCATGATATTTATTTCCCCCTGGGTATTAGGCATCATAGCTTTCACCCTGTATCCGATTTTCATGTCCTTATACTACTCCTTGACTGAGTACAAAGTTATTGCGGACCCGGAATTTACCGGCTTAGGGAATTATATAAATCTGTTCAAAGATAAGGTTTTTATAAAATCCTTGGGAAATACCCTGTATATCGTGTGTTTCGGCGTACCCCTGACCCTGTTGTCCGCGCTCTCCGTATCGGTACTGCTGAACTCGAAAGAGCTGCGGAGGTTTGCGTTTTTCCGGGTCGCTTTTTTCCTGCCTACTTTAGTGCCGCTGATTATAAACTGCATCCTCTGGATATGGCTTTTAAATTCTGAAAACGGCTTGATCAATTCCCTGTTTAGGCTTTTCAGGATCAAAGGCCCTTCATGGTTAGGCTCCCCCGCACGGGCGAAACCCGCGCTGATTCCGATGATGATCTGGGGCTGCGGAGGCACGATTATCATTTTTCTTGCGGGTTTGCAGGATATTCCCGAGGCGCTGTATGAATCCGCGTCTTTGGAAGGCGCCGGTTTTCTACGCCGATGTCGGTTCATCAAGCGGTCCACTCCCTCCGCCACATTTTGCCGACGCCGGTCTTTGCTTCGCAAAGTTCTTCTTCTGGCCAGCAAAAACACTTGATGCTGTGCAAAGAGGGCCGGAACGTTTACCCGGTCTTGATAGTTCCCCTGCCCGCGGGAAAAATCAGGTTGAGGATGATCCCCGCAACCGTGGCAAGGGCAACGCCGGCAAGTTCAAAGTGAAGGTCCGGGGTAATGGCGAAGGCCAGTTTACCGCCGCCGATGCCGATGACAAAAATCACCGAAGAAATGGTCAGGTTGCGCTTGTCTTTGTAATCCACGCCGCTTTCAACTATGGTACGCAGGCCGCTGGAGGCGATTATCCCGAAAAGAAGCATGGAGATGCCGCCCAGAACAGGGGTAGGGATGGTCTGAATCAGGGCGCCGAATTTTCTGACCATGGAAAGAAACACCGCGATTACCGCCGCGCCGCCGATAACCCACACAGAGTAAACCCCGGTAATTGCCATGACGCCGATGTTTTCGCCATAGGTGGTGTTCGGAGGGCCGCCCCAGAACGCGGCCCAGGCCGTGGCAAGGCCGTCCCCTGCAAGGGTGCGGTGGAGCCCGGGTTTCTTATAAAAATCCTGTCCCACGACTTTACTTGTTACCAGGGTATCCCCCAGATGCTCACAGATTGTCGCAAGAGACACAATCACAAACGTAAGGATCGGTACAAAGCTGAAATTGGGAACCTGAAAGCGGGGAAGCCCGAACCAGGGAGTATCCTTCACAAGCTCAAACGTAATGATGCGGTATGCGGGGAACAGGCCGCCCATGACAAGGGTGAAAAGATATCCCGTCGTCATTCCGATAAGGATCGGAATGGTGCTGAAAAACCCCTTGAAAAAGATATTGGCCGCCACGGTTACGCCCAGGGTGACCGCGGCAATGGAAAGATACACCGGACTGTATCGGCCGTTGCCGTCGTTCATCGCCATACCGATGGCCGTGGGGGCCAGATTGAGGCCGATAACCACGATCACAGAACCTATCACCACCGGCGGCAGGGCCTTATCAAGCCATTTTGTTCCGGCAACGCGGATGATAAGACCTACCAGACAGTAGAAAAGCCCTGCCGCGGCCGCGCCGCCCAGGGCGTAAGCCATGTTCGGACCTCCGGGGCCTCCCGCAACGGCAAGGATAGGCGGGATAAAGGCAAAAGAAGAGCCTAAAAAGGCGGGTACTTGCGCGCCGGTACATAGAATATAGAGTAATGTCCCGGTTCCCGCGGTAAAAAGCGCGGTTGCCGGGTTCAGTCCCGTCAGGATCGGTACGAGAATCGTTGCCCCAAACATGGCAAATACGTGCTGAATACTGAGGGGCAGCCAATAACCGAAACCGGGCCTATCCCCGGGACCAAGCATTTTATGAGACATAATTTTAACCTCCTATAGGTATTTTCAATAGTGTATAGCAAGAGAGGTTGAGCAGGTAGTCCAAGCCGGCGGCTTTGCAACAGCTACGGTCTCAGGGAAACCGTCCCCGCTCTGGAACCATAGGCAAGCTCCCCTCACCGCAATTTTACCAAGCATGGAGTTAAGCCGCCTTCCAGGGACGGCACAAACCCCGCCTGCTACCGAAGATACCCTATAAATTAAATCAACCGGCAGAAAGCAAAAGCCGTACCGGCGGGTACTCCCGGTACAGACGGCCGGCCAACTTTATATCCACCGCGTCTCCCAAGCCGATGTCAATAACATTGACAAAAGCGAAATTGGCAAGGCAGGATCGCCAGGCTTCTTTCAGTTCCAGCAGGTTTTCTTGGGGATTCCTGCTGAACATGAGTTCTGTTTCTTCGTGGTTGTGGAAAAAAGTAAAGAACCGGAACGCGTCGCGGTACTCGCTCAGGTAGTCCGCTCCCAGCCTGCCCAGCAGTACTATGATGTCCGGGTCATACTTCAGCGACACAAGGCGGCAGCCTGAGTCAAATATTTTCTGGACATGGGCATAGAATAGATTCTTGACACTCCCCACGCCTAAAGGCGGGGGATTCTTGCTTCAACGATAACTGCCAGGGTATAGCTTGGTTTTCGCAAAAACTCCCTACAGGGAGCTTTTACGGTGGTTCCAACCCATGCTCCCCGGTCTACTGTATCTCCACAAGCGTAGATTCCCGTGCGTCTCACGGTACGTATATAAGTAGTATATCACAGGGAGGATAGATATGACAAACCGTCAACTAAAAAATACTTACGGATTTTTTGCCGCCTTATGCCTAAAGGCAGGGGCTTTACGGCGCGTTTGGTAAATTTCTCACTGTCCTTTCGCAATTCTTTTTTGTAGAGTTCTTCTTCTAGTTCGTACACGCCGCCTTCAAAGTCATGGCCGAAATAGAATTCACAGAAAGGGTGATTAATAAAAAACATGATGTCCCCCGGTGATAGCTGCCGTCCATTTTAGCGAACTTTTTTCTAAACATTTTTACCATGATGCGCTCCTTTGGCCTTTAAGCCGTATATTTGATTTACCCCTATGAGGCTGCTCCCGTTCGATGTGGAACAGGCTGTCCAGGTACCTGAAATGCGTATCATGGTCGTCATAGAAAAACGCAAAAAAAGCCAGAGATCTCCAAATTTATTCCAAACCTCCGCGGCCAGATCGCCCATGGCCCGGAGTACGTCCGGCTGATACCGTATAAGCACGACACTTTTTTCAGAGGCGATAAGGCGGTTGGCCGTATCGCTTAAACGGCGGGAAACATCTATGCCGTCCTTCCGCAGGGCGGTATTAAAAAGCGCCTCTTCGCTCATGTCAAAGATGGCGTTTTCCATATCCAGGCCGAAAAATACGTCGCAGCAGGGGCGGTCAACGATAAAGACCTTGTCCCGGTGCTTCCGCGTATCCGGCGGTATCTGTGCCAACAGTATGTGTTCCATACACTTGTTCCTTGGAGGAATTATAACCGGAACGCACGGTTTATGCTATACACCGGTTTTCCAGAATCGGGCTGCCGAACAAGTCCGGTCGAACCCCTAGGGAGACCCTGGGGTTATTTTTTACAGCCGGCTATCTGTTTGACCGTATCCTCAAGCCCCTGCCTTTAGGCAGGGATCAGCCGAAGCCCTATGCTTAAGCCCTTTAAGTTCACGCCGCATAATCGTACCCGAAAGGATGCTTGCCCCGAAATCCGCTGCGGGCATGGCGAGAAACACCCCTTGTATACCAAAGATTTTGGGAAGGATCAGCAGCAGGGGAATGTACAGCAGAATCTGCCGGGATAAACTTAACACGGTCCCCTGAACCGGCTTCCCTATGGATTGAAAATAGTTGGAGGAGATAATTTGAAACCCAAGGGCCGGCAGCAGCAGCGTACAGGTCCGTATGGTCCGGATGCTCATATCCCGCAGTTCCCCTTGTTCCCGGCTGAAAATCCCGATGAAAAATCCGGGAAACATCTGGATGAGGATAAAGCCGAAGCAGACAAAGACGGTCGCGCTGATAACCGCGCATTTAAACGTTTTCTTAACCCGATCATATTTTTTCGCCCCATAATTATAGCCGATGATGGGCTGGGCGCCTTGATTCAAACCTTGAAGAGGCATAAAAATAATGATGAGAATACTGTACACAATGCCCATAGCCGTAACCGCAATATCGCCGCCGTATAAGTACAGGGTCCGGTTTAAAAGGACATTGACCGCGCCTATAGCAAACTGCATGGCAAAGGGCGCAAACCCGATGGCTATGATATGCAAGGACCGGTTCAATTCAAGTTTCATATTAACCGGACGGAAGCGCAGGGCCGTCCACTTTGAGTTAAAGTAGTACATGACCCAAAGAAAAGAAACAAACTGTGAAATAATCGTTGCCCACGCGGCGCCCGCAATGCCCCAGTTGAACGCAAAAATGAAAATCGGATCCAGAATGATGTTGATTACCGCGCCAAGGATTTGAGTGAACATGGAGGTTTTCGGATGCCCGTCTGAACGGATAAAATGATTGATGCCCGGCCCCATGGCGCTGAAAATACCGCCGTAGAGGATGATCTGCAAATACGTTTTCGCATAGGGAAACACCGCATCGCTGGCGCCCAGGACCGTTATTAGAATCGGATCCAGAAATATAAAGCATACTGCAATAACGATACCGGGAATAAGAAAGAGCAGCGCAAAGCCGTGACCCATTATCTTTGCCGCCTCGTCTTTGCGGCCTTCCCCAAGACGGATAGAAAACAGCGCATTGGATCCGATGCCGATTAACATGGATGAAGCCATGAGGACCAATATTACCGGCATAACAATGGTTATACCCGCTATGCCTAAGGGGTCAACCCCTTGGCCCACATAGATCCGGTCTACAATGGTATAGATCGCATTGACCAGCATACCTATTATGGCAGGTATGGAAAAATCTAACAGTAAAGCGCCGATTTTCTCAGTTCCAAGCCTATCGGCGCCGGTTTGGTGTAACATAATTCCCTGATATGTACCACAAAACAAGGGCTTGAATCAAGGGCCGCGGCCCGCCTGCATAAGGAGATATGTAGGCAGGGCATTTAAACAGTATCCACAGATTACACGGATTAACACGGATAGAGACACCCATATCCATGTTAATCCGCGGACTTTTTATATCCTTCAATTCTCCGCGCCGCCGTAAGAGGCTCTTCGGATTGAGCTTGTCCCTATAAACTACGGAGACGCGGATATCCGGGACTTATTTGCTACAGTATGCGCTTTTTCTGTTCCCGTTCATTACTTCCGATAAACCGCCCACTGAAACCCCTCCGGGATTGTATGACTGGCAGTAGGGGTCATACCACCTCCTCCTGCTACATACTGCCAGCCCTTTTTCAGGGCCGGAAAATCATTGTTTCCAGGAGGAGTATCCCTGTCCGCATATACCAGGCTGCAAGAGCCGGTAAAATATGATTTTTTTAAACCAATCTCATCAATACTATTAACTAGATTGATATCTAAGTCCAGCAGTTTTGCAGAAATTCCCCACTGTGCCGGAGCATCAAACAGGGCGTTCGCAGGAGGGTCTGCCGGAAGGTTCAGGGTCAATGCCCCATCCGCGGATAAGGAACCGATGTTCCCAATAGAAATGGAGGAAGAATTCGAACCATTCTTACCGATTAGCTGGTATTCCTGCCCCGAATACCGTGGGCCGGTGATGTAGTACTTATTGCTTCCGCTGTACTCAGCCGTGTAAACAGGTTCGCCGGTGACGGACAACGAGCCGCCGCCATCGTCCCCTCCGCCGCCGTCGCCGCAGCCGGTGAGAATCATAGCGAATGCCAGCAGAAGGCCGGACATTCCCGATACTACTTTGCTTTTCATAGAAAAGCCTCCTTTATTTGTCCGCAGATTCACTATTCGTTTCATTCGCGGTTTAATCCCCGGCCCTTACGGGCAAGGGTTTATTAAAAACGCCGGACTTCGAGACCGAAGGTTCCCGCGCTTTTTTTATGTATTCCCCGGTCTCACGGCACGATGCGTACCCGAATACCGCTCGACGGGCCTGCCGTTCTGCCAAGATACAGCGCAACAGACCCGCTTGCCCTGTACCGGTGAACCGGCAATGCGTACCAATGGCGAGGACGAAGGTCCCGGAGGAGAGGCAGAAACAAAATTTGAAAAAAGTAAAAAAAGATGCGAATTCGGGGTTTAAACCCCTTGACAAAGCGGATCGCGCTCCTATAATTGCGTGTTGCGTGTTGCGTGTTGCGTGTTGCGTGTTGCGTGTTGCGTGTTGCGTGTTGCGTGTTGCGT
>JAITHW010000176.1 GCA_031279815.1 Treponema sp. | reverse complement strand
TTACACTGGAGACGGATGCCGCGAGCCCGCCATGGAAGCGGAGGCGGTTTGATTTCGGCTAGGTTTTGGTTATTAGTCATTAACCCCTTTTCGGCTAGAAAACTTTTTAGGCAATGCGCGCTCTTGACTTGCCGGTCTATTTATGGTATTTTCACTATTATATGTCCCTCATTACAGGGCAGGAGAAACGGTTTTTGCCGGGCTTAGGGGTTTTGCGTTTCAGGTAAACCCCGGGATGCGGGTATAAGCCGCATAAAAGTATAATAAAACATTACTGCCGGAACGGCAGGAGTTCACAGCAGGTATATGATGCGTATAATTCCTATTGCAAGCGGTAAAGGCGGGGTTGGCAAATCCCTCGTTGCGGCGAATTTGGGAGTGGCTTTTGCCAAGGCAGGAGAACAGGTGATTCTGGCGGATTTGGATTTGGGAGCCTCGAACCTGCATCTTGTCCTGGGGCATCAATCTCCCAAGATAGGGATTGGTACTTTCTTAAACGATATCCGGTCGGATTTTTCTAAGGTTATTGTGGATACCGATGTACCGGGGCTGCGGTTTATCCCCGGGGACACGGAAATACCCGGAACCGCCAATCTCAAGAACTCTCAGCGCAACGCGCTGTTCAAGCGCTTGCTGAGTTTGAAGGATGAGACGGATATCCTTATCATTGATCTGGGCGCCGGCACTCATCAGTCTATTCTCGACTTTTTTCTCCTTTCCGGTCAGGGGATTGTGGTAACTTCTCCGGCGGTTACCGCGGTGCTCAACGCCTATGTGTTCCTTAAAAATACGGTTTTCAGATTGATGTATACCGTTTTTACCAAGGGTACCAAGGCATACGGATATTTGGAGCAGATCCGCAAAGAGGGGTCCGGACCGCAGAAGCTCTATATACCCAAGGTGATGCCTGAAATAAAGCGCCTGGATCCTGTTTCGTACGATAAATTTGCGGCCCGTATCAGCCAACTGCACCCACGGCTTATCACGAATATGATTGAAGACCCAAAGGATGTGGAAGTGGCCATGAAGATCCGCCGGTCCTGTGAAGAATACCTGGATTTAAAGATCGAGCATCTGGGGGTGATATACCGGGATTCATTGCAGGACACCGCCCTGGCTTCCAGGCTGCCGGTAACGCTCTACAAGCCCCAATCCATCCTGGCCCAGGGGATTTACCGCATTGCGGATAAAATCCTCAAGTCTCCGGAGGATCGGTTTTTCCTCAATGCTCAGGATATTGACGATAGTTTTACCGAAGCCGGCGCGGAAGCGGAGATGGATTTCGAGAGCAAAATGGAATATGTGGAGGATTTGCTTCATTCCGGCGCGCTGACCCAGGGAGATTTGATTGAAACCGTAAAATCTCAGCAGTTTGAGATATCTAAATTAAAAAAAGAAAATAGTTTTTTAAAGTTAAAGCTGTCCCAAGCTATGTCCCTGGGTTTTAAGCCTTCGGCGTCTTATTAAGGGGTCCGGTGTTGTGCCGGTATCTTTCAATGAAGCTGAAATATATTTACCCAGTCTGCGGTAAAGCGCCCGCGTTTAGGCGTAAGGGGGCATAGGTTGGAGAAACCCCTTGTCATGTACGCAAAGCCGCGGTATCATAAGGCTATGAAGATACAAAGAACATTCAAGGTGAGAATATACCCCGCATCCGAAGGATTTGCTGTTGCCGGAATAGGAATGGGAGCGTCCTATGCGCCGGATAAGGCATAACCGGGACGGCAACAGGGCGATAAATCTGCAAAGATTAGGAAACAATCTACCCATGCGGCGTGGGGAAGTAAGGTCTATGGAAGACCCGCTAAATAGAAAAGAGCGGGCGGGAAGCAGCAAATACTAATGGGGAGCCGGTCTCGAAAGAGACCAAAGCCTCAAGCCCCTGCCTTTAGGCAGGGGGCAGCCGACATAAAAAGGTAAAGGTGTACAATTCATGTTATTAACCATACCATTTCCTGCTTGGTTATCTCCGGAGATTATTCCCGGTTTTCCCCTTCGCTGGTACAGCCTCATGTATATCGTGGCCTTCGGTATCGCTTTTCTGCTCTACCGGGTGCAGGTGCGGGAACGCCGTTTTCCCATGACCGACGACGAACTTTCGGGCTTGTTTTTCTGGGGTATTTTATCTCTCATTGTAGGGGCCAGGATATTCTCCACCATTGTGTATGAAACCGGCGATATGTACCGGCGGCAGCCCTGGCTTGTGTTCTGGCCTTTCCGGGACGGCGTGTTTACCGGACTTCAGGGCATGAGCTATCACGGGGGAGTCATCGGGGGTATCCTGGCGATTCTCATCTATTCTTCGGCAAAGCGTTATGATTACCGGGAAATCGGCGATATGTTTGCCGCCGGCATCCCTCTGGGATATACCTTTGGACGGCTGGGTAATTTTGCCAATGGGGAATTATACGGCCGGGTGGCCACAGGCCCTCTGGGTATGCTGTTTCCCCTTGCCAAAAGGCTTCCCGCGGAAGAGGCTTGGGTTCAGGAGGCGGCGGCAAAGACCGGCATTGTGATTCAGGCCGGGATAGCCGATGCTTCCGTGAACCTGCCCCGGCATCCTTCCCAGTTGTATGAAGCCCTCCTTGAAGGGGTGATCCTGTGGTTCATCATCTGGATATGCAGAAACCGGAAGCCTTTCAAGGGATTTTTAATCGGTCTTTATTTGATGGGCTATGGTCTTTTCCGTTTTCTGGCCGAGTATTTCCGTGAACCCGATTCGGATCTGGGATACCGTTTTCAATTTGTAAAAACCGAGCTGCCCATCGCGCTGGCTCACCCGCTGTTGAGTTTTTCCACAGGCCAAGTTTTTTCGCTGCTTATGTTTGTCCTGGGTTTCCTCTGGCTTATCATTGCTTCCAGGCTTCCCAACCGCAAACCGGTTCTGGTATATTTGGATTCCGGCAGAAGCAGAGTAAAGCCCGGGGCGGAACAAAAGGCGGCTCAGAAAAATCGCCGGAAACTACGGCGGAAGTTGAGGTAATATTAGGATGCGTTATTATAGTACAAGGAATAAGAAGGCCGGGGAGAGTTTTGCGGTTGCGGCTTTGACCGGACTTGCTCCTGACGGAGGGCTCTTTGTCCCGGAAACAATACCCCCATATCCCAGGGCGGTACAGGCTTCCCTGGGGAGCATGAGTTTTCAAGACATTGCCTTTGAAACCATTAAGCCTTTTGCGGAGAGCGAAATACCTGATCCGGTGTTGGAAGACCTGGTCTGCCGGGCTTACCCTTTTCCCGCTCCTCTTATACAGGTGGGGGATCGCCTGGTATTGGAGCTGTTCCACGGTCCCACCGCAGCTTTCAAGGATTTCGGCGCCCGGTTCATGGCCCTGGCCTTTGCCTACCTTCGCCGGGGGGAAGACAAACCCCTGCATATCCTGGCGGCTACATCAGGAGATACCGGCGGAGCCGTGGCCGACGGTTTTTACAATGTGGAGGGCATTTCCGTAACCGTGCTTTATCCCAAGGGACGGGTTACCCCTTTGCAGGAGCGGCAGATCGCGGGACTTGGGGGGAATATCCGCGCCTTGGCGGTAGAGGGGAGCTTTGACGATTGCCAGCGGCTGGTGAAGGCCGCCTTTGGGAACGGAGATCTGAAGAAGCGGCTGGCCTTGTCTTCCGCCAATTCCATCAACATAACCAGGCTCATACCTCAGGCGGTGTACTACGCGGCCTCCGCGGGAAAAGCCTTTGCAGGAAAAACCGATCCCTTAGGAGACGCCAGTCCCAGGAATTCCAAGTTCGTTCCTTCCGGCGGGACATCGGGAACGTTCCGGGCGGTGGCGAAACAGCCCATTGTTTTCTGTGTGCCTTCCGGCAATTTCGGAAATCTTATTGCCGGACTTTACGCGCTGGAGATGGGCGCGCCTATCAGAGGCTTCATTGCCGCCACCAACAGCAACAAAACTATCCCAGATTATCTTGATACCGGTTATTACGAGGCCCGGTTTTCTAAAGCCACCATCTCCAATGCTATGGATGTGGGCGCGCCCAGTAACTTTGAACGGATGGTTGCCCATTGGTCCTTGCAGGAGACCCGGCGGATGGTTCACGGGGTCTCCGTATCCGACGAAGATACCTGTAAAACCATTGGGGAGGTACACAAAACCACAGGTTATTTCCTGGATCCTCACACCGCGGTAGGCTGGCATGGGGTGGATCAGTTTCAGCCTCTCCGCAGTTTCGGCGGAGGTTCTCTGGCGGTATTGGCCACCGCTCACCCTGCCAAATTCGCCGAAGCGGTGGAACCCTTAACCGGCCCTGTTCCGGTTCCCGCGTCCCTTAAAAAGGCGCTGGAGCGGAAACCGCAGGCCCGGATCATCCCCGCGGATCTGTCCGCTCTTTTGGAGGTATTATGATGAAACCGTGCCCCTGCGGTTCCGGACGCTCCTACACCGAATGTTGCGGACCCTATATTTCCGGGTCCCAACGGCCCTCCACCGCGGAAGCCTTGATGAGGAGCCGTTATTCCGCTTATGCGGAACACGCCATTAATTATATTGTTGATACCTGTACCAAAGACGGCAAACAGGATATCGATGTGAAACAGACCAGGGACTGGAGCGAAAAGTCTCAATGGCTGGGCCTCAAGATTCTGTCTGTGACCAAGGGAGGTCCCGATGATACCGAAGGCGCAGTGGAGTTTGAAGCGGTTTATGAACACGAGGGCCTCAAGGACATTCACCATGAAAAAGCGCGGTTTAAGAAGGTTGAAGGCGCGTGGCTGTATGATGAAGGGGACATTGTACCCAAAACTATCGTGCGGTCCAACCCCAAGGTAGGCCGGAACGAACCCTGCCCTTGCGGAAGCGGGAAAAAATATAAGCACTGTCACGGCAAGGTGCAAAATACGGAAACCGCTTCATCCTAAAAGAGCATAAGTGAGGCGCGGCAAAAGCAGTCCGCGGATTAACAGGGATTCCTAATGGTAAATAGTAAATGGTAAATAGTAAACGCTTTTTCCGGCAGGGCGGCTGCATTTACTTTTCCGGGAAGGGGTAAGATACGAGCTGTATCGGAGGGAGGGAAGGATGGATATAGCGCGATTACAGGAAAAGCTGGGGAGCATACCGGATCCCCGGCGGCGGCGGGGGAACCTGCGGCATAAACTGGAAGACATTCCGGTCATCGGGCTGGCAGCCTTATTATGCAACGGGGAAGGCTTCGAGGATATGGAAGCCTTCGGTCAGGAACGGGAAGCGGAACTGAGGAAGTTTCTGGAACCGCCCCGGGGATACCTGATGAGAGCGCGTTTTTCCGGGTGTTCCGGCGGGTAAATCCGAAAGAGCCGCCGGTGTGCCTGTATTCGCGGGTAATGGAAGCGGGGGAACTTCGGCAGCCTGAAGTGAACATCGGCGGGAAAACGATACGGGGGAGCGGGAAACGGGGGAAGATCCGGTTCACGCGGTGAGCGCGTGGGCAGGGGACGGGCAGATAGTGCCGGGGCAGGCAGCGGCAGACGGGAAAAGCAATGAAATCACGGCGGTACCGAAGTTACTGGGCTTGCTGGACATCCGGGAGGGGACGGTAACGATA
>JAITHW010000062.1 GCA_031279815.1 Treponema sp. | reverse complement strand
CACGGCAGCGCATTGCGGCGGGTCTGCGAAAGGGCGGTTTTGCAAGACATTGACGGGAACCGATGTGTATTCCGGCTGGGTTGAGGAGAAACCGTTGTTAAATAGTGCCAACAAACGGGTTTTCGAGGCGTTTGCAAGCATAAAAACCGAATTGCCCTTTCCCCTTCCGGGCGGGCATTTTGATAACGGCGTCGAGTTTATCAATAAGCCGCTTATTGAGCGATGCAAGCTGTGGAATATAGCGGCGGCCCGCTCCAGGCCCTGCAAGAAAAATGATAATTGCTTCGCCGAACAGAAAAACTTCGGTGCCGTGCGAAAGAACGTCGGTTATTTCAGGTATGATACGCGGGAAGAAGCGGGCGCGCTTTCGGAAGCGTACCGGTTTCTGTGCCCTTTGAACAATTACTTTCTGCCTTCATTCAAGCTGCCGGCGAAAGAGAAGCGGGCGGGCGGTACAAGAAGGTGTACGGGAAAGCGCCTGAAACGCCGTACCGGCGGCTTATGGAGCCAGTGAAGAGAGCAAGGAGGAGCTGAAAAGGCGCAAAGGGCTTTACAACCCGCTGCGGTTGAATGAGGGGCTTAACCGCGCGGTTGCGGCGCTCTTGCGGCTCCGCCGCGGGAAAGTTTACACTGGAGACGGATGCCGCGAGCCTTTCGTGGAAGCGGCGGCGGTTTGATTTCGGCTAGGTTTTGGTTATTAGTCATTAACCCATTTTCGGCTAGAAAGGTTTTTAGGCAATGCGCCCTCTTGACAATTTTTATTTGTTACGGTATCTTAATATTATTAGTTAATACTAACACAAAGAGGTATCATTTATGCTGTTATCCGATGCCCCCAGAGGAGCTTTTTTTTCAGTGGTTAAGGTTACGCTCAACAAAGAGGTAGGGAAACGTTTAGCCGACATGGGCTTCACCGAAGGAGCCCAAGGCGCGGTAATCCGAACCGGCTTCTTCCGGGGGCCTTTGCAGGTTCGTATCCGCGGTTATGATATTCTGATCCGCCGTTTCGAGGCCGCGGGCATAGAAGTCGAGCCGGTGGGAAACTAAGCGGCGGTGTATGGCGCTGCTTGTCTGTTCGGCAGGCAGCGGTCTTGTTAAGTCATATCACAGGAGGGTGTGATGAGCAATAAAGTCGTACGGATTGCCCTGGCGGGCAATCCCAATTCAGGGAAGACCACTCTGTTTAATTCGCTGACCGGAGCGCACCACAAGGTGGGGAATTATCCCGGAGTTACCGTGGAGAAGAGGGAGGGAGTCAGAACCCGTGGGGATAGGCAGTACCACTTCATTGATCTGCCCGGGGTGTACAGCCTCACGGCATATTCGATAGACGAAGTGGTCGCCAGGGATTTTATCCTGGACGAAAAACCGGACATCATTGTGGACGTACTGGATTCGACCAATCTGGAACGGAATCTGTATCTATGCCTTCAGATTCAGGAATTAGGCATTCCGGTTATCGGCGCGCTGAATATGAGCGATGAAGCCGAGGCTAAGGGCATTCAGATTGATGAAAAAAATCTTGCAGATACCCTGGGAATACCTATGATCAAAACCGTGGGGCCCAAAGGCAGCGGCACCGAATTGCTTTTGGACCGCATTGATCAGGCAAACGGCCGTGTCAGGAACAGGGAGGCCGGACACGCTGCGGGCCGCCGAATAAACTACCGGGAAGAAATTGAGGCAAAACTGGAGGATTTGCAGAAACTTATTATGGAAGATGCGGATTTCGCCGCCAAGTATCCGGTCCGATGGCTTGCGGTAAAGCTCTTGGAAAAAGACGCCAATGCGTATACCCGCTTGAAAGGGCACGCGAGGGCGGCGGGAATCGAAGCCGCCGCGAAAGAAGCGACCGCGTGGATAGATAAGCATTTCGGCAAAGACTCGGAGATCATCGTTTCCGAGCAGCGCTACGGGTATATCCGCGGGGCGGTACAGGAATCGGTACGGATTATTAAAACCGTTGACTTCTCCCTCACCGAGGCTATTGATAAGGTCATTATGAACCGGTTCTTGGCGCTGCCGATTTTCCTCTTCGTCCTGTGGAGCGTTTTCCAGCTTACGTTTATTTTGGGGGAATACCCCATGCTGGGGTTAGAGAATTTTTTCAGCTTTTTGAGCGCCGCCATGGAAGGAGTCCTTGGGGAAGGGCCGCTCCGTTCTTTGGTGGTGGACGGTATTATAGGCGGCGTGGGAGGGGTTTTCTCGTTTGTGCCGCTTATCGTGATTCTCTTTTTTCTCCTGTCCATTCTGGAAGATGTGGGCTATATGTCGAGGGCTGCCTTTGCCACCGATAAGCTGCTCCATGCGTTCGGCCTCCACGGTCAGTCTATATTTCCCATGATGCTGGGCTTCGGCTGCTCTGTCCCCGCGGTCATGGCGTCGAGGACCCTGAAAAATCCCAGAGACCGGATCATCACGGTCATCATTACCCCGATGATGAGCTGCGGGGCAAAACTGCCGGTGCATGTGCTCCTGGCTGCGGCTTTCTTTCCGGACAATGCGGCAAACATGGTGATGCTCATCTACGCGGCCGGGGTTGTCCTGGCTCTCTGTTCCGCGCTGGTTCTCAAACGGACGGTGCTGAAAGGGGATCCCACGCCTTTTGTCATGGAATTGCCTCCCTACCGGGCGCCGACCCTGCAAGGCGTGTTCTGGCATGTATGGGAAAAAACGTGGCAGTACGTGAAAAAAGCGGGAACCATCATCTTAGCCTCGGCGATTCTGATATGGGCGATTACCAGCTTCCCGAAGTATGAAATGCCGGATGAAACATATCAAGATCTGGCAAATACCTTTATGGCCGAAAACCCTGAAACCGGTGACGAGGCCCTTGAGGCGTGGCTTGATACGGTTAGCACCCAATCCGGTTTGGAGTACAGTTACGCAGGACGGCTGGGCAAGCTCATTGAACCGGTATTCCGGCCTATGGGGTTTAACTGGAAATTTGCCGCCGCGTCGGTAACCGGATTCGCGGCTAAGGAAGTGGTGGTTTCCACTTTGGGCATTCTATACCGAATCGGTACCGAGGAAGATGAAGAGAGCGAAGGTCTTCGGGAAGCTATCCGGGAAGATCCGGACATGAGTCCCTTAGTAGCTGTAGTGTTCATGATATTTACCCTGGTGATTCCCCCTTGTTTTGCAGCTCTTGCAACCATCAAGGCGGAACTCGGATGGAAATGGCTCGGCTTTGAAGTCGCGTTCCTCCTCATGCTGGGGTGGGCCCTCTGTTCTATCACTTTCCAGGCAGGAAGCCTGGTTTTATAAGGAGAAAACTATGGCATCGTTTATTGAGTCGGGGATAATCATCGCTGCCGTTGCGCTGGCCGCGGCGTTTATGATGCTGCGGATCGCCAAAACCTTGAGAAGCAAACAGCCGGCCTGTTCCTGCTGTTCAGGTTCCGGAGGGACGGCAAAAAAAACCGGTAAACCTTGTCCTCATTGCGCGGCAACGAACAAGATATAAAAAATTCTTGAAAAAGATGCTTCAACCGCTTGACAAAAGGTTTGTCACACCTTATGTTAGTTATAGCTAATATAGTTACAAAAAACTAATAGGAATTACTAGAGGCTTACCTCCACCTCTCTCGGTGAGCCTCTTTGCCTAAAGGCGGTAATTGGGTTCTAGGTAAAAATAAGTGCTCTCCATTCATTTTCCCGGAGACGCTTGCGGTTCTGTACGTCGTATATGAAACCGTACGCCTCCGGGTTTTTCATTACGGTAAATATAAGCCGAAGGCTCTTTTCACACAGAAGTTGACTTAGATTATAGAGTAACGGCGGCATTATTATTTCAGGGGATACCGCATGAAAATATTTTCTGAAAAGAGCCGTACTGTGGGCGGGACGGTTTTATATCTACGGACCAAAAGAAGATCGCTATATAATCATCTTTGAATATATTAGCGGCACTGAAAACAGCGGAGCCTTTAAGACAATAAGAGAGAGTATTACCTTGGCCTGTGTTGATAACAGGCCGCATGTAGGTTTGGATACGGAATAAGCTATCCCAAATTCCGTACAAGCAATTCAAGAAACCGGATGGGGTTTTAAACTCCGTGTTCTCTGCGAGAGATTATACAAACGGAGATATGCTCCTGCGCGCGGATCTTGCCCGGTACGGGAAAATCCCGCGAGAGCATATATTTCGGATCTGCGCTTAACTCAGGCGCCAGTAATGCCAGGATCGATACTGCCCGTACCTTTAGCCGCGAAGCCTATCCGGAAGACTATGAAAGAAAAGTCTTGGCGGTTTACTTTTTTGCCGTGCCGGGATACAGATCAGATCGCTTCGGTCCAGATAGACGGCGCTGTATCCCAGTGATCGAATATCAATCGAAACTTTTTCAAAGGAAGGTATACGCCACATTATGACCTTTATGTATAAGCGGATGGCATCCGGCCCGCGTTATTAAGGGCGTAGCCCTTTAGGGGTTTAATACCCCGCCCCTTGGGGCGCTTCATTGCTGGGGGTGCGGGGGATATGTTCCCCCGCATACGCGAAGATTTCAAGGAGAAATCTTCGAT
>JAITHW010000047.1 GCA_031279815.1 Treponema sp. | reverse complement strand
GGGCAGGCCGTCATCGCCTTCCACAATAATGCCTTGCGATGTCCCGCCATGCCCGTCACTCACCGGAGGGCCGGGAACTATGGACGCCAGCAGTTTTTCGGCGGGCACGGAACACAGGGTGCCTGCGGGAACGGCGACGGCGCATTCAGGCTCCATAAACGCGTGCTCGGTAAAGGGAACCGAATAATGACGGGTTACAACGTATTTCGACTGTGCCAAAGCCGCGCCGGCATCCCCTCGGACCAGATGTTCATGGGACAAAATATTCCGTTCTTTGTTGGTGTGGAGCAGCGGCGCGCCGTCAGCCATAGCGGCGGCAGGACTGGTAAGGGGTTCCAGCACGTCATACTCGATATGCACCAGGGATTTCACTTCCTCAAGGCTTTTCTTCTGTCTGCACACCACCAATGCAAGGGCGTCGCCGATAAAACGGGTAATCCCGCCTTCGGGAATCATCACGTCGTAATCCGAAAGAAACGCAAGATGGCCGATTTTGTTATTTCCCGGCACGTCTTTCGCGGTAAAAACCGCCGCGCAATCCGGATGGGCCTGGGCCTTTGAGGTATCGATTTTGAGGATCCGCGCCCGGGGGTGAGCGGTTCTGACAGCGGATCCGTGGAGCATTCCGTCAAAACGCACATCATCCGCGTATATTCCGGTTCCTAATGTTTTGGCCCCCGCGTCGACTCGGTGAAAGTTCTCGCCCAGTAGGCCGGTAAAGTCCCGGCGGGGAACCGCGGTGTTTTCCCTGAACAGGCCCCCGGCCAGGGCTATAGCGTCTTTTATCTTCACATAACCGGTACAGCGGCAAATATTTCCCCGAATCCCTTTACGGATATCCTCATCTGAGGGAGAAGGGTTCTGATCCAGCAGGCCTTTGGCGCTCATCACCATGCCGGGAATACAGAAACCGCACTGCACCGCGCCGGCTTCGGCAAAGGCGTATCCATAGACCGCTTTTTCCCGATCCGTAAGGCCTTCTATGGTTACAACCTGTTTTCCCGCCAGTTTTGAGAGCGCCGGCACGCAGGCTTTGGTATTTTTCCCCTCCACCAGGACCGTACACGCGCCGCAGGCTCCGGAACCGCAGCCGTTTTTCGTGCCTGTAAGCCCCAAATCTTCCCGCAGAAAATCCAGGAGCTTTTTCTGCCCCGGCCCGTTTACTGATTTTCCGTTTACGATTAAACCAACCTGTTCTTCACCCATCTAGGCGTCTCCTTTAGGTTCTATAAAATAGAGAATATAGAAAAAACCCTGCATTATTGTACCCCGAGTCCCGGTAAAAGTAAAATAATTTTTATTATAAAAATAAAATATTTTTTATCTATTTTTTCATTTTTATTTGGAACCAAACAGAGCGCATGACCGGCGGGTTGGGGGGAAGGTTGCTGAAATACAAGCAAACAGAACCCCGATGCTTGATGGTTTTCAGCAACAGGCCGGTTGCCGGATAAGGATTTACGAATTAATGAACAGGTTCGGGTGCAGGTTCTTATTCGCGTTCATGAGGGGGCTCTTGTTCTTGTTTTATACCGGTTGGGGTAACATGGCGGGTTTTCTTCCGCTTCTTGTTTAAAGTCCGTAACTTTTTTCTAATCAACTCCGCAGCGGTAAAAAGGCTTTTCACCAGAGGCCGGTAGGCATAGTCCCAGCTC
This sequence comes from Treponema sp., assembly GCA_031279815.1. Lineage (GTDB taxonomy): Bacteria > Spirochaetota > Spirochaetia > Treponematales > Breznakiellaceae > JAITHW01. Next base: position 15,029 of record JAITHW010000047.1, on the reverse strand, counting down.
CCCGGACGATGAATGATACGCCCTCCAAAGCCGGTCTTAAACCGGTAAAGCCCCACCATGGGATGATCCGGGTCTTCCCGCGGGGGTATGCCGAAAAGGTCGTATACTTCGCAGCCCTTTATTTTGGCATCCTCTATGGCTTTCCACTGTAAAGCATAGGGAGCCATGAGGTTTCGCTTGTGATCTGAGGAAGCCCCGTACAAATAGACCCCTTCCCGGCCCCGGAACAGCACGATCATGGCGGCTAGAATATCTCCCTCATGTTCTGCAATATAGAGGGCCGCTTCCTGCCCGTTTTGAGGATACTCCCGGCAATGGGAGAAAAGAGTCTGATAATACTCAAAACTGTGGATAACTATGCCGTCCCGTTGAGCGGTTTCTTTGAGGAGGGTGTAGAAGTGTTCCAGTTCTGCCTCTCCTGCTTGCCGTACTGTAACCCCTTTTTTCCTTGCAAGTCCGATATTGTACCGCCATTTGCTTTTCATGCGGCTCAAAATAGTCTCTATTGCTACGGTAAGGTCAATCAGCACCGTATCCGGAGGCTGCACGTCAGCTCCCGCCGGGGAAAAAGGTTTATATATGGGAGGAGACGGTACATCAGCCCCTTCGGTATACCAAGGAGGATCGAAACGGATAAAGGCGATATTATCCGGCAGGAGTGTTTGCAAGCCCTGGGCAAGCTCTGCCAAGGCCGTATTCCTCGCCTCATCGCCGGAGGGAAAATCCGCCGGAAGCTCCGGTCCCCAAGGCACATAGGCAAAGGAAAACCCCAGGGCCAGCCGCCGCCGTATCACCAGCAGAGGACGCGCTTCCCCTTTCCCCCAATCCATGAGGAATGACCGGACATTCCAACCGAACCGGGCTTTAAAACTCCCCCAAAACCCCGACTGTAAGAAAGATCCGGCGTTATTACAACTGGCCAGATCCGCCGGGACAATACTTTTGAGATAACGGTTACTTGAACTGTCTCCCCCGGCAGGGTCTTTATGCTGATCTTTCAAATATCATACCTACTTCTTAAGCATTATTACATAGTTTCTGCACCGGGCTTTACACGCTAGATCCTCCCCGGTTTACTTCTAATGTACTTCCCCGAAAGCAATGAGTGTGGTACTGACAGGCTTTCCCTCTAGGGTTAACGCCCGGCCTCCTGATTCAACCCTATGGTTCTTAACCTCCAGAGGGATTGATAAAAAGGTATCGATATTAATCTCCTGCGGTGGGCTTCCGGGTTCTGTCCCTTCAAGGCGCACTCTGGTACCGGCAGCCGTATCTCCCGCATCCAGTACCTCGACCCGCTCACGGCCCTCCGCGTCTTTGTCCGAAGCGGCTAAAAGCATACCCCGGCTTTCAACCCCCCGGAGTTTCGCGGCTTTGAGGTTATAGGCTACTATGATACGCTTTCCCAGGAGTTCTTCTTCCGTATAGTGGGATACAAGCCCGGAAACAATAACCCGCTTTTCTCCGGCGATCTCCAAGGTTATGATAAAGAGCTTATCCGCCTTGGGATGCCGTTCAACACCGACAATTTGGGATACCCGAAGATCTAAGGTTTGCTCAAAACGAAGGGACCCGTCTTCCTGGACAATGCCGGGTTCTTCGGTATTGCGCTCCGCCCGATCTCGCTGACTGCCGGAATACCGTTCCCGCAAGATTTCCACCTGTTCATCCTCCAGTTTGGTAAACAGTACCTCGCTTTTTACCACCGCCGCAAGCCCTTGGTCTTTACCTATATCCTGCCAGGATAATCCGCCTTTCCCAATGGTAAGACCGAAGAACGAGACGATCTTTTCCGCGGCCGCGGGCATATAAGGCCGGATCATCACCCCTATATCCCGAACCACATGACACAGATCGCGGATAAGAGCCGCAGCAGCATGAGGATCCTCCTTCCGCTTCCGCCAGGGTTCCCCGTCCTGAAAAGTCTTGTTGGCAAAGGAAGAAAGCTCGAAGATCTCCCGGAAAGCATCCCGGAGTTCCGCCCGTTCAAGTTTTCCCCCAATACCGGCCTCGTATTTCCGTACGGCCTCCCAGAAAACAGTATCTCCCCTGCCTTGGGGAATGTTACCCTGATAATACCGGCTCACAAAAGACAATGTCCGATTCACCAAATTCCCCAGATTACCGATTAACTCGCCGTTCACCTTTTCCTGAAAATCCTTCCAGGTAAAGAGAGCGTCCGCCTTTTCAGGCCGGTTGTAAAAGATATAGAACCGCCATACATCAGGGGCGATACCGGTTTCCATCACATCGGTACCGAAGACTCCGATACCTTTAGATTTAGAGAATTTCCCGCTCTCGTAATTGAGATATTCGGTGCTGGACATGTGGTGGAGCATGGTCCACCTGTCTCCGCTCCCCAAGAGGCTTGAAGGGAAGATCACCGTATGAAAGGGAATATTGTCTTTCCCGATAAACTGATACAGTTCTACTTCTTCCGGTTTTTTCCACCAATGATCAACGAAGGCATACCGGTCCGGGGCGGTTTCAGCCCCAAGATTTCCGGTAATGGAAATATACCCTATAGGCGCGTCAAACCAGACGTAGAACACCTTGTTTTCATACCCCGGTTTGGGGACCGGAATACCCCACTTCAGGTCCCGGGTAATAGCCCGTTCCCGCAGCCCGTCCCGGATCCACGCCTGAGTCATCTGAATCGCGTTGTAAGCCCAAAAACCGCGTACCGAAGCCTCTTTCAGCCACGCATCCAGGCGGTCCTTGATCCGGGGAAGGTTTATATAAAGGTGTTTGGTCGATTCCAGGGATGGAGTAGAACCGCAGCTTGCACACCGGGGTTCTTTAAGATCCGTGGGGTCTAGGAGTTTCCCGCAGGCTTCGCACTGGTCTCCCCGGGCGTCGGTATACCCGCAGTGGGGACAGATGCCCCGGACATAGCGATCCGCCAGAAAGCGGTTACAGTGACCGCAATAGAGCTGTTCGATAGCCCGTTCCACGATAAAGCCCTGAGCGTCCAATTTATTGAAGATATCCTGTACGGTTTCAGTCTGGATAGGGGTAGAAGTCCGGCCAAATTTATCAAAAGCGATGTTGAACCATCGGTAAATATCCGCATGGACGGCGTGATACCGGTCGCACAGCTCCTGAGGGCTTATCCCCTCTTCTGCGGCCCTATTCTCCGTGGCGGTGCCGTATTCATCGGTGCCGCATACATAGAGAGTGTCATACCCCCGAAGCCGGCAGAACCGCGCAAAGGCGTCCGCAGACAAAACCTGAATCAGATTCCCCAAATGAGGGACGTTATTGACATAAGGCAGCGCAGAGGTAATTAGTCTTCGTTTCATAATCTTTATACTATAGTAGGATGGTAAATCTATTTCAAGCCTTAAGAAAATAATGGTCAGGGCATCTGGATGTACTTGTAAAGGGAGGAAAAAGTCAACCCTATCCGCCGCTGTCCACGGCCTCATACTGTAGTTTATAGAGCTTCGCATACAGCCCGTTCCGCTCGATCAATGCTTGATGTTTCCCCTGCTCTACAAGCCGGCCTCCTGATAACACCAGAATCCGGTCGGCGTGGCGTATGGTGGAAAGCCGGTGGGCAATCACGATAGAAGTACGGCCTGCAAGAACCTGCTGAATCCCTAACTGGATGAGCCGCTCGGTTTCAGTGTCGATGGAACTGGTGGCTTCATCGAGGATTACAATCCCCGGATTATGGGCGATAACCCGTGCAAAGCTGATGAGCTGCCGCTGCCCGGATGAGATGTTAGCGGCTCCTTCAGAAAGCATGGTCTTATATCCCTGGGGAAGCCGCGTAATAAACTCATGGGCATATACCGCCTTGGCGGCGCCCTCGACTTCTTCATCTGAAAGGGGAAGTCCCATCTTGATGTTATCCGCCACGGTGCCGGAAAAGAGAAACACATCCTGTAGCACCGGCAGCACCGACCGCCGCAGCGCCTGTAGCGGGATATCCTGTAAGGGGATGCCGTCAAGAAGAATTCTGCCGACATCCACATCCCAAAGCCGGGCAAGCACATTGGTGATTGTGGTCTTTCCCGCTCCGGTGTACCCCACAATCGCGGCCATTTCCCCAGGGTTTACCGTAAACGTTAAGCCTTTGAGGATTTCTTCACCCTGCTTATAGGAAAACCGGACATCCTCGAAAGCTATATGCCCGCGAATCATGCCTTCCACATCGCGCGTCCCCTGATCGGGAATCGTTTCTTCCGTATCCAGCAGTTTAAATACCCGTTCGCCTCCGGCCATAGCGGATTGCAGAATTGTATATTTCTCCGCTATATCCATTACCGGCGCATAGAACATGCCTGCAAGATTGATAAAAGCAATCAGCACTCCCAGGGACAGAGAAAGATTCAAAACAAGATTACTCCCTACCGCAATAATGATGGCCGTGGTAATCACAGAAAACCATTCTACCAGGGGTCTGAACGTGGCAAAGACATACATTTCCCCCAGCTTGGCATGAAGCAGTTCCTCATTCCGTTCGCCGAATTCCCGGAGACTCAGCTTTTCCCTGAGAAAAAGCTGGACAACCTGCACCCCGGAGAGGCGTTCAGATAAGTAGGCGTTTACCCTGGAAGAAGCGGTTCGCTGCCGGCGGAACGCATCGCGAGCTTTCACCCGGCTCAAGGCAGTAACCGCTAATACCGGCGGCAAGGTGAGGATTGTTACCCCCGCCAGGGCGGGAGAAAGAATACATAAGGTGATAAGCACCCCGATCATCACCGAAAAATCCTTGAGGAGGGCGACCAAAACGGAAGTAAAAAATTCGTCGATAGTTTCCACATCCCCGGTAAGCCGAGTTACAACCCGGCCTACCGGATGGCGGGAGAGAAACGCGGTGGACTGAGAAGCGGTCTTCTTAAACAGCGCAAGGCGGATATCTTTCATAATCCGCTGCCCTACAAGGGTAGCGGTCCACGTCTGAATGAAAGTACATACAAAAACCAGCACTAGAATGATGAGCAAGAACAGCACCGCCTGTTTGATGAACGCAACATCTTTCATACGCACTGCCGCGATTTCACTCACCGGGAGCGCAAAGAGGTCTTTGTTCTGAATAGCCGCCCCGGTATCTTCTGTAATAAACCGGTCTTTATACCGGTCTATCGCCGCCGAAGCGGGGCCGCCCTCTTGATAGGTAAAAGCATACCAGTGCGGGTCTCCTAGTATACCCTTCAGCCTGAGTTCCGCTTCAATCCGTCCGGCCATCTTCGTATCCTGATTCTGAGGTATAAAAAGATATGTGCCAATCCTAATGGCTTTGGGATTATCCATCAGCGTTTTCAGAGAATCAAGGGCATCCCGTGCAAGCCCCGCCTGCTCCCGCTCAAGCACATCGGTCTGCACCATAAGGAAGCGGGCGAGAACCGCATCATCAATAACCCTCTGCTGTATTACCGGAATCGCCAGTTCTCCCAAGGTGGAGCCTCCCAAAGCCGCGGCCGTAAGCAGCGCAAGCAAACGGTAGGGTTTTAAGTAGGATAAGATACGCAGAGCAATGGCCCGGTCATATTCCTTTACGATTTCTTCGGTCTCAAAATAATCAGACACGAGAAGCCTCCTCAGACCGGTCAAGCTGCTGGAGCGCCGCCATTCTAGCATAGAACCCGCCCTTGGCTATGAGGTCTTGCGGCGCGCCGTGTTCGGTGATTCGTCCCTTATCCAGTACCACCACCTGATCCGCATTTTTCAAGGTTGAAACCCGATGGGATATGATGATAGTCGTCTTTCCCTGCCGTTCTTTCAAAAGCCCGGTTAATATACGTTTTTCAGTTTCCGCATCTACCGCGGAAAGCGCGTCATCCAGAATCAGGATTTCCGGTTCTCCAATCACCGCTCTTGAAATAGCCACCCGCTGTTTCTGCCCTCCTGAAAGAGTAAGCCCGCGCTCTCCGATAAGCGTATCCCAGCCCCGGGCAAAGGCATCCAAATCCCTATCGATTGCCGAAAGATTCGCGGCCTTTGCAAGCAGAGCTTCATCGGGAGGACCGGCACGGCGCAGTCCATAGAAGATATTATTTTTTATGGCATCCGAAAAGAGGTAACTGTCCTGGGGCGTTACGCCGAAACAGCTTCGGAGAGCCTCTATATCCCAGTCACCCACTGCAACGCCCTTAACCAAGACCGTACCCGGCGGCGGATCGATCATACGGGTCAGGGTCTTGATGAGGGTGGACTTGCCCGAACCGGTACGTCCCAGAATACCCACCAGTTCCCCCCTGGTTATAGTAAGGCTGATGTCCTCCAGTACCGTAGTTCCTCCCGGATAGGCAAAACTCAGATGACGGAATTCTATTGCCGTATCCATAGGGGCAGGCGTTTTAGGCTGTTCCGGGGAAGTAATACCGGGAAGGGTTTTCATAACCTCATTCACCCGTCCAAGGCTCGCCGCTCCCCGCTGGATCATGTTCACCACAAACCCCGCGCCCATCAAGGGCCAGATCAGCATCTGAAAATACCGGAATAGGGCCACCAGGTCTCCCGGGCCGATGAAACCCTCCGCCACCCGGATTCCTCCTATCAAAAGTACGATGAGGGAAGTCAGCCCGGAAAGCAGCGCGATAAAGGGAAAGAAAACCCCATAGAGTTTAACCAGAGCCATATTCGCGTCCCGGTAATCGTCATTGGTATCCGCAAATTTTTTGATGAACCACCATTCTTTGACAAAAGACTTGACCACCCGGATACCCGCAAAGGTTTCCTGTACCGTATCGCTCATGGCGGAATAGGTTTCATGGGCTTTGCGGAACCGCTTCCCCACCGCGCTTCCAAAGAAGAGAATGATTAGCGTAACAAACGGCAGCGGCATCACCGCCAGCGCCGCGGTTCGGGCATCCTGAAGAAAAATGATCACCAGAATTGATGCCGCCATGACCGTACCGTCCACAAGGGCAACCAGGCCCATACCGATAGACTCCCGGACAGCGTTTAAGTCATTGGTGGCCCTGGCCATGAGGTCCCCTATTTTATTTTTCTGATAAAAATCATAAGACAATGTAAGAAGGTGCTCAAAGAGTTTTTCCCGCATCTCCGCTTCAATCCGCCGGGAAGCGCCGTGGATAAAGTAACGCCATAGGAAACGCCCCAGAGAGATGACGGCCATCACCCCGACCATGCCGCCTGCGGGCGGTAACACCTGTACCCACTGAAAATTCCCGGAAGAGATCAAGTCCACCGCCCGGCGCATAAACTGGGGAATTACCATCTGCGCAATATCCACAGTGATGAGGCATAAAACCCCCCCGATATAACGAGTACGATACTGTACAAGATAAGGCAGAAGGGTTTTAAATTCCCGCAGGGATATCTTCGACATAGTAGAGTTTCTTCATGAAACTTCCCGCAGTAAAACGGGGAATTAAGCCTTCAGGCATTCGCTTCTTTTTCAGCATTCTTCTCTTCCTGCTTTTTATTCAGATCCCCTTGCAACTTGACTTCCCAAACATCCAGCTTTTTCTTAATCGTCTCCGCCTCATACCCCTCGCCCAACACGATATGAATCCGGCGCAAGGCATTCATAAAGTTGAGGCTCGCCTGAAAGTCATTAATATGATTGGTCGAGAGTTCATACCGTTCCCGGTAACGGTCCGCCGCATCATTAAGCAGTTTTTTAACCAGCCGTAAATGATAGACTGTGGCCTCATAGTTGGGAGAACGGGGATCCATATTGGCGTTTATCTTCTTTAAATCCAAGATATTTTTCGTTACCGCAGCAAAACGGCCGTCTATTTCAATAAAAGTCCATTTCCATTTTGAGTTGTCCCTGAAAGAACCCTCAAAAAGCTGAATCGTCAGCCCCATTTTTCGAATTAAACGATACCGTTGCTCTGAATTTATCGATTCTAAGGCAGAAACTTTCTCATCATAGTCTGAGAAAGGAGCATCTACATAACCCGACACCAGATCTTCCATATAAGAAAGGCTTTTATTGATGGATTTTCGCGCTTCCCCAAGAGCATCTTCATTATTTTTCTTCAATAAAACCTGAGAAATACAGTTTAGAATTATCTGGTTTGAGGCAAGGTTGAGCATTCCGTCCACCAGGGCAAGCCGCTTCAGCACCGGGTCCGCGTCTTCTTGACGTAATTCATTCAGTACCTGCTTTTCCCATTTCAGGATATTATCGACTGCCAGTTTATAAGGTTTTATCTTTTCTATATAGTGCAGGCGCTCTCCGTCGGAACTTTTTGCCATAATGTACTCCATATTTTGTCTTTTTCTACAGACAACATCCCGCTTCCCGGGGATAATGCCTGCCGTATTTTGCTAATAACGCATCCGCATGCGCAAGCGCCGCGGCGCCGGCATCCCCGGAAAGCATCCGGGCAATCTCCCGCCGCCGCTCATCCCCTTGCAATACCGAAATACCGGTTACGGTCCGTCCTGCTTGGCTTGTTTTTTCTACTTTTAAATGATTATCGGCACGAACTGCAATACTGGCAAGATGGGTAACACAAAAAATCTGCTTGAGCTCCCCTATCTTCGCAAGGTATTCCCCAACCGATAGGGCCACTTCCCCCCCTATACCGGTATCTATTTCATCAAAAATCAAAGTTTCAGGCGTATCCACATCGGAAAGCACGGTCTTTATGGCCAGCATAACCCGGGAAAGTTCCCCGCCGGAGGCGATACGGGAAAGCTCTTTCAAAGGTTCCCCGCTATTGGCGGATATAAGAAACTCCACCTCATCCGCTCCCCAAGGGCCATAACAGGCTTTCGCACCAGGCTCCCTGGAAACCACCGCCACCGCAAAACGAACTTGGGGTATCCCCAGACGGGAAAGGATCTCGGTTATCCGGCTTTCCAGCTTGCGAGCCGCAAGGGCCCGTTTCGCGCTCAGATCCTGGGCCTTGGCGGCAAGATTCCTTTCAATAACTTCAATTTCAGCTTTGAGTTTTTCCCGGTGTTCTTCGGTCCCTGAAAGGGTCTCAATTTCAGCCTCCGCCTTGACCCGATAGGCTAAGACTGCGTCTTCATCAACCCCATACTTCTTTTTAAGCCGGTACAGTACCGCAAGCCGTTCTTCCACCGCTTCAAGCCGTTCGGGGTCGTATTTCAGATCATCCAGGTAAGCCCGAAATTCTTCAATCAGATCCTCCGTTTCATAATAGAGGCTTTCCATACGCGTGTAGATGGGGGAGAGTTTCCCGTCAATGGCCGAGGCGTTTTCCAGGAAAGATCGAGCTTTCCTGGAAAGGCTTAGAATCGAAACCTCGTCGTCAAAAAGAGAAGCCGCCGCTCCGTTTACATGAGCGGCCAATTTCTCAAAATCCTCCAGCTTCTGGGCTTCATGTTCCAATTCCCGGGTTTCTCCGCTTTTCGGAGCAACGCCGGCGATCTCTTCCGCCGCGTAGTTCAAAAATTCCAGCCGGGCATCCCGCTCTCTGGCCGAACTGACCGATACCGCAAGGGCCTTTTTTTTATCACCCAGATCAAGAAAAATCCGGTTGAACTCCGCGGTTTCTTCTTCCAGATCAGCGAAACGATCCAGATACTTTCGGTGCATCTCCTTTTTGAGCAGGGATTCATGGCTGTGCTGCCCATGAAGATCAAAGAGGAGAGACATAAATTCAGTCAAATCCCCGCGAGTTACCGGTATATTCTGGATATAAATCGCCCCTCGACCGGAAAGTTTTATGTTCCGCCTAATGATGAGCCGATCATCTTCCAGAGTAATATCCCGATCTTTAAGCCAGCTCAGAGCGTCCCTGTTCTTCTCATCCACTGATACCACCGCGGATACGCTTGCCTCATCCGCGCCGGTTCGAATCACCGCGGCGTCCGCCTTTGCCCCAAGCAGAAAACTCAAAGATCCCACGATAATAGATTTCCCCGCGCCGGTCTCTCCGGTTAATATATTAAAACCGTTCTGAAAAGAAAGCGCAAAGCCGTCTATCAGAGCATAGTTTCGGAGGCTGAGTTCCTCAAGCATCGGGGCCTCCGGACCACGAGAGTTTTGTACGGAGGGCTTTGTAAAAGAGTATTCTGTCCGAAGCAATGAGCCGGGCGTCGAATGGCGCCTGTTTAATATACACCCGATCCCCCGGTTCCAGGATCTCGGTTACCTGTCCGTCTAAGGTCAGAAGCACCCCGCTCCGCTGTTCCATCTCAACTTCCACCACCACCGCTTCCCGCACCGGTACTACAATGGGACGATTAGATAAGGTAAAGGGACAGATAGGATTAATAATGAGAGCTTCCATCTCGGGGTCCAGTATCGGTCCGCCCGCCGATACTGAATAGGCCGTAGAACCGGTCGGGGTAGCCACAATAAGACCGTCTGAACGGTACTTTCCCAGCCTCATATATTCGCTTTCCACATGGAGACGTATGATCTTGGCTATCCCGGAAGCGGAGATAACCATATCATTCAAACACGACCCCCGGGCAACGATCCGGCTCTCCCGTTCCACAGTTACCTCCAGCATGAGCCGCCGGGACGTTCCGATTTTCCCCTCCATCCAAAGGTTAAAAATTAACGCCCATTCATCAGGAGGGACCGAGGCGATAAATCCCAGGGTTCCCAGGTTTATGGGAAGTATGGGCACTCCCAAAGGCGCCATAGACCGGGCTGCATACAAGACCGTTCCATCCCCTCCAAGGCTGAAAGCCATATCATACGGGCCGCTTTCAACATCAAAATCGGGCTTTCCGGTAAAGGCACAGGAAAGGATTTCTATATTTCTGCGGCCTAATTCTTTGCGTATTTCATCGGCCAAAATCTGGGCATTGACTTTATGCAGGTTAATAAAGAGCAGCGCCCTTTTTATTTCGGCCATGATCATCCTCTCCATTTTAAGGAAGGGTTACGATAAGTTTTGCAACCTTCTCGATTTCCGCAGCCCCAAGCCGAGGGTAGAGGGGAAACAAAACCGTTCTCAGGGACAAGGAATAACTTTCAGGACAGAGGGCCGGCGCAACCATACCGGCTCCCATCGGCGTATCCTCAAAAGCGCTTTCCACTTCAACTTCCTTTCGTTTAGCGTAAGCCTTGACATCCTTCATACCGGTTTCAAGGATCAGGGGAAAAGCGTAATTATTATACTCCGCTTCATCCTTTTGGATAAACCGTTTATGCCGGGTACGCAGGCCGGACCGGATATATACCTGGGCAATCTCTTTCCGTTTTTCAAGGTTTTTAGCCCCTTCCCGGAACTGAACTATTGCCATAGCCGCGTTCATATCCGGAAGCCCGTATTCTCTCGGAATATCCCCCAGATTTCGGAGTACCGAAGCGTCCCGGCGATTTACCGAATACAAAAGCGCCCCGCCCCCGGCGGTGAGCATATCCCGTTCTTCTAAACCTAAAATCGTAAAAGTTCCATAAGAGCCGGCCCTTCCCTCTCCCAAAACGGCGCCGTAACTTTGAGAAATATCCTCGATAACCGGCAGTCCCATCTGAACAATAGCCGCCGTGTCCGGTACATACCCCAAGGTATGGTGTATCACAATACAACCGGGAGGAGGCGCTTCCGCTTTAACGGAAAGAACGGCCTCCAAAGTTTCCCGATCCATACACGCCGACGAAGCGCCTACATCTCCATAAACCGGACGGAGACCCATATCTTCAATGACCCTCAGATAATACCCTGGGGACAGGGCGGATATAAGCACCCCCCGGCCTGCTTCAAGCCGTAACGCTTTAAGAGCCAGAAAAAGAGCAATCGCCGGACTTCGAAGCGCCACACAATAATCGAATCCCAGATACTCCCTTGCATTCTGAATCAAAACCCGGGCCTGTTCCCCCGGTCCGATCTTATCTTCGACCATAGCCGTCAGAACCGCATCCATCTCCTTCCGTCTGATGGTCGGAGAATAGACTTCACTCTTCATGTCAAACCTGTACCCTTATCGGAGGTTAGCAATCTTTTGCAGTTCCTTGGGATTAAAGAGATCCCGTATACTCAGAATGATAAGATACCCCCGTTCTTGACGGACCACTCCCTGAATATATTCGGAGCCTATACCGCTTACCATTTGAGGCGGAGGCTGGACATCTTCTTTCTCTATGCTTACTACCCTGGAAACCCTGTCAATTATTATCACCAGCTTCATACCATCAATATCCAGAATGATAAAACCCGATAACAGTTCATCTTCCTCAGAAGTAAGGATTTTTTTTAGATGGAACCGCTTATGCAGATTAATAATCGGAATTATTTCACTCCGCAAATTAAAAATACCTTCCACATAGCTGGGAGCGTTTGGAATCCCCCTAATGGTTTGAACTCGGACTATCTCTTTAACGTCCATGATATTGATCCCATACAACTCTTCACCGAGCTGAAAAGTAACTAATTGATGTTGATCAGCCATAGTAACTCCTTCTCAAAATCCCCCTCACCTCAAGGCAAAGGTATTGCAACGGAACCGATAGACCAAAATTCTTTTGCCGGATGTTCTCACCTAAAGGAGGAAACTTGTGACTTGCCGTCTCTTACTCCACAAGTTTTCTCCTTCGGCAAGACCGCCCCATGAAAAGCCGTTTGGTTATTCCGCCGCTCCCCAGAAGAGTAGTGCGGCCGCCCTAACCCCTACCCTCCGGGTCCTACGTTCTTTCCATGAAACGTTTCAGACTACAAGCCCGTACTCCCCATGCTGTGTGAGCATACTTATAGTATATCTTATGAAGCGGATAGGGTCAAGTTTGTTATTGCCTTATATCCCAAGTCTAAAAACTTGGGATAACACTGCCTGTTTTACTATAAATCTGCCGAAGAATCGATCTTTATTGTCCGCCGCCTGCTAATCCAACTTGAACTTCCCTACTTCCGTAACCAATACGTCGATGTTTTCCTTGTTTTGAAGCGTGGTTTTATTTACCAGATTCACCGCCGCATTGATAAGTTTCGTTCCGTCCGCCATATCTTCCATTCCCCTGGTAATATCCGCGGTCGCCTGCTCAAGGTTTCTACTCTCCTGCATAATCAGATGGGAACCGTCCTGCATTTCCGCAGAACCGGCTTTGACCTGCCCGGTAAGCTCGTTAAGCCGTCCGACCGCCTCCAAGATTCGTTTGCTTCCGGCATTCTGAGTCTCAATGGAAGCGCGGATATTGTCTTCCTGCTGAGATACGGTCTTAACGCCGTTGTCAATGGCTTCAAACCGGTTAAGCACCGACTCGGTAGAATAGGTTATCTTATCGATAGATTCTTTGATCTTTTGCAAAACCGAAGAAATAGTTTTACTCTGTTCGCCGGAAGATTCGGCAAGCTTGCGTATCTCATCGGCAACCACCGCAAAACCCTTCCCCGCTTCCCCCGCGTGAGCCGCTTCAATAGCGGCATTCATGGAAAGCAGATTGGTCTGACCGGCGATGTTTTCCATTACCGCATTGATTTCCAGCAGTCCCGCGGATTCACGGGCAATCTCCTGAATATCCGTAACAACTTCCTGAAGCCCTGAACGGCCCGCATCCGAAGCCTTGGCCAGATTCTCTACATTTTCGGCGTTTTGAACGAGGGTTTGGGTAATATTCTGAATATTTCTCAGCATCTGTTCAATATCCGAAGAAGATTGTGCAACACTATCGCTCTGATTTTCCACATTTTCCAGGAGCTTGGTAATATTGACCCGCATCTGTTCCATAGCGCTATTGGTTCCGTTCACCGAGGCGGACTGATTGATAACACATTTTTTAATGTTCTCTACATTATCGTTAATCCGTTTCAGCGCCTTTGCGGTCTGCCCCATCTCATCGGTCAGCTCATTGCCGATATTCAGCAGTATTCCCGCCTTCTCCTTAATGGTGTGGACAAGGTTCCGTACATTATCGGTACTCTGGTTCAGCGAAACGCTGATTTCGCCTACTTCATCGCTGCGTTTGACAGCAACCTGTTGCGTCAAATCTCCGTTGCCGAACAGATACAGCGCATCCCGCATAAACCCTAAAGGACGGGCAATAGAACGGGCTATCCAAATACTTGCGGCGATACCTATACCGATAAAAAACACAATAATGATGATTATCAGATTTCTGAGCTGTATCACATCGCCCATAAGAGACTGTTGTTCCGCCGTAAGAATCAGAATCATATCAAAATCCGGTACAAAAGCAAAACTGCACAGCATATCTCTTCCATTAAAAGAATATTCGCTGGAACCTTGTTTTTGACTGATGATGATCCGTACTGTATCGGCGATAGATTTAAAAGAAGGGTTTGTTTTTGCCGTTTCTATAGGAGATTCCATAACCGTCACCATTTCTTGGCGCACCGCATGAGCGATAGTCTGACCGTTCCCGTTGATCATATAAGCGTAGCCGCTTCCCCTGGTTTTGATAGTTTTGATAATATCGCTGAGCGCAAACGCATTGGTACGCGCCAGAACCGCTCCTACAACCTTGCCGTCCACCCGAATCGGAACCGTGTAGTTTAAGAGCGGAAATCCTGTATTCACTGCGCTCCCTGTTGCCGGAATAACATCCGAAATCGCCGGTTTTCCTGCCAACGCTTTCTGTACATACGCCCGCTGAACAATGTTGACCGATTGACCGCCCTTGAGGTGCCACGCATTACCCTGCATATCGATAATTGCAATATCATCGACCTCCAACTCCGCAATATAACGAAAAAGCGCTTCTTTCTGAAGAGCCGGATCCATAGTCCGAACCGGCTCTAGGTTTGCCAGCTCTTGGAGAAGTGCAAGGTAATTACGAATATGAGCCGCCACCAAATTCGTTCCGATCTCCGCCTCGTTAAGCATCCATTCTTTTGTATTTTGTTCTACGATCCGTTTAGATACATTAATAGCAAGCATACCCAAGGTAAAAGAAAGCAACAGCACAAGAAGACTGATAAGCAGTGAAAGCCGTGTCTTAATACTCATATAACAACATTCCTTTTCAATATAGTACCTGTATTAAAGTTTATAAGCCTAGCCAGATATGATAAAGACTTTTGAGCATTTCTATATCTAAAGGTTTAAAAAAAGAAAGAGCCTGGCGGTTACCTACTTTCCCGCCCTTGAGGGGCAGTATCATCGGCGTTGGGGGGCTTGACTTCCGTGTTCGGAAAGGGAACGGGTATATCACCCCCACCATT
>JAITHW010000242.1 GCA_031279815.1 Treponema sp. | reverse complement strand
CACGGTACGTTTATAAGTAGTATATCACAGGGAGGATAGATATGACAAGCCGTCAACTAAAAAATCCTTACGGATTTTTTGCGCCTTATGCCTAAAGGCAGGGGCTTTACGGCGCGTTTAGTAAAGAATAAAGCCGTTCGGATAAAAACGTGCGGCTTTGTTTGCAAGTCCTGATAAGCGGCGGCGGTTATGTGAAGGGGAGGTAAGATACTATGAAAAAGTTATCTTGGACATTGATTAAAAAATTCCTTGAGACCGGTTTTCCAATCCGGAATGTTAATAGAAAGCGCGGCTTTAATCTTTGAAGTGTCCAGCACCGAATAGGCGGGACGCGCCGCTTTAGCCGGATACTCGGCGGTAGTACAGGGACGAACCGCACAGTCATGCCTGATGAGGCCCCGCTCCCTGCCTAACCGGTAAATCTCAGCCGCAAAATCATACCAGGTAATCCCCCCTTCATTCGTATAATGATATATCCCCGCAGGAACAGCGCCGCCTTCATCAACGGTTTTCGTCAGGGTATAGATAGCCGCTGCCAAGTCCCGGGCATACGTCGGACTGCCCCGCTGATCGTTCACCACAGCAATACCATCTCTATCATTCATCAAGCGCAGCATCGTTGTAACAAAGTTATTGCCGTACCGTCCATAAAGCCACGAGGTCCTGATAACAAACCCATTACGGCTGAGAACCGCAAGCTCACCGTCCCGCTTAGTCAGTCCGTAAACCCCGATAGGATCGGTAGGATCCTCTTCCCGGTACGGCGCGGTATGAGTACCGTTGAACACATAGTCCGTCGAGATGTGCAGCATCTTTGCGCCCCGGGATTGAGCGAAAGCCGCAACATGAGCCGCTCCGGTCACATTCAGCGCCCGGCATTGTTCCACATCCTCTTCCGCTTTATCCACCGCGGTATATGCCGCGCAGTTTATCACCCAATCAAAGGGCCGCCCCATGCTTGCAAGCTCCTCCGGTTTGGTAATGTCCACGTCTCTATCGGTTCCGATATGGCTGACTCTTAAAGAGTCAAACAGGCGGGATAGCTCTTGTCCAAGCATCCCTTGATTTCCGATTATCCAGTACATGAAGAGAACTCCGGCAATAGTTTATCTTTTTCAGAAAGCATATAATCCCTGTCCAGCAGGGGCCACTTGATATTGAGGGTACGATCATTCCAGATAATCCCCGCTTCATCTTCCGGGTGATAAAAATCGGTGCACTTGTAAGCAAAAAGCGCCCGCTCGCTCAACACCAGAAACCCGTGAGCAAAGCCCTGGGGAATATAAAACTGATTATGCCGTTCCCCGTCGAGGATCAGCCCGTGCCAAGCTCCGTAGGTCGGCGATTTCGGGCGGATATCCACTGCCACATCAAATACTTCGCCCTCGATAACCCGCACGAGCTTGCCTTGGGGGTGTTTTTTCTGGAAGTGCAGTCCCCGCAACACGCCTTTCAAGGACCGGGATTGATTATCCTGCACAAACCGCATATCCAAACCGGCCGTAACAAAGTCCCGTTCCGAGTAGACTTCAAAAAAGCAGCCCCGCTTATCCCCAAAAAGCCGAGGGGTGATTTCAAACAAGCCCTCAATCGCACAGGGAGTAAACTGAAACGCCATTTATATACCCGCCACAAACCGTAAATACGCGCCGTATTCGGTGGTATAAGATTGAGCCAGAGCCAGTAGCGCGTCCTGTGAAATCCAGCCGTTATTATAGGCGATTTCTTCAATACAGGACACATACATCCCTTGGCGCTTCTGAATGGTCGCAATGAAATTGGACGCTTCGAGCAAGCCGTCATACGTGCCGGTATCCAGCCACGCCATACCCCGGCCCAGAACCTCAACGGTCAAAGCGCCCTTTTCCAGAAACGCATTATTGACCGCGGTAATTTCGATTTCTCCTCGCTCCGAAGGTTTGATCCCTTTTGCAATCTCGACCACTGAATTATCATAAAAGTATAGACCCGGCACCGCATAATGAGACTTAGGCCGTTTCGGTTTTTCTTCTATCGAAAGAGCCGTTCACGTATCATCGAATTCGACCACCCCATAGGCAGAGGGGTCTTTCACATAGTAGCCGAAAATCGTACCTCCCCCCGACGATTCGGTACGGGACACCGTAAGCCGGAGCGTTCGGCTAAAGCCTCTTCCGTAGAAGATATTATCTCCCAAGACCAGCGCGCAGGGGGCGCTGCCGATGAACCCCTCCCCCACAATAAAGGCGTCCGCCAGCCCGCGCGGATATTCCTGAACCGCGTACTCAAAGGACATACCCAGCCATGCCCCGCCGCCGAACAGCTCCCTAAACAAAGGGATATCCCGGGGCGTAGAGATAATCAAGACCTCCCGAATACCCGCCAGCATAAGCACCGACAGGGGATAGTACACCATAGGCTTATCGTACAAGGGCAGCACTTGTTTAGAGAGCGCCTTGGTAAGCGGATAAAGCCGGGTACCGGACCCGCCGGCAAGGATAATGCCTTTCATATTGTTCCGAATCTCCCTTTTCATAATCATCTATAGATTATTTATTTTATTATAGAAAATAAATAAAGATAAAGCAAGGTAAAAGAAAAAACAAACAACAGCGGTTGTTACAAGGGAAAAAATCAGGCAATCAATGCGGATTACTAACCTGCGAACTGCCCGAACCGTCAGCCTGATCCGCGGTTATCCTGGCCGCAGGCGTAATTCCGCATCACTTTTCCGCAAATACAGAGGGCCGGAAAAGACTTCCGTATCATCGTTATGGATTATACCTCCTCTTTTTCCAAGTTCAATACTTACCATCTCCAATAATTCCTGAGCTTTGCCTTTTCTTCGGCCAGGATCAAGGCGGATTTTGTCCCGCAGAGGAGGTTCTAATAGGCCGCGTAACTCTGATTGCAGTGGTTCCGCATCAGGACCGGTAAGTAACAGGAGATCATTCCCCGGTGCGGAACCGCTTATTTTCCGGGCCGCAAGTCTCGCAATATCCCCAACTTCCGCATCCATATAATCGGTAAGCCGCTCCCGTCCCCGGTACAATGCGGTAAAATAACACCGTTTCTTGGCATCCATAGCCGGCATCACGATCCCAGGCCATGATTGGCCTGGGAAGGCCATACAATCCAGGGTGGGAATCGCGAGCAGGGGGATCCCCAAAGAAAGGCAAAGCCCTTTGGCCGCGGCAAAACCAATACGGAGGCCGGTAAACGAACCGGGGCCTTTCATACAGGCAACAAGGTCTAAAGCGCCGGGCTGTAGACTTCCGATTTTCATAAGCAAATCCGCAGCCTCCATGAACAGTTCCGAATGCCGCTGACCGGCATCGATCTCAATATACCATTTTCCTTTTTCAGAAGACAGGGCGATCGAACAAACCGGCGTTGCGGTATCCAACGCGAGGATATTCACCTGGTATCCTTTATCTGAATGCGCCGCCGGCCCTGCTCTAGGATCGTAATTTCGACGATTATCGCATCTTTCGGTATGGAATGAGGAAGCCGTTCGCTCCATTCGATCACTGAAACGCCGGTTCCGTACAGTAGTTCTTCTCCCCCAAGATTACTGAAATCATCATCCCCTTGAAGCCGGTACGCGTCGATATGATAAAAGGGCAGCCTTCCCTGATATTCGGAAATAATCATATAAGTAGGACTGGTAATCTCTTCCTGCACCCCAAGCCCTCGGGCAATACCCTTAGTAAGATAGGTTTTCCCCGCTCCTAAACCTCCCCGCAACGCGACTACGCTGCCCCCTTGAAGCATCTGCGCAATCCGTTCCCCTGCCGCTATGGTCTCTTCCGGAGAAGAGGAGACGGTATTAAAGCGGGAGATCCCCATTGTCGTCAAGGGTATCGATGGCCGTTTTTAACGCCCTGATAAGCGGCACCAGAGGATAGTCAACCGGCTCGGCAAGGGTAACTAAAATTTCCTTTTGGCCCGTAGGTTTTGTTTCAATGAAGAAATCAATATGCCGTTCCATTTTATTTTCCAGAAATTCTATACTTGCAATGCCTGAAAAAAATCGGCGATAATAAATAGGAACGTCTTTTCTTACTATTTCTTTGATTTCAAGTATTTTCATAGCTTACATTATACCTAATTTCAGCATTTAGGTCATCCGCCCCTCGACCAGGGCGGAATATAGTTTCAATAAACGGGGAGAGAGTTCGTATTCCGCTAAATCTCCTACCAAAACCGCATCTTGGGCTTCGTAGGCATCTAAGAGTTCTTTGAGTACCGCACAGAATCCATCCATGAAACTATCCAACGGAAGGGCATCTACGGATATAGAATCGAAGGCGCAACCCTGTAATTTCAAGAAACGGACAAGTCGAAACAGCTTATCCGTAATATGGGAAAAGAGCTGCACCGTTTCCGCCACCCTGCCGTCTTTGCCGGTTTGCATATCCAAGGGAAGATCCTCAAGCCGAGCTGCAATTTCTGAAACCAAGGCGCTTATATTCCTGAGTTCTGCCGGCGGGTCTATAAGCTCTCTAATTCGCTCATCAATGAGCCTGCCCATATCACCCGGGGCAAGCCCTTCTCCGAAAAAAGTCTTTTGGACCAATACAAAGATATCGGGAATTTGTTCGGAGAGAAACCGGGCGGTAACGCTTGCTTCCCAGCCGGTTCCGATATGCTTTTGCTCGTCAAAAGAACCGTTTTCATATACTTTCATATCCTCCTGGATGTTAAACAGAGCCTCCAAAGCAATATCCTGCCAAGTACTGACCGTGATATCTATACTTTTTATATTTTCCAGGTCCTGCGTAAAGACTTCTGACAGAGCAAGGGCGCTAATAGTTTGCCCGTCTACCCGCAAACCGCTGATACGATTTTCCGAACCCCGAAGCCATTCCTCAATGCCGGATAACAGATCCCCTACGGTCTTCTCCGATTCTAAGGTAATATCCGCCGGTTTCCCATTAATGGATATATCCATAACCCACTACCTTCTGCCGCCGCCGCTATTCTGCTGACCGAACTGATCCAGAGAGGTTGTCATACGTTCCATACGATTATAAGCTCCTTCCATCTGATTGTATTGGTTTTTAAGCGCGGCTTCTTTTGCGGCAAGCTGTCTATCTAAAGTCTCTATATGCCGGTTTTCCTGGCTTATCCTGGAATCTATGGTTCCGGTTTTAAGAGCGATAATACCGCCGATTTCCGTATAGGGCCTGCCAAGGGTTTCAAAAGTATAGGCAACTCCTGAATCCACAATGAAGTCTCCATCCGAATCATAACCAAAAAGCTGCTGAACAGCGGATAATTTTGTTTCCAGCGCCGCATCTAATGCCTTTTCGTCTATCTCAAGATATCCCCGAAGCCTGGCTGGATCATACCCGCTGCCTCCGCTTCCTCGTACATCGGTACTAATCCCTATTTGGGCCAACATAGCAAGGTCCTGCTCGGCAGAAGTAGGGTAAGGAGTAGCGGCGACTCTTTGTAATGCGCTTCTAAATTGCCCCAGAATAGAATCCCCGGCAAAAGCTCCCATTCGTTTGCGAAGCTCTTCCTGTTCCGCCTCAGAAAGATAGGATAATTCTTGAATGATCCGGTCATCAACACGGGTCAGCACATTGATATCCGCCATGAGACGATTATAGTTTGCCACTAGAGTTATAACAGAATCTTTTATCCCTTCCCGGTTGGATTCTACCGCCATTCTAACCGGCGTATCGGATGGAGTTTTTACGGTAATCGTAAGTCCGGGAACCAGATCGCCAATCATATTGGTAGAACGCCGGATATCGATCCCTTCCATAGTGATTATTGCGTCCTGGGCCTCGGAAATAGGATTGCGGGCTCCTGTATTTCCTGCCGCCACATCAGTATCTACGGTATCGGGATTTACAAGCTGTATGTTTCGAATAGAAATATGCCGGTGGGTATTCTGGTTGACCATTTCTAGAGAAACAATACTTTTATCCCCTGCAATATCAAGAATCCGATATTGATAAGAAGAAAAATCCGCAGAATCCTGAATAGGCGGCAGAGCTTGGTTCGTTCCGTCGGAGAAGGTTATATACAACGCCTCCATATTATCTACCTGTTGAAGGGGTTCCAATGGGGTCCAACCGGGTATCTCTGCGGAAGAAATGTCATCCTCTTCTTCGATACCGCCGCCGGCCTCTGCGGAAGAGGTCTCGCTCTCTTCTTCAGTAACGGTACCGGCCGCCGCTTTGCTCTCAGCTACAGCCGGGCGGTCTTCTGTAGAGCGCATACGGTCTTCCGCAGACCTTATACGGTCTTCCGCAGACCTTATACGGTCTTCTGTAGAGCGCATACGGTCTTCCGCAGACCTTATACGGTCTTCCGCAGAGCGCATACGGTCTTCCGCAGACCTTATACGGTCTTCTGTAGAGCGCATACGGTCTTCCGCAGACCTTACGGCATCCGCCAATTCCTGCCCCTGCCGGGGGGGCGTTGCCGGCTTGTCTTCTAAGGCAACCAGCTCTGTAGCAAGCTCGAATTGTAAGAACGCATTTTCAGAAGCAAGCGGCCCTATATCAAGGGGTATAACGGTACTCTCTCCGGCTTTTACTTGAACCGTATCCTCTTTAAGAAGTATAGCGGCTAAAGACGCGGTAGGAGCGGGAGTATCGGTCATTTCCCCCAAGATGCCGGTCCGAACCCCCAAAGTTTCGGCGGCATCAAAAAAAACAAGCCGATTATCTGTTCCGGTTATTTTAGATTCTATAAGCAGGGACTTTTTACCCGGTTGTACGGCAATTAGGCTTGCCCCTATCTTATCCCGTCCCCGCCGGTTCAGGGTTTCGGTAAATTCCCGCAACGACCCGCCTCGAAAGGGAAAGGTTATTGTGTCCTGTCCCACTGAAAAAGTATAAGTTCCCTCATCAATTTTGAAAGAATCTTCCAAAGGATCCGACAAAAATCGATCCGCCCGGGCGACTTGGGTAACCTTAAAGGTGTATTCCTGTTCCATCGCTTCCCTGGTAGAGGCGCCGGAAATAACCGAAGGATCCGATGAATTCACCACTCTATCATTGAAAGGATTCTGAAAAGAATAAAGAAATCTGGCGCTATCCCGAAGGGCTGTAATACGACGCCCCAGCTCCTGCCAATAAGTCTTTTGCGCTTGTAAATTTTCTATATTTTTTTCAGAACGCTCTTTGGGAATACGTTCAACCTTCATAAGGTCATCAACGAGCTTATTAGTATCAAACCTACTCTTTAAACCTGGTACATAAATATCGGACATATTCCCTTGTTTTTTGCCCCTCGAATCTAAACCTGTTCATCAAATAGGATACCTATAGTTTCCCCAATCCGATCCCGCTGTAGTTCTATAGAAGGCAACTCCTTTATAACTTTATCGGTTTCAGGATCGATTACTTTAACCGTAACTTCATGGGATTGTCGATCCGCTTTTAATTTAAGTTTTTTATTGAAGGCAAGACCAACCTGTTCAAGATCCTTTGCAGACTTCTGGACATTGACCGGCTGTTTATGCAACAATTCTCTGTTTCCCGGCAAGGTCCTTTCATTTTTTTCGATTATAACGGCCTTTCGCCCTGCGGGCCGACTCTGAAGGCGCCGGCTCGATCCCTTATTCTGCACCAGACCACCGGCATTTCCCCCAAGTCCCATCTGCATACCCATAAGTAGACCTCTCTATAATTATAATAAAAAAAAGACGGGGAAGGGCGCGATTTTCCCCGTCCATGTTTCAAAAGGCGACGTCCAGATGCCTCTTGATCCACATAAACAACGCTAGGATTTTACCATCCTAATTTAGCCCAAAAGCTGCAACACCGACTGGGTCTGAACATTAGCCTGAGCCAACATCGCATTCCCCGCCTGGGACAGGATCTGATTCTTGGTGAAATTCACCACTTGAGTTGCCATATCGGCATCCCGGATCCGGGACTCGGAAGCCTGGAGGTTTTCCGCTGCAATAGCAACACCCTTGGCGGCCTCTTCAAACCGGTTCTGGTATCCTCCTAAATCAGCCCTCTGTTTAGAGACCCTCTGTAAAGCCTGATCCAGCGTACCGATTGCCGCATTAGCGGAATCCATAGTGGTCAGATCAAGCACACCGGGATCTCCCTGTCCCTGAATGAGCGCCGTTGCGGTCATGGTACCGATAAAGACCTGCTTATTCTGGTCTATGTTGGCTCCCACATGGAACCGCATAACTTTGGGACCTTCCTGGGCATAAGCGCCGGTCATAAGATTCATCCCATTGAACTGAGCGTGACTTGCAACCCGGTTAATCTCATCCACCAACTGGGAAACCTCAACCTGAATCTGGAGGCGATCCTCATCGGTATAAATACCGTTGGCGGACTGTACCGACAGTTCCCGCAAACGGTGCAGAATATCCTGGGTTTCCTGAAGATAACCTTCGGTAGTCTGAATAAACGATACACCGTTCTGAATATTACGCTCGGCCTGATTCAGCCCTCGAACCTGCGCCCGCAATTTCTCGGACACCGCAAGACCGGAAGCATCATCTCCCGCTTTGTTAATCCTCTGACCAGAACTAAGTTTCGCAATATCCTGCGCCACATTATCCTGGGTTACACCCAAAGTACGATTAGCATACAGGGCACTCATATTATGGTTAATTATCATTATAACCCTCCCTTGGTTAATAACCTCTTAGCTATCCCTAGCTGAGGCCGAACCGCACCTTTAGAACTTCCGAAACTATGTTCGCGCCACCTTTCCGGACTTTCTATCAATACAGAACGAATCGCTCATCAAACAGCATACATTTGATAAGAGATCCATGCTGTTGTGCATATTCAGCATCCTACACCAAAGAAGGGTTTGTCAAAAATCTATCACCTCCAAAAAATATTTTTTATAAATTACCTAGAACATACTATAAAATAACCTATTATAAATAATAATGCAAGCCTTTTATCTCTTTTTATTTCATATTTTTTAATTAGATAACAATCCTGATAAAAATAAGATTCATGGAGTTTTAAGCTCCATGAATCCCTTTTGACGATCCGGTTTGTAATAAACCCGCTTACTACTGGAGAAGCTGTAATGCCGACTGGGTCCGCTGATTCGCCTGGGCAAGCATAGCCGTTCCCGCCTGGCTGAGAATCTGATCCCGGGTATAGCTAACCATCTGTTTCGCCATATCAGTATCCCGAATCCGTGATTCCGATGCCTGGAAGTTCTCAGCGCCGATGTCAAGACCGGCAATGGTGTGTTCGAGCCGGTTCTGATAGGCTCCAAGATCCGCCCTCTGTTTGCTGACCTTCTTCAACGCCTCATCGAGGGTTCCGATAGCACGGTTGGCATCATCCATAGTATCAAGTTTGATAATAGATTGATCTTCAGCGCTGCGCACCAGAAGAGAGGAGGCGGTCATGGTACCGATGTAGACCTGCTTGCGCTGATCAATGTTGGCGCCCACATGGAGCCACATGGAAGCGGTAACCGTGTTGTCCCCATCTTGACGGGCATAGCGACCGGTCAGCATGTTCAAGCCGTTGAACTGAGCATGGCTGGCAATACGATCGACTTCATCCACCAACTGGGAAACTTCGACCTGGATCTGCATACGATCTTCTTCGGTATAGATACCGTTGGCGGACTGGACGGCCAGTTCCCGGACACGATGAAGGATATCCTGGGTTTCCTGTAGATAACCTTCGGTAGTCTGGATAAAAGAAATGCCATTGGCGGCATTAGCAGAAGCCTGATTCAAGCCCCGAATCTGGCTCCGGAATTTTTCGGACACCGCAAGACCGGAAGCATCATCCCCGGCGCGGTTAATGCGAAGCCCAGAGGTAAGTTTCTCCATATTTTTGGTGACGCTGCTTTGGGTAATTCCAAGAGACCTATTCGCGTACTGGGCGCTCAGGTTGTGGTTGATGATCATGTCATCCTCCTTGATATTATTCTAAGGCATCCATGCCCTAGTTTAGCTTTACTTAAGTATTTTACTCATAAACCGAATATATAAGTATTGGTTATCGTACCGGGAAGAGCATAACTTGCGCTTTCCTATTAAAGATACTTAATTATATATCTTTTCGGCATGCCTTGGAAAAAACTTTACTATTTTTTATTTTTTTCTTTGACAAATTGCCCCTATCATCTCATTTTTAAAATACATAAATTAGGGAGATTTTTATGCTTATTGGTATTAATCCGGTGATAAGCCCCGAACTTTTGGACGCTCTGTTCCGTATGGGGCACGGGGATGAATTGGTGTTGGGGGATGCTTTTTTCCCGGGGGACTCTTGCAACTCCAGAGTTATCCGAGCCGACGGAATTAAGATTCCCGCTCTTTTGGAAGGCATTCTCGCGCTGATCAATCTGGACTACGCGGTTCCCCATCCGGTGGTCATGATGCAGGCCATACCCGGGGATACGCTGGATCCTCAAGTGGAAACATCCTATCGTTCGGTAATTGATCGGCGCTGGCCGGGAACTCCCGGGACCGAGCGGATAGAGCGGTTCGCGTTCTATGAACGGACCAAAAAGGCTTACGCAGTGGTAATGACCGGCGAGACCGTCAAATACGGCAATATCCTGCTCAAGAAAGGGGTTATTCCTCATTAAATAAAGAGGGTAAGGTTTGCTTGGATTGTGAAAATCTTCAAAATCATTTATAATTTTCTATATAAAATCTATATAGATCCCAACGAAATTTGGAGGAATGTATGGCTGATATTGGCAGTCTCAAGATGAATCCCCCGGCAAACCGGTTCCGGGGAGCGGCGCCGAAGATTGGAATCAGACCCGCTATAGACGGCCGCC
>JAITHW010000137.1 GCA_031279815.1 Treponema sp. | reverse complement strand
CCCGCCTTCCGGTACTCTTGACAGGAAGTCCTAAAAAGGTCTTTTCTTGTACTCATGCCTAGTCCTTTGTGTTTCACTTGGCTGCCTCCCAGCAACCAGTGTACTTTGGGCTAGGTTTTCTTTTTAGGCATTACGCGGGATTGTCAGCTGCCCTCTACCTAAAGGTTTTTCTAGGGCTTGGGGCTTGTTCCGATTGCCCGGCTTACTCCCCATATAGTATTATACTATATTCTACTTCTTTTCCACTTTTCTTTTTTCTAAGCGGATATTTCTACGGCGGTTTCACCCTGGAACCTTCAGCCTCAAGGCTGAGGTGCTCGGTCTCGTGTCTGAGACCTTCAGGCTTGAGGCTGAGGCGCCCGGTCTTGAAACCGGCATATCTTTCATCTCATCTCATAAGGAGTAACCATGCCTACCATACCAAAATCCGATAGCGGTTTTTATGAATGGCAAAAAACGTTCATAAAGCGGTCGCGGCGCTGAAGTCGAAACAAACGGTCTTTGATGCCGCTTGCGCCGAAGCCGAACAGCCGAATCACGGATGCCTCGACACCGCCGCGAAAAACGACGCCCGATCCCTTTATGAACACGAAATCCGGGCTTTCATCAAGGGCTATCTCTACAATCCCGCGGTATCCGACGGCGACCGCAGGAGCATGGGCATCCCGGACCATAAGCCTGCGTCTCAGTCTAAAACTCCGGCGACCTACCCGGAAGCGGAAATCGACTCTTCGACCATCCGGCGGCTCATCATTCACTATCGGGACAACGGCGGGAAAAGCAAGGCGAAACCCCATGGCATCCACGGCGCAGAGCTACGGTGGATGATAAGCGATACCCCGTAAACGGCCCGGAAGCCTTGATCCATTCGGAGTTCGACACGGCCTCGCCTTTTACCCTGAACTTTCAGGGACATGAGCGGGGAAAAACCGTGTATTTCTGCCTGCGCTGGGAAAATACCGTAGGCGAAAAGGGCCCTTGGGGGGAAATCTACTCGGCGATTGTGCCGTAGGAAGGGAAAGGGAGGGGAAAAAGTTGTATTGATATAAAAATTCCACAGATTAACAGGGAGGGGTTTCAGTACCCCGGGCAAGAAAAAATCTATTATTAATCCGTGAAAATCCGCGTAATCCGTGGACAGCCTCCGGTGCCTATTGGAAAAAAGAAAGGGTAAACGGAAAAACCGCCGGGACGCTTCGGTTTGCGTAATGGAGGGTCCGGCGTTTTTATAGAAAAGACCCTGCCCGTAGGGGCGGGGATTCAAACAGCGAATGGAAATAATAAAATCCTTCGCCGTATCAATTAATGAAGAACAAGCGGTTTTTGTTGGGAATATCCGGCGTCCTGCTGACATTCGGTCTTCTCATAACAGGCTGTGACAACAGCGGCGACCAGTAATGGGAACGCCTTTGTTTTACTATTAAGGGATTAACCAGAGGGCAAAAGGTAGAAGTTAATTTTGTTCACGGCTTTTCTTCAGAGACAGGTATTAAATCTATTGTTAAGAAGGCCGGACCATCGGATGAAGCGCGGAACAGAGAGGGTTGGCGGTTGACAAGGGACGCATAACCCGCTATCTCATGCCGACCGCCGGGTGAGAAACCGGCTGGGTTTGTATGTTCAACCCTCTCAACGCCTCATTTAAGAAATACCTTTATAAATAAGGAACAAAGCGATGGTTACGCCTATTAACAGCGCCCAATAGATTATGTAGACTCTGCGCATAAGCCGCTCATTCCTTTTTCCGGTATTCCATAACCGCCGCGGCAATTTCAGGCGGTACCAGGGGTATTGCTTCGCTTGAGCTTTTCGGCGTTTCCTGTTTCGGCTTCTGTCGTATGTCTTCGTCCAAGCCCACGCGGTGAATCAGTTTGCCCGCCGCATTGATACAGAGGATCATAATCCATAGGAAAACGAAAACAACCGTCATACCAAGCACGGTTACAATGGCGCTTTGTTCCAGCATTTCGAGTATGGTCATAAGCTATTCCTTTTATCTTTTAACGCACCTGTTTTGTCCTAGTGGAAACGGGACAAAATATCCTGTACTTCCCAGGTGGTTTTCGCGGCTCTTATAAGCGATCCTGCTTCAGACGTAAGCAGCCTGAAGATTCGATTCAATATGTGCAGGTGATCTTCCTGGGCCGATTGACTCATTAAAAGCAGAAACACTAGGTGAACCGGTTTATGATCCGGAGCGTCATAGTCAATGCCGGTTTGGGATATGCCTATGGCTCCGGCCATATCGCCGGTTCCCCTATAATACCCGTGAGGTACCGCGGCTCCGGAACCGATACCGGTCGTCATTTTATGTTCCCGCTCATTGACCGCCGTAAACATTTCATCCCGGTTAAATTCAGGATGAACCGCCGCTATTGCCTCGATAAGCTCCATGAACGCATCCTCTTTTGTGGCGCTTTCAAGATTTAACTTTATCGACTGTATGGCGAAAATATCGCTTAATGACATGAGAGGTTCCTCCTTTTGTTTCTATCTTCAAAATACATTTCGATGGGTACGGCCACATACCCGATAATCCCGCATATCCCCAGCGCGGCGGCAATGGTATACTGTATTACGGCGTATGCAAGGCCGAAAGAGTGGCCGATAATTCCCGAACCAATACCTATGATAAGCATCGCAAGTACCGCGGATCCGAATACTTTCCAGAAGATTTTCCAGAATCGTTCCATGATGATACTCCCCTCTTGTACACACGACCAGCGTGTTGACAAGTAAAGAAAAGATTAAGGATTAAGAAAAGAAAACGGGGAAAAGACAGGTATCAGATTCGGAGTTTTAAAAGAATGGTGTTTTTAACCGTGAGATATGGTATCTTTTTAATTGTTTGTACTGATAATTGAACTTTTGCCGGCCCGGGGTATTGTATTCCCAAAGGCATGAAGATACGCAATGTCCCATTGCCTAAGGGCGAAGGCGAATGGCCTTTAGCCCTGCCGATTAAGGCGGTGTTTTCAATCAGCCAATCGATCCTATGGTCTTGGGAGGTGAAAAACTCGTCTGTAACCGGCGCATATTCATCGCATAGGTCAAACCGGAAAGTATCCGTCATCGCAAAGGTACCGGTTCCCAGGATCGCGAAAACAAGATATATCGCCGGTAAGAGGCGCAACGGTTTTTTCTCCAGAAATAAAACCATATATTAAATATATTCTAAGCGCCGATTTTATACAATAGTTTTTTCTTTGCGTAGAAAAAATTCTCCTGGCGCAGGTTATTACTTCTCTATCCCGCGCAATCTTCCGATTGCTTTTCTTATCCGCTATTGCCAGCATTGCCGTCAGGTGATAAGGTTTAAATACGGAATTAAGGAGTATTCATGCTGCTGTCACTGGTGTTTATTGCTGGGGGCATTGCCCTCTTGATTTTTGGTTCCGATTTGCTGATACGGGGAGCTGTAACGATAGCCCGGACGGCCGGCCTTTCGCCTCTGGTTATCGGGCTTACGGTAGTGGCTTTCGGGACAAGCGCGCCTGAAATGGCAATCAGTACCATAAGCGCCCTGGATGGAAACGCTGATATTGCGATGGGTAATGTCGTAGGGAGCAATATTTTCAATGTTTGGATGGTTCTGGGGCTGTCTGCGAGCATCATTCCATTGCGGGTGGCCAATCAAATTATCCGTTTCGACACGCCCGTAACTATCGGCGTTTCGATACTGGCGCTTCTGTTCGCGCTTGACTTATCCATTGTGAGGCTTGAGTCCCTGGCGCTGTGTACCGGCATTATTGCGTATGTTGGTTTCCTTATTAAGAACGGGCGAAGCGGCATGGCCGAAAGCGGTAAACCGGAAAAGGCTGAAAAAGTTCCCGGAAAGAACGCCGCGCTGCGGACCGGCATCGCGGCCCTCCTGTTCTGCGCGGGGTTGGCGCTGCTGATTGCGGGGTCGAAAATTATGGTGCACGGCGCGGTGAATATTGCGACCGCTCTTGGAGTGAGCGAACTTATCATAGGGCTTACCATTGTGGCCGCAGGCACGTCCATGCCGGAACTTGCGACCAGCGTTGTCGCGGCTATACGCGGGGAGCGGGATATTGCGGTGGGGAACGCTATCGGAAGCAATATCTTCAACCTCCTTGCGGTTCTCGGCCTTTCGGGTCTTGTCTCGCCGGAGCCTATGACGGTTGCGCCTAATATGCTGTTCACGGATATTCCCGTAATGATCGGCGTTATTCTGCTCTGTTTGCCTGTTTTCGCGGCCCGTCATACTCTGAACCGTATGTGGGGCGTCTTGTTCGTTCTTTTCTATGCGGCCTATACGGCGTATCTGATACTGTCCAATCAAGACACGCCCGGATTAACTTTAATCTGCCGTCTGGGTTTGTTCGGCGCGATAGGTATAAGTATTATCGGAGCGGCTGTTTATGCCCTTGCGGTACGGAGAAAAACTCACCCGCTTGGGACCCCGTACTGAAGAGGTCTTTTCGGATGAACGGCGCTTGTCCGGCCGGGTAAGAATTATGAAAGGTCATACTAAAAAGCTGATTGCTCCCGTGATTATTGTAATAGGCATAAATTTATATTCCACCGGCGGCGGAATAGCCGCGGCAATCCTCGCAGTACCAATCATAGTAAAAATAACAGCAGGCATTCTATCAATACTAAGTGCTGCTTATCGTATTATTATTGAACGAATAAAGGAAGTGCAAGCCTCCACGAATCGCATAAGCGGTGAAGGTTTTGCCTCTGCCAGGTTCTGGGACACTTGGAGGAAACCCCAAAACGTATAAGGCTTTAATCTGCGCTCAATCCAGCATATCACGGATGGCTGAGAAGTTTGGCCCCGGTCCCATTGGGCTTACACGGATACCGGTGAGCAACCGCAGGCCCCTAACAAAACAGAAGATTGGCCGGGCGGTTCCCTTCAACAGCCCTTTCCAGAAAAGGTGTTAGAAGGTATCTAGTCGTTCCGCAAGGGGTTGAGAGAATGGCACGGAAGTCTCGTAAACTTTTTTAAAGATTATAGTATACTTGCGATTCGGGGAAATATCGTATATTTGTAAGTATTTATATAAACTTAGTAATAAAATAGATCATAAGCGCGATTCATAGACGGATGATTCCATGCGGCATGGTCGGCAGGCGCTTGAGGTGAGATTAATCCGCAACCTTTTTAAGAGAGGGGTGAAAAAAAGAATAAAAAAAGGAGAGGAGGGTATTGACTTGCGGGTATGAGGGTTGGTATATTATTAATTGTCATACGGATACGGATTGTTACCGGTTCGGTTGCGTGCCCGCTTTTTTA
>JAITHW010000106.1 GCA_031279815.1 Treponema sp. | reverse complement strand
TAAAGGTATAGCCCAGAAGTCCGCCCCCGCCTAAACTCAAGGGAAAATCCGCTGCCCAGGCCGCCCCGCTTAGGATCACCCCGAAATGTACCGCCGTAATTAATTTCAATAAAAAATGGTGTTTCAACATAGCTCTCTTTAGACATTTCAATGTAATCTGTCTAAAAAATAAACAAATTTCAACAAAAAGTCAATTATTCTATGGACATATTCTTTAATAGGGTATATATTTATTTTTAAGACACTGCCTCAAATTAAGGAGAATATGATGCAAAAAAAATTGTTTGCCGCCCCGCTTTTGGCGTTTATCCTTGCCGGCTGCCCGGATTCGCCTTCCAATCCGGACTCGGCCGGTTCTATTACGATTGCCGGTATTCCGCAATATATTGACGACGCGGACGCAAAGGCCGTATATAAAATCTATGTGAGCGTTTCAGACAGCACGAACGATAAGGATCCTCACAAGGCCCAAGGGACCAAGGCGCTTAGTGCGGCGGATTTTAAGGATGGAAAAGCCTCCGTAACTGTAGACCTCTACGCCCCTCCCCCGGGAGCGGAGAAAGATCCCGATCCTGATAAACACGGGGAACCCTGGTCCGGGGAAGCGAAAAATTTTTCGGTAACTATCTGTCCCCAAGTGGTATCCAGCGCGGCGGATATTAAGGTTAAAGCCGGTCTTACTTTAAATGATTCAACCCGGAGTCAGGATTGGACGAAGTTGATAGATCTTGCCGCCGCGAATATGAACGATCAAATTAACGCCATATTTACCCGGATTATCTGTAAGGATGGTGATGAGAAGGATGGAGCTTCGACCGGCGCCGGGGTTATAGCGGGACCCGAATGGGAAAGCGCCGATGGGACAATACGTTTTGTGATCGCCGGACACGGGTTGTTTTTCTGCGATTTAACCCGAAAACTGAACATGGATACAACAGTTACCGGCAGGCTGGCCCCCGCAGAGAAGACCGGTGAGTTCCTTATGCAGGATATGGTTTCAGCTAATGAGCAGATTAATCTTATGCTGGCGAATTTTAATGGCGCTCCGGTAACAATTAAGCACTTAAATGAAAATCAATTTACCTTTTCATCCGAAAATCAGACGGTTCAGGGTTTCTTCGGCGGTACTTTCAACAAAGCTGAGTAAACCGCTTTGATTATGGGAAATTTGCTTGCGCCCCTTTGCCTGGCGGCACTGTTGCTGCTTAATGCCTGTCCCCCGGAAACGCCGGATGCCGCTCAGGGGACAGGCCTGGCCGGTATATTGGTTCCCGCGGATTTGATGGGCATGGTGCACGCGGGTTCACGGTTTGACCGGGTACAGGATGAATATGACCTGCTTGATGAACTGGGCGTAGTTTGGATCCTCAAAGACTTCAGTTGGAGCGGTATCCAGCCGGGGAAAGACGCCTGGAATCTCGACGCGTATAAAACCTACGCGGATAATGGGAAAGCCCGGGGTAAAAAGATTTTAGCGCTTTTGGACTATGATGTGGGCTGGATCCATGACGGAACCTATGATGATGATCCCCATACCGACGGTAAATCCCATGAGTACATTTCCAAAAAGGAAATTCCCTTATTTTGCGAATATGTAAAAAAAACGGCCCGCCATTACAAGGATCGGGTTGACGCCTGGTGCATCTGGAATGAACCGAATTTGCAGCCCAGGTTTTGGACCGGTACCAAAGAAGAATTTTTTGCCTTAACCAAGGCCGCGGCCGCGGCAATCCGGGAAGTAAATCCCGGGGCGGTGGTTGTCGGCGGAGCCTTTAACACCCTGGCAAATGAAGCGTGGATTCGAGGGATCTTTGAATCCGGCGCTATGGATCAGATAGACGCCATTGCCTATCATCCTTATACGCCGGGATACTTAGGCGCCGAAGCGGTGTATAATAATTTTAAGGCGCTTGTTGCCGAATACGGATTCGAAGATAAGATATGGATAACCGAGGTTGGGTATCCCACCCAAGGCAGTTACGGCACCGAGGTTCCCGAAGATCATATACCCGATATGATGATAAAAACGGTAATTCCCCTTCTAGCGGGGAACGCAAAGCATATCTTTTGGTATCATCTTTTTGATCCTCCATCTAACCGGCAAGATCCCGAAGATTCGGAAGACTGGTTCGGTTTGGTAAAGGACGATTTTGAAAAGAAAAAAGGAGCCGATGCATATAGTCTCGTGAGTAAACACATACCCGGCAAAACCTATTATTCTTTGCTCCCTGAACGTTCAGGGATTCCGGACTCTATACGGGCATATTATTTTGAGGGCAATGATGGTAAGCATACCCTGATTATCTGGAATGACGACCCGGTATCGGACAAACAGGTAACGGTAACGCTTCCCGGTTCCGGCGGGAAAACCTACGATGCGCAAAGCGGGGAACCCGCGGCAATAGGAGAAACCGCAACGGTTACGCTGCGTTCCAGATTCAGCCCGAATCCAAACCTGGGATTCTTCACCTGGGAAAATACAGATGCCGCAAAGCCGCCCCGGATCAGCGGTTGAGGAAGATTAAAAGGCCGCAGCCTTAAAACAAGCCGAAGCCCTTCTTCTTCCCGGTCCGCGATTTTTGAAATCCAATCAAGTCGGCTTCGCAGTGTTGAAGAACGCCGTTCAGGGCTTTCCTTCCAATCCCGTACTCCTAATACTTTGTAGATCGCCTCCCCATCCGGTATAATGGTTACGCATCCTCCTGGTGATACTGCCTCCCGCTTTCCGGTTGTCCGCAAAAACGGGCTGCCTTCCTCAAGCCGTATTTTCCCGTTTCCGGTCTTTGCTTCACATTTTCTGTTATCTATTATCGCCTTCACCTGTTTCCCCATAATCTGTATATTATAAAGCATAGGAGGTTTATGGATTCCTTTAGTATAAGCATTTTAGGGGCTCTTTTTTTACTGCTCCTCTGTTCGGCTTTTTTTTCCGCGGGTGAGACGGCTTTTTCCGCATTAAACCGAATTAAGTTAAAAAATATGGCTTCCCAGGGGAACAAGCGGGCGGCCTTGACATTGAAACTCGTGGAAAATTACGACAAGCTCCTGTCCGCGGTATTAATCGGAAATAATATCGTAAATATCGGCTCTTCCGCGCTGGCTACCGTATTCTTTGTGAACTTTTTCGGCGCCGCCGGGGTAAGCATCGCAACCTTAGTGATGACCGTTCTGGTACTTTTAATGGGAGAAATATCCCCTAAAACACTTGCCAAAGAAGCTCCGGAGCAGGTGGCCATGGCTTTCGCCCCTTTTTTGAATTGCCTAGTCGTGATCCTCGCGCCGGTCAACCGGTTACTGGTTTTTTGGAGGCGGTGTATCATAAAACTCTTCAGAGTGCAGGGAAACCGGGGCGTTACCGAGGCGGAACTCCTCACCTTTGTAGAGGAGGTCCGTCAGGAAGGGGGCATCAACAAGGGGGAAGAGGACATGATCCGCAGAACCATTGAATTCGACGACAGCATCGCCCGGGATATTTATACCCCCCGGGTTGATGTAGCGGCGGTATCTCTATCGGATTCAACGAAACGGATCGATAAAATCTTCCACGATACGGGATATTCCAGGCTGCCGGTGTATAAAGACTCGATTGATAATATTGTAGGGCTTATTCTGCTGAAGGACTTTCACCATGAGGTGATGGGCCGGAAGCGGCCTCTGGAAAGCATTATAAAGCCCGTGGTGTTTATCACCAAGTCCATAAAAATTTCCAAGCTGCTCAAAACGCTTCAGGCCAAAAAATCCCATCTGGCGGTTTTGGTGGATGAATTCGGCGGGACTATGGGGATTATCACCATAGAAGATATTCTTGAAGAACTGGTGGGGGAAATTTGGGATGAGCATGATGAGGTGGTGGAACATATCGTCCGGATAGATCCGAAGACCTATACCGTGCTGGGCAACACCGGTCTTGATGAGCTGTTCGGCTATTTTTCGATAGATGAAGGGGATATCAAAACCGGCTATCGCCGGCATACTACGGTGAGTAATTGGGTGATTGAAAATTCCGGAGGGGTTCCTAAGGAAGGGGATCACTTCCGGTTTAAGCGTCTTCTGATTATCCCTTCCAAAATTCACCGCCATCGGGTATTGGAAGTTACGGTTATGGTAGATGATTTACCGGAACCCTCTGAGGAGAAAATAGAGGAGTAATGCGATACGATGGAAAAAAATGAAATTTTAGTGATCTACGGGGATGATCCTGCGGCCATGTCCGGACGTATCGCCGAGGAAGCTCTTTTGGCGGATCATATCGGAGACAGGAACAAACGGGTGGGGCTCAAGCCGAATTTGGCGGTTTCCCGTACTGCGGACCGCGGGGCCACTACGCATCCGGAAATAGCCCAAGGCCTCATCTCATACTTACAACAGCAGGGCTTTCATAATCTGGCGATCCTAGAGGGATCTTGGGTGGGGGATGATACGGATGAAGCGTTCCGCGTATGCGGCTATAAAAGGCTGAGTAAGGAAACCGGAGTGGAACTTATTAATCTTCAGAAAGATCATGCCCGGGCCTATGACTGCCGCGGGATGAAGATTGAAATCTGTGACAGCGCCTGTGGGGTGGGCTTTATGATCAACCTTCCGGTTTTAAAAGGCCACTGCCAGACCCTTTTGACCTGCGCGCTTAAAAACAACAAAGGGATCATTCCAAATCGGGAAAAACGGCGTTTCCACAGCCTGGGACTGGATAAGCCCATAGCGCACCTGAACACTGTTGCCAAAAATGATTTTATTCTGGTAGACGGCATCTGCGGAGACTTGGATTTCGAAGAGGGAGGAAACCCGGTCCCCGCGGACCGTATCTTTGCCGCCTGTGATCCTGTTCTCTGCGACGCCTGGGCGGCTGCGCTTTTAGGTTATCGGGTTGAGGAAATACCCTATATCGGGCTGGCGGAACAGCTTGGGGCAGGTTGCGGAGACCTGAAGCAGGCGCGGATCCGGGAGCTTAACCGCAGTTTTCAGGGCGCCGTGTTTCCCCGGCCCCAAGGCAAAGTACGAGAGATCGCCGGGTATATTCGAGAGGACAAAGCGTGCAGCGCCTGTTACGCGGGCTTAGTCTTTGCCCTTTCCCGGATGAAGGGGAATGAACGCAGCCGCTTGAAAGAGCCGGTGTGTATAGGACAAGGGTTCAAGGGGAAAAAGGGAAATTTGGGGGTAGGCCATTGTACCGGGGATTTCACGGTTTCCTGTAAGGGCTGTCCCCCAAACGCTATGGATATCTTGGATTTCCTGCGGGCCGGTTTCTAACCAATCGCTGCGGAGCCGGTTTCTCCGGTCCTTATTCGGATGCACTCTTCAATAGGTACGATGAAGACCTTCCCGTCTCCGATATCGCCGCTTCTGGCGCCCCGGATAATGGCTTCAATCGTGGGGTTCACGAAGGCGTCGTTTACCGCGATTTCAATACGCACCTTTTTCAAAAGATTCACCTCCA
>JAITHW010000046.1 GCA_031279815.1 Treponema sp. | reverse complement strand
AGTTCAAGTACTTTGCCTGACGTCGGCTGCGCATCTCCCTTAAACGGGGTATCGATTTGCTGCCCCTCTACCCATCGGCCCTTCTCCCTGGTTCCGGGGGCAAATGACCGCTTTACAAGATTCATCTTGAACAGGATCATTTGCTTCCGCCTCGTACTATTTCATAGCTGACGCTGTTTCGCATGGCACCGGTGTCTATCAGCGGCTGGCTGCTGCCTTTGCGCTCTATGGTAGTGTCGGCGTTAGGCGTAAAGTTTCCTTCCCTGATATACCGTTTAATCCCGCTCCGGGCGAATTCGCCCAGCCTTTTTATCGCCGTTTCAGCGTCCATTTTTCCTGCGGATACCCGTTTGAAAAGCCGTTCCTGGGTAGCCTTTATCTGCTCCGAGTTATTCTCCACCCATCCCCGGATAAAGGGCCGCGGCGGGATAGCCCACAGTTTCTTCTTCCCGGGTACGCCGTACTCGTTCCACGCGGCGTATTGCGCGATGGCCACGCCATCCTGACTGCCGGAGCCTTCCACAATACCGGCTTTGATACCCAGATGACTGAACGCTTCTATCTGTAACCTGATCTCGGCCAGTCCCTTATCGGTGTCCCGGCTACCCGGCTGGTTGCTCATTTATGGGCATCGTCCTTCTTGAACTCGTCTGGAATACCTTCTGGTTTCGTTCTGGCCCCTTTCTTGGGCTCGTCCTTGATGTCTTCGGGTTTCACACCCTCAATACTGAGAACGCCTTTCCGGATCAGCTCCTTCCCCCAGGGGTCGGCTTTGATCTGCTTCACCTGAGCGTCGGTTAAATCGCCGCCCTTGGGATCAATACGAATGGTTCCAACAAGCTGCGCCTGTTTTACCTTGGTCGTGTATTTCAACAAAATCCTCCTCGCAGCCGTGTGCCGGCTGTGTTTACGCCCATTGTGGGGCGCGATTTAATCAAACTAAGATATAAATGGCCAGGCACTGTACTATTCAAGTTTGAGTCGCTCATAGTACCTCCAGGTGCCGCACTATCAAAACTTATGGATATACCGCCTTCGCTCATACTTGCTACTTGGCGGCCTCCGCTAATTTCAGATATTGAGGCTGCTGTGTCTGACTTTCCCGCGCCAGACATCTCAAACAAATGCCAAGCCTTATATGCAACCGCCTTGTTGTATAAACAACCCCAAAATTTTCTGTTTTCAGATTCGATAGCATCTTGCAAAAAACCGTTAAACAAAGAGCTGTTATAAAACGTGGGACACATATCGGCTATGATTTGTTGAGGTGTCCTCATGCGCTATACCTCACTGTTACGGGAGCCGTCAAAAAGCCCCGTGAGGTAACCGCCGCCGCCATCTCCAGATATACCGGTAGGGATGGACTGCCGGAAAGCTCCGGGCAAACGGTTTCGATTATTCTCTCGGGGCTTAATGACATGGGTTACTTTTTCTCCTCGGCCTTCTTGATAACGGCCAGGATTTCCCCGGCGGTGCCGGTGGGGGGCACGGTGATCTTCTTCTCCGCCGCGTAGGAAATGAGCTGCTCCTTGGTCATCTTGTCCAGTGGGGAAGCCTGTTCTCCGGCATCGGTGTCGCTCTCGTCTTCATCGTTCTCTGTGGAAGTGGTGAGTTTCGGTATTTCCATTTTCACTTCCTTCATCTGGTTGACGATATGGAGCCGCACGTCCTCCCTGGTTTCCTCGTTGTACCACTTGGTCAGGGTTTCAGGATTCGTGCAACTGTCAACGAGCGCCACGGCTTCGATTGCCGGCATTTCCTTCAAGCTCTTCGCCTTGCCGGACGGCGCCCGTTTGGAGGGCGTCACCGTCTTTTCAATCGGGGCGATGATCTTGTTCGCCAGGTCCATCGTGATGTGGTCCTTGATAACCAGCCATTCGTCATCGCTGATCTCGTTGGTTCCGGGGAGCAACTGAATCTGGTTTCTGGTGAGCTTCACTTTTTTAGCTTCGGGAGAGACCGGAATAAGCGGGATTATTTTAACGTGATCCTGCTTGGGTTTGTAGCTAATCAGCATTTTGAATCCATCCTTCAAAAAGATTTCCCCCTCCATACGGAGGGGGCTTGGTTCGGCTTAAACACCGTCCGCAAGGGCAAAGGCCATCGGGTAATACACGATGCAACCGGCACACTCGGAATGGCAGGGAATGGTGTATTCCATGCCGTCCTGCCGAGCGTCAAACTGCTCAAACGGCTGAGGGATTTCAAAGGTGATATGCTCTTCATCGAACATACCAACCATTGCCCGATTGGTCTTACCGGCGCCTGCACCGGAGAGCTCATAGAGCCAGTCTATTTTCTTGATCCACGGCTTGTTCTCCATGATGTACTTCATCAGGGTCGTTTCGGTATTCTGAATTCTGCGGTTTCCGAGGACCCGGTAGTTCTCCAGGGGCAGCAGCAGGGTATCGGGGACCTCCCGGTTGAACGTGGAGATAATCACCGCGTCAAACAGGATGTCGATGTCACGGAGGATTTGATCCTCGGTCTTGTTCGCCCAAGAGGTAGACCCGCTGCTTCCGTCGGCAGGTATCGTAGTTTCGGTGATGCCTGGATAGTCGATCAGGCCGCGGGTTCCCATTGCGGGATTGCTGATCAGCGCCAGCTTGTTCGCCATTTCGTCATGGGCACGGCGAGCGGTAGCAGCCCTGCGGCTGTCCAGGCCCTTTCCGGTCCTGTTAGACATACGGATTTCTTTGATGTTATACCCGTAGCTGTCGCCAATCGATTTTACCTTCACCGAGTCCTCGACGCCGTACACGTCCACCCGTGGGAAGTCCTTGGCATAGTCACCGATGATCTTTGCGAAGCCTACTCCGTTATACCGGCGGAAAGTGATCTCATTTACTCCGGGTCCGGCTTCATGCGAAACCGGGATAAGGCTGAACGCCTTGAGTTCCCGGAGCTTGATATCGTAGGTGCGAGCCTTAATGTGCTCGGCCTCTCTGGCAAAAAAAGCGGATTCCCCGCGATCAAGCCGCGTAGGGTCTCTGCTCTGATTTAGATTAAGCATTTTATACTCCTTGAATAGGGCTTATACCCGGGGATTATTTCAAACCTCTGACTTCAATCAGGGCAAGATTGCCTTCGATCCGGGCGCTGCGGAAGTAACAACCGCAGTCGTAATTCCCGGAAGATTCATCGGTGAACTTACCGGCATTGGCGCCGGTCAAAATCACATACGCAGGTTTCAGGTTATCGGGGTTCGCCGCATCCGCAACCGGCACGGTAATCTGGCCCTGGGTCAACACGTTGACCGCGACGCCGGCGGGGTAGAACCCGGTCCCTTCC
Organism: Treponema sp.; assembly: GCA_031279815.1. Classification (GTDB taxonomy): domain Bacteria; phylum Spirochaetota; class Spirochaetia; order Treponematales; family Breznakiellaceae; genus JAITHW01. The sequence goes on along the minus strand of JAITHW010000046.1, from coordinate 1,715 downwards.
CGATAGGAAAGCTCCATGTGCCGGGCTACGCCGCGGAACCTGGCCGCGGTGTAGGTGGCTGAGGAGAACGTTGCCTGGGAAGCGCCCCCGGTCACGGTAGCCGTTCCGGTGATGGTGACACCGGGACCGCTGAGAGAAAATTTCAGCGGGTTCCCTTCAACCTGAAAGGCGGTAATACCGATTCCCCGCAGGTCTTCGCTGAGATTGATCGCGTCCACGATTTTTCTGAAAGTCTCCGGTGAACTTTCCGAGAAAGCCACTTCCAGGGATACGCCGTTGATCGTAAGGGCCACATTGTTACCGGCAACCAATGCCGCGGATGCTGTCAGGGTTACGCCGCTGATATGGGCGCCGTATCCCACTTCTTCATCTCCCACATTCTGGAACACGGGATCGCCGGGGTAGATATTCTCCCCGGCTACAAGGGTTTCGGTCTCGTCATGGAGTCCGAACTTTTGGCCGGCAATGGCCTTTCCCAAATCTCCGTACAATTTATCCATGAATTAACCCTCCGCCTTCTGGCCCCGGCTCTGGGCCTTCTGGAACTCGATCATCCGCTTATAAGCGGCTGTAGAGTCGTTCCGGTCTCCGGCAGGAACGCTGTCACTGATAACCGGCCGGCTGGTGTCATCGGCGTCTTTCCGAAGCTCTTCCAGAGCGGAGTCAAACCGGCCCTGAATATAGGCGTCGTCCCGCCCGTCCATTTTCGCTTCGGGGTAAACCTTGGCGATTATGGATTTCCGCAGCTCGGCATCGGAAACCCCGTCCTTGACCTCTACGCCGGCGCGAATCGCGGCGTCCATGAGTTCCACCCGGGCCTTGACCGCTTCGTCAAGCCGTTTGGAATCAAGGGCGTTTGCCTTGAATTCCTTCACTTCGGCTTCGAGCTTGTCAGCGCGGTCCTTGTGGCTGTCCCGTTCCCCTTCCATTTTGGAAAGGGCGTCCTTGCCGGTCTTTTCTGCGCCTGCCAGCTTGGTTTCAGCGGAGTCGGCGCGAGACTTGGCATCGAGGTATGCCTGAATGAGGCCCTCGTCGCCTTCGTACTCGATGCCATTATCCATTCTGTACTTCTTCATCGAATTGCCCTCCTGATTAGGCTTCGGGCTCACGCCCGTGTTTAATATCTGGATAGCGTCTGCGCTATCCATACGAATCCTCGCGGCATCACCGGCCCTGGCTACGTCCACTATCGCGCAGTGGTTGTACCGAATTTTCCGCTGAATGCCGTCATAAGACATACCGCACCAAGTCGCCCCGGGTTGAGCCGGTTCTATATCACAGGTGTAACCCATGGAGAGAGCCGTTTTCCCGGCCTTCACGTCCGCAATAGCGTCCTTGTCCGTGATCGTCATGTCGATGGAGAGGTGAAACCCATCGGATCCACTCATCCCGCGCTCCGGTATGGCCTCTCCGTGCAGGGCCGCGTAACTGTCCACCCAATCCGACGGATTGCTTCCCAGGCTTCCCACCTGGTAGACTTTGGCGTTCTCAGCGGTTATCCGTTCCTTGGGGTGGTCATTGGCAACCGGCTTTCCCTTCATGGAAGCCAGGCTGTCCTTGTTGAACACTTCCTCCGGCAGCCGCAGTTCCCGACTGGTAGTCCCGTCAGCGTTCCGATATGTGAAAACGCCTACACTGGTGACAATGGCCCGGCCCTGCAAAAAGCCCTCATCGGTATCTTTGAAGGGCGCGGTCATCCACTTACCGGGATCCAG
>JAITHW010000245.1 GCA_031279815.1 Treponema sp. | reverse complement strand
AAAAACGCCCTGGCGGATCTGCTGGAAAAGATCAGCGCTTTGCTGCTTGCCCTCCCGGATATCGGCGAAATCGATCTTAATCCGGTGATTTACGATCCCGGCCGGGACGCTTTTGTCGCTGCGGACGCCCGGATAAAGCGGAATTAGCAGCATGGGGCGGTAAGGTCTGTTGAGAAAATACGGTCTAGGGGGCGGACTTGGAGAGCAATCCCGCCTCTGGCGTTTTGAGCGAAGGAGCGTTTTCATAAAAGACCTGCATCTCACGCTCAATGCCGTAAGTTTGGGCAGCCGGTATATTCATATCTTTTCAGATTAATCTTGCTCGCCGTATTCTTTTTAAACAGTCCTATTTAGCAAGCATAATTTTTGGAATTGTCGTAGTTAATAGTGCCGCCGCGGATGAGGGACACCCAGAAGATGTCTTCCGCACCGGCCTTAATTAATGCGTCTTCTACCCTGTTATAATCCGGCTTTATTGTCAAGTTCAGTTAATTTTTCAGGCGTATATTGCCAATGTTTACCCCATTTCTTACACCCGGCGTATGTATAGGTAACTTTTTTATACCTGCGTCCGGTTAATGCATCTATTATGATAGAAGATTTATCAAATCGATTATTGGGGCAGGGTATATCGGTCCGACTGGTGTACGATAATTACCATACTTCATACTTTAAAATAGCGGGATACTCTCTGGAACGGGCATCCCCGACAACTACAGTAACTTCTTTAACCGTAGAGGGGATTGTGGTATCCAGGGTAAAGACACCCTGCTGATCGGGATTCAACTGCATAAACCGGTTATCCATTACCAGGGCGACATAGTCCGTATTACTTTTGATTCTGAACCGGTAGGATTTGTTTTTCTGTAGGGGCATTTCAAGGGGGCTCATAAGGGTTATCTCTTGGGTAAAATCTCCATATTGGGCCGGGTATCTGACGGCGCTCCCGGCAGCGGCGATTACCCCGAAGGCTCCGCAAAACGTATAGGTTTTCTCACCCCGCTTCCGTGAAGAGACCTGTACCCGGTAATTTCCCGGATTGGGGAAGGACATGTACGCCTTATACGCAAGTCCCTCTTTCTGCACAAAGGCAACATTGGTATATTCGTTCATGGTTTTTTCATCGTACATGGAAACGCGCACCTCCGAGCCTCCTTTAGGTGTAAGCAACAACTCCAGGGTTCCCGCAACCCGGTTTATTCTCCGCACCTCCGGGCTTATGGCGGTAATGGTGTCGAAGAACCGGGCGTTCAAAGGAGCAAGGGATACATAGGCGGACGCCGATACCGGACCGGGGAGCAACTGGTCTTCAGGATTGGCGGGAAAATGCGTAAAGACGCTATGTTCAGGTTTCAAAAACAGATAGTCTGTGCTATAGGACGCCTCATAGTTCCTGCCGTCAAAGGCGCCCGCATCCCTGGCGGTATCTACCATATACCAATCCCCATGTATCCGTACCTTATTCCAGGCGTGATTAGGAATTGACGGGTTTTCATCATCAAAAAGAAGGCTTCCTGCCGCTCTAGCGTATCCATGAATAACAACGCAGGGTATACTCATGGCATCACACAAGGCTTTGAATACCGCCGCATACCCCCGGCCTGCCGCGCGTCCGCCTGCAATAACCCCCTCCGGGGACTGATTGGGGGCCTGAGAGTCCGGCCCAAGGTACGCTATGTTCAAAGCAAGCCAATCATGGGCTTTCTTGACCCGGTCAAAATCACCGGCTGCGTGGGCCGTTATATACGCGGCAATCTGCCGGATATATTCCTCAGAATCGCTTGAACGATATGCTTCGATACTGGGGGGCAGCTTTTGTATCAGCCTGTCCGGCAGGTTTGTCCTGTAGGTATATGCCGCTTCATAGCCTTTTTCCCCCGGAGTTTCCGCGGACGACGGTTTTTGGGCGGCGGCATTAGGGGAAACCGAGGGGGAAGGCCCTCCGGAACCCGCGCGCGGCGCGGATTCTTTCGGGCTCGAAGCACAGGCGGACCACAGTACGCTCATCACCGGAATCAGAAAAACATATCCTTTACTCATGTAGTATTGCCCCTTCATATCATTATAGGGTTTTGGTTATTCCTGTCAATCTATCGGTTTAAAAGTAAGCGGCCAAGAGCCGCTTCCCCGCACAGCCTGCGGGGATAGCGCGGACGCTTTCCGCTCTTCATAAGTACACGCAGACACCCTGCGGACCGGCCATACTAGAACATACCGCCGCACTATGGTATGCTAAAGCCGTATTAATCTGTCGGAGGAATTGCGAGTGTATACGAGCGTTGACCCTAAGGTAAGTTTTCCCGCATTGGAAGAAGAAGTTTTGGCTTTCTGGGGAAAAAACTATATTTTTGAGAAATCGGTACGGCAGCGGGAGGGCGCGGAGGAGTTTGTGTTCTATGACGGCCCTCCTTTTGCAACAGGGCTGCCCCACTTTGGACATTTTGTTCCGAGTACGATAAAGGACATTATTCCCCGGTATATGGCAATGAAGGGTAAGAAGGTGGAACGCCGGTTCGGATGGGACTGCCACGGGCTGCCGGTGGAGCATCTTATTGAAAAAGAACTTGGTCTCAATTCTAAAACCGATATAGAACGCTATGGAATCGCACGGTTTAATGAAGCCTGCCGGTCTTCGGTGCTTCGGTATGTGAAAGAATGGCGGGAGGTGATTAGCCGCCTGGGGCGGTGGGTGGATTTCGACCATGATTACAAGACTATGGATAGAGACTACATGGAATCCATCTGGTGGGTGATGAAGTCCCTCTGGGAGAGGGAACTGCTCTATGAGGGGCATTACATCCTGCCTTATTGTCCCCGGTGCGCTACGGTGCTTTCCAATCATGAGGTGAATCAGGGAGGGTATGAAAACGTCCATGACCCGGCGATCACAGTACGTTTCAAAGTGAAAGGAGAGGATTCGACCTATATTTTGGCCTGGACCACTACGCCGTGGACATTGCCTTCAAATCTTGCCCTGACTTTCGGACCGGATATTGAGTACGTACTGGTACAAGACGGTCAAGAACGGTATATTCTCGCGGAAGCCCGGCTCTCCGCATACTATAAGAAGCCGGAAGAGTGCGAAATTCTCTGGCGCAAGAAAGGCGCGGCCCTGGCCGGGATTGAGTATGAGCCGCTGTTCCCTTATTTTAAAGACGCTCCTCATGCGTTCAGGACCTATTCAGGGGATTTTGTTACCACCGCTGACGGTACGGGGATTGTGCATACCGCGCCGGGTTTTGGTGAAGACGATCAGAGGGTCTTGAAAGGTACGGGGGTACCGGTTATCTGTCCGGTTGACGCGGAATGCCGTTTTACCGGGGAAGTTCCCGATTATCAGGGGCTGTTCGTAAAGGAAGCGGACAAACCCATTATGGAACGCCTCAAAGCCGAGGGAAAATTGGTCAAGCGGGATCAGATTTTCCACGCATACCCCCATTGCTGGCGCTGTAAGAGCCCTCTGATCTACCGGGCGGTGGGGTCTTGGTTTGTCAATATAGAGAAGATTAAACAGGATCTGCTGAGTGTGAATGCTCAAGTTTACTGGATGCCGGAGCATATAAAAGAGGGCCGTTTCGGGAAGTGGCTTGAAGGCGCCAGGGACTGGGCTATCAGCCGCAACCGGTATTGGGGGAATCCCTTGCCGATATGGAAATGCCCGGATTGCGGCAAAACCCTCTGTATCGGAAGCCGGGCGGAACTGAAAGAACGCTCCGGCGTGGAACCGGCGGACCTGCACAAACATTTTGTGGACGAAATTACCATTCCCTGTACCTGCGGCGCTTTGATGCGGCGGATTCCGGAGGTGCTTGACTGCTGGTTTGAGTCCGGCGCGATGCCCTACAGTCAGAATCATTATCCCTTTGAAAACAAAGAATTCTTTGAAAGCCATTTTCCTGCGGACTTCATCAGTGAAGGACTCGATCAGACGAGAGGCTGGTTTTATACCTTAACGATTCTTGGGGCCGCGCTGTTCAAGCGTCCGGCCTTCAAGAACTGCATTGTCAGCGGCATTGTCCTTGCCTCAGACGGCAAGAAGATGTCTAAGAGCCTGCGGAACTACACCGATCCTATGAAGGCGGTCAACACTTTCGGCGCGGATGCGCTCAGGCTGTTCCTGATCCATTCTACCGTTGTGCGGGCGGATGATCTCCGGTACAGCGATGAAGCGGTTCGAGAGGTTATGAAGAGCATTCTTATCCCCCTGTGGAACGCCTACAGTTTCTTCGTAACCTACGCGAATATCGACCGGGTTACCCCGGCGGGCGTGCCGGAAGACCCGTCAAATCCGCTGGACAAGTGGATCCTCTCCACTGCGGAAACGCTGGTTGAGAATGTAGGGAACGCTTTGGACGCCTACGACCTCTCCCGGGCAATAGACCCGATCATCGAGTTCATCGGCCTTTTGAACAACTGGTATATCCGCCGATCCCGCCGGCGTTTCTGGCGCGGTGAAAACGACACGGACAAACTCGAAGCCTATGAGGTGCTCTACGATGCGCTTAAAACTTTGATCACCGTAGCAAGCCCCTTCATGCCTTTCACCGCCGACGCGATTTGGCAAAATCTCCGAGCCGGAGGAGATCCCGAATCGGTGCATCTGGCGGGCTTTCCCGTACCGCGGCAGGAACGGCGGGATTCCCGGTTGGAATACAAGATGGCGGCGGTACAGCACGCGGTGTCTATGGGCAGGGCTTTGCGTTCTCAGCACAATATCAAGGTCCGGCAGCCGCTGAAGGCTGTGGAACTGGTAACCAGGAACCAGGAAGAAAAGCGGGTGCTCCTGGAAATGGAAGAAATTATCCGGGAAGAACTCAATGTTAAACAGGCGCTGTTTCGGGATAATGAGGAAGACCTGGTAGAATATGAGGTCAAGGCGAATTTCCGGATTCTCGGTAAAGAATTAGGCAAGGATATGAAATCCGCCGCTGCCCGGATCCAGGCTCTCAGTCATAATGAAATCCGAGGGCTGATCGAGGGAGCTACGCTGGCGATAGATGTTGAGGGCCGGTTGGTAGATATCACCGCGGCAAAAGTCGATATCCGGCGGATTGAAAAAGCCAATCTCAAGGTCTTGAACGAAGGCACCCTCACAGTAGCGCTGGATACGGAAATTACCGAAGAACTGTCCCAAGAGGGGGATATTCGGGATCTTATCCGGGGGGTACAGAATAGCCGAAAAGAAATGGGTCTGGAAGTTACCGATCGTATACGCCTGCGGACATTCGGGTCCGACCGGCTGAAACAAGCCTGGGACAAATTCTCCGATTATGCCGCGGCGGAAACCCTGGCCGCCTCAAGGTCATGGGGAAAAACCGGGAATATGAAGGAACTGGAAGCAGGCGAGGAGACCTGGTTTGTACATATTGAAAAGGAGTAAGAGGGCGGTGCAGACTGCAGGACCCTTTGTAATAAGCATCTTGTTGGCGTTCACCTCTTGTGCAACCGGTTCCAAGGGGTATAACGCCGCTCTGGATACGCAAGATGCATTCGCGGCGCTTGCTCCGGGAGGAGCGGTGTACCTGTATATGGATGTGCCGAAAGCACGGCCTATATTGAACAGCATCTCCTTGCCTGGAACAGGAGGGATGGATAGCAAGCAGGTTGCCCGGGTGTTCGATAGAACCGTGTCGGCAGTGGCGGCTTATTATCCCAAAACCGCGCCCCGGCGGTTCCTCGCGGCGGCCCGGGGGTCCTATCCGAACTTTCAGGCGGCTATGTCTTTTGCCTTTAGCCCTTCCTGGAAAAAACAACGTTCCCAAATCGGCGATTCTTACTGGTATTCGGCAAAGGAAAGGCTTTCGGTATCTCTGAGCCCGAACCGGGCCTTTGTCTCAGACGGGGATCCCTTTGTACCGGTTCCCGGGGCTGCAGCGCCTGAAGGTTTTGCTTCCTTTCAGCAAGAAGCGGTGATGGCAGGGTGGCTTGACGATGCGGCAGCCCCTATCAATCAATTTTTAGCATCCATGGAACTTCCCATCGAGATTCCCGGGGGGCAGGTGTTGTTCGGCGTCTACCAATCAAGCGACCGGTATGAAGCGCGTATTCGGCTTGAGACATCTTCCGCGAGCCAGGCGCGAGGCTTGGCGGCCATCATCGGTATGGCCCGGCTGTTCATACCTCCTCCGTACCCGGGTAAAGCCGACAGTCTGGATCCCATACGCCTGGCAGGGCTTCTTTTTGCCAACCCGCCCGATCAGGAGGGGATTTACTTAAACCTGCATACCGGCGTTTTGAGTGAAAAGGAAATCTCTTTACTTTTTAATATGTTCTCGATATATTCTAATTAAAGTTATAAAATTAAGCTATAAATCGTGAGGAAATCATGCCAACCTATGAATATGAATGTAAAAGCTGTACCTATGTGTTTGAAGCCTTTCAGAGCATGAGCGAACCGCCTTTTACCTCTTGCCCTCAATGCGGTAAAGAAGTAAGGCGGCTTATCAATGGGGGAAGCGGTATTATCTTTAAAGGCTCAGGTTTTTATGTTACCGATAAAAAGGGAAGCGGGGGAAGTTCTACAGGATCGGCGAATTCTTCCGCTAAACCTGCCGGGGATAGTCAGCCTTCTTCAGGTTCCGCCGGGATCGCTAAAACAGAGACAAGCAGTTCCGCCGGTGAGAGCAGCGGCGTTGAGAAAAAAGCCGCGGGGTAAGGGCATAGGCGATCATTCCGGGAGCTAATCTATGAAAGAGAAGCCTCGTTTTTATTGTGATAACTGCGGTTTCGAGGTTGCCCAAGATGCAATAGATTGCCCCGAATGCGGCAAGTCCTTTGCATCGGTTCGTTGCCCTGTCTGCGGCTTCAGCGGGGAAGTAGAAATTTTTGATAACGGCTGTCCCGGGTGCGGTTATTCATCTCCTTCGGAGACTGCGACGGAAATAGCCAAACCTAAAGTTCCCCCGCCTAAACCCATCCAAAAACCTAAATTCCAAGAAACATCTTATGTAAACGCTTTACCTCTGTGGGTATACATTGTTACCGGTATAGTCTTTGGGGGGGTGTTGATGGTGTTTTATTTATCCGTGCTGTCAAATTAATCGGGTATGTTCAGGTTCTGTCTAATCTCATAAACAAATAGGACACCCGGCCTCATGGTAGAATGGAAAAAGCAAGACCATTTTACGGAGGCAAGCCATGAAAGGCTCAACCGGGTGTCCCGGGAGGATTGTAAC
>JAITHW010000120.1 GCA_031279815.1 Treponema sp. | reverse complement strand
AGGGTATTTGCAGGATTCGCGTCAAGGTATTATCAGCACAATTTAGAAAAAGCCGCGAATTACCGAAAGCGCCGTAAAGCCCCTGCCTTTAGGCATGGGGAGTTGTCAACCTATACCGGCCTCTCCCTGCTCTTTCATTCTTTCGATAAGTTCAAACAGTTCCTCCGTTGAAATACCGGGATCAAAGGGAAGGGCGTACATATTTCGCAGATAAACCAAAACGGTTTTGACCGGTAAATCCGAGAAAGCTTTTGCCGCGGCCCGGTAACATGCGAGCTGTATTCGATGGGATTCAGGGTGCAGATACCGGTCGGTTTTGAAATCGACCACAACGCAATGTCCCCGGTATTCGTATATCAAGTCCATGTTTCCCCGGATCAGTACGGGCTTGCTTGGGGAGCCTTCGCCGGCGCTCATCAAGGGAAGTATAAAGGGAAATTCCGCCTGACGCCGGTTTGACCCCGCGGCTTCCTGTCCTAGAGGGCCGGCTAAGAATCCCCGGGCCAGTTCCAAGGATTCTTCGGCCAGGGTTTTCAAAGCCCGCTCAGATAAGTCCGACTCATGAAAGAGGGTATGCACCTCCTGATCCGCGTCTTTTTTCAGGTCTTCCTTTGGAAGGTCTGCGGCAATCAGTTTTTCTATCATACGATGGCAAAGGGTGCCGAATTTCCGCCGCAAATCCTCACCGGAAAGAGGGGCCTTATCTTCAGGGTTTTCACGGTTTTTAAGGGGGAACAATATTACCGGTCCCTCCGCTGCCTCGGAGATATCCAGAAAAGAGTCCGCCTTGAAAGCCGGCAGCGGTTTAGACCGGGTTATATTGCTCCGGGGGTGCAGTGAAGCATCATAGGTTTCCATCTGGCTGGGACTGGTGAGAAAAGCCCTGGACGAAACCGCCGGACGAGGAGGCATAGCATAGAAATCCTCCTGGGATAGGCAAGAAGACCCCGCTGCCCTTTGCTTTAGAAAGCCCGCCGCGGATTTCCGCAGGTCCCCGATTTTTCGGCTATACTCTTCTTTGGCCGGCACGGTAAGGGGAACAAGCAGGTAATGGGGAAGCCTCCCCCGCGATCCGGAGGCTCCGAGAGAAAAGAGGTCTAGGAAAGATTTTATCTGTAGTTTCCCGGCAGGTTCTTGTTCGATATATGCCCTAAGCCGCGCCTCTCCTGTAGGCTCCGTGGCTGGGGCCTCATCTTGCCGGGTTATTTCCCGGCTGCCTATAATGATGAGCCGCTCCCTGGCTCTGGTTGCCGCCACATAGAACAGGCGCTTGAGTTCCGCTGCTTCCTGTTGCCGAATAAGATCCCGCCGCAAAAAATAAAAGTAATTGATTGGCTGATGTTTGGCATCCCGCGGGCCGGTATCTGATTTCAGATTAATAACGGGCCCATATTCAGGGTCAAGAAAATAAGGCTTATTGTTCCGGGAGTTGTTACCTGAAGAGCCTGCATCCGCAAGGATTACCACGGGAAATTCCAAACCTTTGCTCTTATGTACCGTAATAAAAAGCGTCTTACCCTTCATCTCAGGTACGGTTCCCGTATCGGTTTTTCCCGCGGTTCCCATTCGGGGCGCCAATTCGTCGAGAAACGCCCCCATACAAAGCCGCCGTTGATCCGCGTCCAATGCAAGGGCGTAGAGGTGTTCAAAATGCTCCAGATTAGGCCGGGAACTTTCGTCATAAAGAAGATAAGTTCGATATCCGGTCTCATACCAGAGGTAGGCCAGTACCGGAGCTATGTTTTGAATGTCGAGCATAGCTCCCAGCCGGGCAAAGACCGCCCTGCCCTGTTCGTACCGTTCCCGTTCCGCAGGATGAGCAAACCACGAATCCTGCGGGTCTGCGGGAAAGGGATCTTCGGGGTTTTCCAGCATAATTTTGAAGACGCTTTCGTCTCCCAACCGCACAAAGGGGGAACGGAGAACCGTAGCGTAAGCGTTGCGATCCCCTGGGAAAAGCGCAAGCCTCAATAGGGCATAGAAATCATTCGCAGGGCCCTCTAAAAAAAGCCCTCGGGGATCCGCGGCGCTGAAGGGAATCCCCGCCTGCCGAAAAATCCGCTCGTATTCGTTTTGGCGGGCGGTAGACTTGAAAAGTACCGCCACATCTCCAAAACCGAATTCCCCGCAGGTTACTCCCGTAATAATCCGTTCCGCCGCGGCAAGAGCTTCTCCCGCCGCCTTGGAAGCCTCCGCGGGTTCGTCTTCCTCATCTTCGCAGGCATTATTCCGGGATTTGCGCCGGGTTTCCTGAATGTGAAGCTCCACCGGAGGCGGGGAACCGGGTTTTCGCGGTTTCTTGTATGAACCGGCGCGCATAGGAGAGAATTCCGCTTCAAAAAGAGCTTCCGCCTTCCCGAATACCCCGGGAAACAGCGCGTTAAAAAAATCCACCAGTTCCGGATCGGAACGGTAATTGGCGCGGAGAGATATGGAAGCCTCCTGCCCATTCCCCAGTTCCCGGGCAAGTCCCCTGAATACCGACACATCCGCGCCCCGGAAGCGGTAAATAGACTGCTTTTCATCCCCCACAAAGAAGAGTTTGTCCGGCGCAAGATCTTCCGCGGCGGGAAGCGTTCCGCCGCGGCCCGCGTCATCCCGTTCAGCCAATAAATAGAGAAGATTCTTCTGTAGCGTATTGTTATCCTGAAACTCATCTATCATAATCGCCTTAATATGCCGCTTATAGTACCCTCGAAGTTCCGTATCTTTGGTCAGTATGTCTACCGCTAACGCCGCGGTATCCTGAAATGAGAGCAGCCCTTTGGCGCGCTTGCGCTCCAGAAAGAGGGTCTCGTACTCGTCAAGGATATTCCCGATGAGGAGCATATCCTCTTCAAAAAGAAGGGTCTGGGCTAGGGAACGAAGCCGGGGACATTGCTCATCTTTCAAAAGCGCCGCGGCTTCCCGCAGCTCCGCCAGGGCAGGGTCTTTGCCTCCGCTTGGTCTGCGAAACGAATCTGGAGACATAAAAAAGTCCGCGGTTTCAATCAGCCTATTGATATGATCGGGATCGAAGACCGCTTGCAGAGGAACCCGGGAACGTACCGCGGCTTGAGCTTTCTGCAAGGCAGGTGATTTGCTTTTAGACCCATCTATAGCCAGAACGGTCCGGCACAGTTCGCTTATCTCCCGGCAGCAGGTTTCGGTTTCCTGCTTGATGAAGTCGAGCTGCTTTTTACCCAGAGCCGCGTAATTTCCCGGGCGGACAAAACCGAATGCCGAGAGCGCCAGGTCTGCAAAGAGGTCTTGGACTATGGTTTCAAAACTGCGGGCTGCCACAAGCCGGCGCACCGCCTCATCCCGGCGGTGGCGCATGATGATTTCCACCGCGGTTTCTTCCGCAGTCCGCCTGAGTTCCGCCTCATCCACCCTGAAATCCCCGGATATGCCGTAGCGATAGGAGGCTCCTCTGGTGACGGCCGTACAGAAGGAATCCAGCGTGGATATCCTGGCCTGATCGAATTGGGCGAGCCGTTCTTTGGCCCGGGGATCAGGAGAAGCGGAAAGCCGCTTGAATATCCTCTCGTACATCTCCGCGGCGGCCTTGCGGGTAAAGGTCAAGGTAAGGACCTCACTGATACTAAGCTCCCCCTGAGTTACCAGCCTGACATACCGTTCAGCCAAAACCGTTGTTTTACCTGATCCCGCGCCTGCGGAAACCGCCGTATTCCGATCCGACAGGTACGCCGCGGCCTGATCCGTATCAAGTGTAATAGAAGCGTTTTCTTCCATAGTTCCGCTTTCCAACCCTAAGAGGCATATTCACCGCCTATGATGCCCGGGGCCTTACTCTTCCCCGGGATTCCGCGGCCGTACGGTTTTGACGGGTCGGGGTTTCCTATAAGGGGGCCTGCTTTCCTCGCCCCGGGGGTCTGGCGTATAGGCTTCCCGTTTTGTGTATACCCGTTTGCCCTGCTCCCGATACCGGGAGGTATGTTCCCTTCCCGATGCTCTCTCTTCGTAATCCCGGTCTGACCGGTGTGAGGCCGGCTTGTTTCTCCTCTTTTCCCTGGCATGACGTTCCAGTACCCGCAGGGATTCATCGAATCCCGCGAGAAATTCGGTAAGATCATCCGCAAAGAGAATTACTGATTGGCGTTCAAAACCGCCGGTGTCCCGATTCTTGCTTTCCACAATGTTGAGATAAAGGTCTCCCATGCGGTTTTCTTTCACATTGAAGAAGTAGGTTCTGTTCTGTAGCTGAACCCTTGTTGAGAATAATTCTCCCCGTATACCCATGTTTCCATCCTATGTTGTTCCTAGTTCGTCCGCTTCGATAACCATCCGCCGCTGCCATTCGATGAGGTCCCGTTCCATTCGTGTATCCGAACCTTCCGCATCGGCCATAACCCGGAATACCGGTTCCGTACCGGAACCCCGCATCCAAATCCACGCCGCCTGATTACCTGAATGATTGGTAAAGGTGATCTTAAGCCCTCCTTTGCCGGCCTCGCGGAAACGGGAAATCCTCCGCCGCTCTTCCATCCCGATATAACAGGCGGCTTCCCAGCTTTGTATGCCGTAACGGGTTTTTAACTGTTCCTTCCGCTTCTCCCATTCCCTGAGAAATACGGTTTGGTAATGATCTTTCAATACTTCGTGATCCCCGGTCTTAACGTGCAGCACGGCCTCCTGAGTGTAGGAACCGGTGGTAACAAATCCCGGCAGGGAGGCAATAATATCGGAAAGGGAAAAATCTCCCCGATACCCTTCGGCCTGATCCGAAAGATACCGCCACAGCTCAAAAAAGCCTTTGCGGGACTTCCCGGTCCGAACGGCCAGCAATTTTACCAGGGCCATCACCGTATTGACAGGATCCCGCACCGCGGAGGGGTGGGTGATGCTGCCCCCCGCAGACCCCTCTCCCAGAACCCTCACCGTATACCCCCGTTCCCGAAGCCGCCGGGCAAGCCCTACCACGTTGGCCTCCCCGACTTCCGCACGGAATACGGAAACATCAAAAGCCCGGGCGATCCGGTCAATCCGCATGGAAGTAGGATCGTTTACCGCCAGGGCTACCTTATTCAAAGCGTTCCCCTTGCTGTCATAAGCCAATTCTCCGGTCCAGACCAGATGGGCAAGCTCCCCGATACACGCCAGGGCAAAGACCTCCTGGGCTTCAAGGATCCGGGCTTTTTTCACTTCCTCGTCCCAGACAACCAGATTTCCCCGATCGCCGTCACAATCCGGCACATACCCTAAGATAAGCTCCGGGCGTTCCCGGCGTACCTCCTCCAGAAACCCGCGGCAAGGCTCCAGAGAGGAACCTTCCGGCACGATCCGGTGGGCAATCTCCCCGGGTTTGTCGTTTATGGCATAACAGCGGATCCCCAGAGAAGAAAAAAACTCCTGATCAATGGACATGGTTCTTGCAGACCCGTTGAAATCCACGGCGATTCCCAGAGGGGTTCCCCGCAGCCCTTCGGTAACGGCTTGCAGAAGCTCTTTATTAGTATCGGTTCCTTCAGGCCCGAACACTACTTCTTGGGTAAAGGCGAGATAGGACCGGTAGGCTTCTTCCTTGACCCGCGCCGCGTTGCCGTAGATCTGCGCGACGGCCTCCTGATCCGCCCGGTTAACCGGCGCAATCGCCCGGGCAATGCGATCCGGCGCGGCCATGAAAGCCCGAAAATCAGCGATCAGCCGGGACGCTTCCCCAGGGGGCAGTACGCCGCCGTCAATAAGGCCGAATTTAAGACCATTATGACCGATAGGGTTATGACTGGCGGAAATGTACGCAAAGCCGTCGGCTTCGCCTTTCATTCCGGCATTCCTGGCGTAAGCCATGATCTCGGGCGCGGCGGCGATAAACGCAAACCGCACCCCGCAGCTTTCGGAGACAAAGGTACGGATCATCACATCCGCTATTGCCCCGCCGGTAGGTCTCGTATCCATACCGACGATGATAACCGGCCCGCCGGTATTCCCCGCCCGTTTATGGGCCTTCACATAATCGGCAAAAACCTTTGCCCCTGCGGCAACAATTACTTTATGGGCCCCGCGGATTTTCTTGACCGGGCTCTCGCCGTCTCCGTCCCCGGCAAACACCCCCCGCCAGCCCGAAGGCGAAAGGATCATATTGGCCAATGCCGTATCCAGCAGAGCGTCATCCACACCGGGATCGTCTTCTCCGAGAGGTACGGCATAAGGATTACCGATGATAAGTCCTGAATGAGGGTAGTGTATAACGGCCATAAGACCCGCTCCTTACTATGGGTTTTGTTCTGGGAAAATCCATAGGTATTCAGTGTACTTGTTTTACATAATTATTACTATACTCAAGAGGGCGGGGGCAAGGCAAAAGCATTTAAACATGGGTCCGCAGAGAACCTATGATTTAGATTATCGGGAGAACGTGGCACCCTGGTCTGACGGGGCCAGGGAGGTCAGCCCCTTGCGGGGCTAATTATAAGAGGTGGAAGGCTGATCCGTGTAGTGAGGAAAACCCGCGAGGGAGGAACCCCGGCGCAGAGAATAGTTAAGACCGGCCGCCGTAAAGTAAAACGCGGCTGCCCGTCAAACAGGCAGGCCGCGAATAGGAGTACGGTGTACCACGCCCGATAACCGCTCCCGGCCCTTATTTTATTGTAAGGAGCGGAATTATGGAAAAGACCGGACGGTATGCGGGATTGGGCCTGGGAAAGCGGGCCTGCACGATGGCCGTTGTGGGGAAGCGGGGCGGAACGGCAGGCGCTGTACCGGAAACTAAAGGCGGCGGACAGGGTTGCCCTTGAAGCGGGGAGCCTGGCGTTTCTGATGGCGGGGAAACTGGAAGGGGCGGCGGGTTGCCGGGCGTATGCGCTTAACCCCCATCATCTGGCGGCGATCTGCCGGCCGATGAAGAAAACGGGCAAGGAGGGCGCGCTGAAGTCGGCCCGCCTGTTGGAGGACACCCGGGAAGGGCGGCTGCCCGTGGTCCCGGTACCGGGCGGGCGGGAGATGAAGCGGCGGAAACTGGCGGCGGCGTACCGGCGGGAACAGGGGAACCGGAACCGCGCGATAAACCGGCTCCACGCGCTGTATGTGAGCCGGGGGATAACGGCGGCGGTGAAAAAAGGCCTGGCGGAAGCGGCGGGGAGAGCGGGGATGGTGAAGGTTCTGGACGGGCTTGAGCGGGAAGAGGCGGACTATCTGGCGGACTGCCTTGGGCTGTATGAAAAACGGCT
>JAITHW010000111.1 GCA_031279815.1 Treponema sp. | reverse complement strand
TCCTGGTCTGTCGTAGTGTTCGCGCCCCTTTCTGAAGTGATCCGCCCGATTACCGCCCTTATCCGGTTCTCCGTTATCTTCGCGGGATTCGCTGCCGTTGTCGCGGGGCTGATCGTCTTCCTTGTGTCCTGGGGCATCTCCCGCCGGGTCGTCCATATCGGCGGCATGATGCGGGATATTTCCGAAGGCGAAGGCGACTTGGTGAAGCGCCTCGACATCCGGGGAAACGACGAAATCGTGGACATGGCGGGTTATTTCAATAAAACCCTTGATAAAATCAAAGATTTAGTGACCTCCGTCAAGGGGGAATCCGAAACCCTCTCGGAAACCGGTGCCCAATTAGCAAGCAACATGATCGAAACCGCCGCGGCGATTAGCGAAATCACCGCCACTATTGAAAGCATCGAAAAACAGACTGCCCGACAGTCCGGCGTGGTCGTCCAAACCGACCAGTCCCTCAGCAGCGTGTCCGAACAGATAGAGAATCTCAACGGCCAAATCTCAGAACAGGCCGCGGTGATAGTCCAATCAGCCAAAACTATTGAGGATATGCTTTCGGGAATCACCGAAACCATCGGCGTCGTCATCGGGGAAAACGAAAAAAATATGGAAAAGCTCACCCAGGCATCGGACCTGGGACGGGGGGACATTCATGAGGTTTCGCAAGCCGTAGCCGAAATAGCCAGAGAATCCGAAGGACTTTTGGACATTACGTCGGTGCTGGAACATATAGCGAGCCAAACGAACCTCCTCTCGATGAATGCCGCTATCGAAGCGGCTCACGACGGACCGGTGGGCAAAGGCTTCGCGGTGGTGGCTGACGAGATACGAAAACTCGCCGAGTCCTCAAGCGAACAGCCCCAAACCATCGCGTCGGTGCTGCATAAGATGAAAGGCATGATTGACGCCGTGGTCCGCTCAAACGACCAGGTTATGGAACGGTTTGAAGTCATTGACATGAACATCAAAAACGCCGCGGCTCAGGAACGGAAAATCCGCTCAACCATGACGGAGCAGGAATCCCAAAGCCGAACCGTGCTGGAATGTCTTGAGGGACTCAAGAGCATAAGCCGTGAGATAGGCGGCGCTTCAGAGCGGATCCGGGAAAGCAGCGCCGAAATCGTCGCCGGGAGCCGCAATCTGGAGTCCCTGACCTTGGAGATTTCCAACGGGATGCGGGAAATCGCCGTCGGCGCGGGGCAGATAAACGCGGCGGCCTCTAACGCCCAGACCTTGAGCGGCAACAACAAACGGGGCATCGAGGTACTGACCCAGGAGATTTCAAAATTCAAGATTTCCTGAGCCGAGGCAGGCCCAGGTTAATCCATAGACAATTACGGAGGATTGATGAAAAAGCAGATGCTTTACTGGAGCGCCGCGGCGGCGCTGATTTTGGTTTCCTGCGCCGGGGAAAACCGGGGCGGGAATAAGGGGCTTGAACCGTTTAATTTGGGACATCTCAATTCAACTGCCCACTTGCTGGGCTTTGTGGCGAAAGAAGAGGGGTTTTTCGCCGAGGAAGGGCTTGCGGTCACCCTTACCCAGGCGGCAAGTTCCGGGGAGCTGCTCAAAGGGCTTGAGGATCGGAAGCTGGACGCCGTATTTTTAGGCTCTGTGCCGGCGATTACGTTTCAGAGCCAGGGGCGGGATATAAGCATGTTCGGCGGCGCGATGACGAACGGCCACGGCTTTGTGATACGTCCCGAGTTTACCGAAAACCGCTCGTCCTGGGACATAACCATTCTGCGGGGCCGGAAAGTGGCGTCAGTGGAAAACAGTATGCAGGATGTGGAGCTGCTCTTTATGCTGAACCGGGCCGGGCTTGATAAAGACCGGGACCTTGAGCGGG
Organism: Treponema sp.; assembly: GCA_031279815.1. GTDB lineage: Bacteria > Spirochaetota > Spirochaetia > Treponematales > Breznakiellaceae > JAITHW01. The sequence continues at coordinate 4,121 of JAITHW010000111.1, read as the reverse complement.
TGTACTATCCCAGTCAGGAGGCGGCGTACAACGCCCTCATCACTGGGGAAGTGGACGCGGCGCCGGTGTATTCGCCCTATTCGTCAATGGCTCAGGGCATGGAGTTCGACGTGGTGTTTTACTGCGCCGATGAAGCGGATTTCGCGGAACAGCCCTGCTGCCGTCAGGTGGCTCTTACGGACACGCTGAACCGCAAAGCGGAAACCTTTGAGGCTTTTGAGCGGGCGCTTATCAAAGCCTACTGGTTTTCCCTTACCAACCGGGACAGAACCCTGGCTGACGTGGCGAAGTACATCAACATCAAGCGGGAGTATATCGACTATGAGGTGTACGGAGGGCTGAGCGTTTCCTCGCCGGATCCAGATAAAAAAGCGACGATCCGCGTTAAAGACCGGATTGTTTCCTTGGGCTACGCGAAGGATTACGACATCAACAGGCTCTACAACACCGGGATTTATAAAAACGCTTTGGATAGCCTGGCGAAGGCGGACCAGGACAACCCGGTGTACCGCCGTCTGCAATCATATTTCGCCGCCTACAACTGACCGCAGGCGGCGGGAGGCGTACCAAAGATGCCCTGGGTGAATACAAATCAGATAACGCATTGTCTTCACGGCGGGCTGCGGGGGTTGATAAGCTCCTTTGGAAAAGCGACGAGTATGAGGATTCGGGGGAAAAACCCCATACGCAAAATACCCAAAAACTGAGGGGACTCATACAGACGCCGGAAACTGTCCTGACTACGTGTGCGCCTCCGCGTGCTCTTCAACCGGTTTACAAAGTGCAGGCGGTTGCCTATACAATCGTTTATAGAATCTGCTCGTCAATGGGCATTCCCCCTGGAACCATAGGGAGAACCGCTTCGTCCCGATCAATTACGGCGTCAATCACCGCCGCCTGTCCTGCGGTAAATTCTTGCATCGCCGCATCCAGCGCCGCGGTAAAGGACGCTTCGCTTTCGGCTCGATATCCGGAAAGCCCGTAGGCTTGCGCAAGTTTCACAAAGTCCGGCGTCAGGTTCAGATCGGTTTCGGAGTAACGGCCTTCATGGAAGAACCGCTGCCACTGCCTGACCATACCGAGCGCGCGGTTGTTGAAGATCACTATCAGCACGGGAACGCCGTAGGATTTCAAGGTCGCCATTTCAGCGCAGTTCATGCGGAAACAGCCGTCTCCGGTAAAAAGCGCTACCGGTTTATCGGGATTGGCGATCTTTGCCCCCGCCGCAGCCCCGAGGCCGAACCCCATAGTCCCCAACCCGCCGGAAGAAAGAAAGGAGCGGGGACGGGTGAAGGGGTAAAACTGGGCGGTCCATATCTGGTGCTGTCCTACATCGGTCACTACGATAGCCTCATCTCCAAGCCGTTTAGCGGTCTCCTCAAGAATAAACCGGGGATGCAGCGGGGCGTTTCGGTGATGCGCCTGGGGGATCTCTTCCTTCCACTGTTCAATATCCCCCTTCCATTCATTTTCGATCCGGGCCGGCAGCCCTTCCAGTACCTTGCCCAAGGTTTTCCGTATATCCCCGATGACCCAAGTTTCAGCATGAATATTCTTATTGATCTCCGCAGGGTCTATATCAAAGTGAAGAATTTTCGCTTCCTTGGCGAATTTATCGGGACGGCTCGTAACCCGGTCGGAAAAACGCGCGCCGATTGCTACCAGCAGGTCCGCCCTCTGAACCGCCTTGTTGGAAGCCACGGTTCCGTGCATTCCGATAAGCCCGGTATGAAGAGGGTGATACTTAGGAATAGCCCCAATACCCATAAGGCTCAAAGCTACCGGCCCATGAAGCCGTTCCGCCAGTTGGATCAACTCCCCGGAAGCCCCGGAAATAATGACCCCGCCGCCGGCGTACAGAGCCGGACGCTTGGCCTCCCGAAGCAGCGTCACCGCCTTATCTATATCCCCGCAGGTAAAGGTAGCGCGTCTGTACCGCTTTTCAAGACGCCTGGCCCGCTCTTGTGAAGCAGGCCCGGGGGAAGACGCTCCCAAAGCAGAGGTAATATCTTTGGGTATATCGATGAGTACCGGGCCCGGCCTGGCCGATTGGGCAACGATAAATGCCTCTCGAACCACCTCGGCCAGTTCGTTTACATCTTTCACAATCCAATTATGCTTAACCACAGGCATGGTGACTCCCGCAATATCCACTTCCTGAAAGCTGTCCTTACCCAATAGGGAGGTACTTACGTTCCCGGTAATCGCCACAAGGGGCACCGAGTCCATAGCCGCGGTGGCAATGCCGGTTACAAGATTAGTCGCCCCAGGACCCGAAGTGGCGATACATACCCCGACCCTGCCGGTAGAGCGGGCAGAGCCGTCCGCGGCATGGGCCGCGTGCTGTTCATGGCTCACCAGAATATGCCTAATCCGGTCTTTATGTTTGAATAACTCGTCGTAGATAAACAAGACCGATCCGCCGGGATACCCGAAAACCGTATCCACCCCTTGTTCAATGAGAGCTTCAATGAGGATTCGGGCGCCTGTATACTGCATACCAATTCTCCTAGACTTCTAGTTATACAGGCGGATCGGTCTCCATGTCAAGAATGGGCCGGTTCAGGGTCAGAGCAAAAGCATTTAACTTTTGAAGGGTATAAAAAGCCCGCAGATCAACAGAGATTTGGGTAAATAGCGCCGGAAAAGGTCTATAGTAATCGTCGGTTCCTTGAAATATTCTCCTTATCCGCGCTATTCAATTGCTTATATCCTTTTTAACCCGTGAAATTAATCCGTGAAAATCCGTGTACTCTGCGGACCCGTGTTTAAATGCTTTTGCCCTGCGGATAACCCGGAGCTGCCGGATGCCGAAGTGAGTCAAATACTAGGTGATGCCTATGATAACGTAGCAGATGCTTATTTTCACATGGATGATTTATTCATACCGGGTTTAGAGGATATCAGTGTTGCCATGCCGTCAGCATCTGATGACCTGACGCGGATGCTGCTTCGTCCCTTTCAGCAGGAAGATACCATAGGCCGGAGGCAGGTACAGGTATCCCGGTTTTCCCTTACCAAGAATGCGGAGCGTATTCTTGCCGATATAGAACAAAAGAACGCGGCCCAAAACATGGGGAACATACCCATTCCCGGCACGAATATCAGGCTTATCAACTTTTCCTTATGCCCCACGTGCGGACGGGTTTTCAGTTTTAAGGACCTGGCCGGTTACTACCGGAATCCCAAGGCGGATTCTTTGTTCAAAAACCGGGGGGAACAATTACGGCTGGACACCGGGGTATGCTGTGATGAATGCGGCTCTTGGTTCCTGCCTTCCCTGGTGATCTCCGACGGCTCGCCGAAAAATGAAGTACAGTTCCTGTGCAAGATGCAAACGGTGGAGGCGGTTGAGGGGTTTTTCTTACGCCAGAACCGGTATGTGCTTTCAAAGAAGCGGGAAAACATCCGGCAGGGCCCGGGGTTCATAACCATACGCAATGACGTGGGGATCCAGGAACTGGCATCCAAACCGGCCCTTATCTGCAATATGATCCAATACACGCCCGCAAATATGCTGCCCAATTTTATTGATGGAACCAACGTCGAAAAAGAGGATATTCTGTTTGGAAAATGGCGTGCCTTGCATTACTAGGGCGGCGCTGAGGATGCGGGACAGACCTTTGAAGTCAGGCTGTAAATTGATACCGGCGCGAAAGGATTATAAACCGGGCTGAGTATATCCTTTTCATGAATACTGCTGTTGCGCCTCACTTCAAGCTCCGCCCCTTGCCCCGCTTCTTGGGGTCCACAAACAGCTCCCCGCTGAGTTTTTGGTACAGCTCGAACAGGTACGCAACCCGCTCGCTGTCGCTGGCAAAGGCGCGGCCGTATGCGGCTTCCACGGCTTTGTCGAGCTTTTGGTGGGCTTTCAGTAATTCCGGGAGAATCGCGGCGGCGTTGTATAATTCCGCCAGGGACGCTTCCGGGTATACGGCGCGGGCGTCGAGAACCTTTTGCGCGGCTCCGGTAACCGCCTGTTTCTGTTTTTCCGTTGGAGACGGCCAGGGAAAGTTATTGTACACTATCGTGTTTGAATAACGGTAATCGCTTTTAATCCTGCCGCACACAGCGCGGGTCCATGCCATGTGCATTGCCGAACTAATCACGCCGAATTCATA
>JAITHW010000080.1 GCA_031279815.1 Treponema sp. | reverse complement strand
TGGAATCAAACATCCCCCTTTGGTGGTACCGTCTGGGTTTGGTCCGGGAATCCCTGGAGGACTACGCCATGGCAATCGAAGCATACGAACAGGCTCTCAAGCTCAACCCCGCATACCGGGAAGCACAGGTAGGGCTGGATCGAACACAAAGAGCGAACCGGTAGCGCGATGTTTTGTTACCGGGAGGCGGCGCAATGAATTGGAGGAGGCCTTATGGCTGGTAAAGCGGTGGTTTTTGATTTTGGGAAGGTGATTTCCTTTCCGCCGGAAGATTCGGTTATGGAAGAATTGGCCGCCATAGCCGGACTGGAAGTGAACACTATGGACGGCTTGGTTTGGAAGTATCGGGGGGAGTATGATCGGGGTACGGTTTCCGCGCAAGAGTATTACCGAACCATGCTGGGCTCCGTAGGGATATTTCCCGATGATGCCGCCTTGGAACGCATGATCCGGATCGATCTTCAGAGTTGGACCCGGATTAATCCTGAGACCGTGGCGCTCATGGAAAAGGTTAAGCGCTCCGGATATATTCTGGGAATCCTCTCCAATATGCCCCATGATTTTCTGGCCCTGGCAAGGAGTTCTTTTCCGGTCTTTAGCCTGCCCCAGGTGAGTGTTTTTTCCTGTGAAACAGGTTCCATTAAGCCTGAAAAGGCGATTTACAGAACCTTGCTGGATAGAGTATCATGTAAGGCGGAGGAAGTGGTGTTTTTCGACGATATACAGATAAATATCGATGCCGCGAAAGAGGCGGGGATTAGGGCTTTTCTATGGAAGGATCCCAAGACCGCCTGGAATGTCCTACAGCAAGCGGGCATACCGCTATAAAGGGAGCTTTCGTGGCCTTACTCAAAACAATTGCGGATTTTATAGTCGTAGCGGTTTCTATGTTGTTACTTACCCCCATAGGAATAGCAATGTTTATTTTGAGTGTTCTGGGACTTAAAAAGCCCATGAGCTTTACCATATATAGGATTGCTCAAGGCTGGTCAAAACTGCTTATCATGTGTACCGGCTGCCGTCTTACCGTGAAGGGCAAAGAAAACATTCCGAAAAAAGGCGGGCTTTGTTTTGTCAGCAACCATAGGAGTATTTTCGATATTCTGCTCATTTTGGCTCTGGTGGGCAGACCTGTGGGATTCATCGCTAAGAAAGAGCTGGCTCTGATCCCCTTTCTAAACCTCTGGATCTTTCTTTTGGGAGGCCTTTTTATTGATCGGAAAAACATCCGCAAAGCCTTGAAAACCATTAATATGGGGATACGTCAAATCAAATTGGGAGACGCTATGATGATCTTCCCCGAAGGTACCAGAAGCAAGGATCGCAAGTTGCTTCCCTTCCGGTCGGGGGCTTTCAAACTTGCCACCCAGTCGGGAGCTCCTATTGTGCCTATAGCTATCACCGGCAGTTATGAAGTTTTTGAACAAACCTATCGAGTCAGGGCGGTTCCGGTAAGCGTAACCTTTGCCCCGCCTATCAACACTGCGGAACTCACCCCTGAAGAAAGGCGAAAAAACCTTGCCGGCCAGGTTCACGGAGTTATTGCCGAGGCTCTGGAACAAAACGCGGAGAATCGGCAGAGTTCTTGCTAAAAACGACCGGTTTAGATAGAATTAGGCATGGTTCTTCAGGATATAGTGATCATCCTTTCCCATCCCCAGGAAGAAGGTAATGTAGGTGCCGTATGCAGAGCAATGAAAAACATGGGATTCTCGCGGCTTCGTATAGTTTCCCCAGGCCCTATGAATGAAGGGATAATCCGAGCCAGGGCGGTTCATGCCGGAGAAATATGGGAAACGGCCCAATCTTTCGATTCGCTTCCCCAAGCCGCAGAGGACTGCTCCTTAGTAGTGGGAACTACTCGGCGGCGGGGGCATCGCCGGAAACCGGTCACCCTAGGTCCTGAAGCATTAGGGTCATATCTTAAAGACCGCCCCGGACCGGCCGCGTTGGTTTTCGGCAATGAACGCACCGGTCTTGAAAGGGAGGAACTCGCCTTCTGTAACTTGGCTTCCCATATTCCCTCACACGACGATTCTCCCTCTTTGAACCTGTCCCATGCAGTACAAATCTACACGTATCAACTCTTTCGGGCGCTGAGTCCTGCCGGGAAGATTCCTGGGGAATGGGTAAGTATGGATCGAACCGGACTTGACCTTTTAGTCAGGGAGATAACCGATTCCCTTGAGTCGCTGGGTTTCTATAAACAGCCAGGCAGAATCGAGCAGGAACATTTTTTCCGGGATATATTTTCCCGGGCGGGCATCTCAATCCGGGAGGGTAAGTATATGGGAGACATATTCGCTAAAGCCGTGCGGCTGGGGCTGACCATTAAGGGATAGAGGGTATGACGCAATCAGGGCAACCGCACAAGCCCTGCGCTTTTGATATTTGCATTTGAAGGGCAGAGACGTTATTGGAAGACGATCTATCGTATTTCCTTTATATCATTTACCCCAACAAGGCTGCTACAGAAGCCGATTACTTTATAGCCATCCTCATTAAGCTGATAACCCTCTTTCAAAGGAGAGCCTCCGCAATTAAGAATGGCATCGATATTTGCCTTAGTTTCCCTCCAAGAAGGTATATAAAAACCGATATGCCTTCCTAATAAGTATAAAGCATACCGGTAAAAGGAGGTAATGAGTGAAGAAAAAATTTCCGACCCGGAATATATTCCGAATTGAAAATTATAGCTAGACTAAACTAAACTTTTTTTACCATGCTTAATCACCGCTTTACAGACCTTGCAGACTTTTATTTTTATTTCGCCTGCTTCCTGTTCGTAAAGGAGCTTTACATTATGCCTTTTACAAACCGGACATTCCCCCCGTCCGTGAGAAAATAATTCCAAGATTCCCTTTCCTCTATGCGCCTTAGACATTATACGGTTTCTCCTTTTTTCTGTTCCTTCTTGGCTGCTTTCTTTGCCTGCTTGTCTGCGGTATCCCCTGTATCCAGTTTATAATCGACCAATTCAAGGATAACAATCTCCGCCGCGTCCCCCGCCCGCTCACCGAGTTTGAGAATCCGGGTATATCCCCCGGGACGCTCCCTCATACGGGGGGCAATATCGGTAAACAGTTTCGCTACAATACCTTCATCAAACAGACGGCTTGAAACAATCCGCCTGTTATGAACCGAATCGATCTTTGCGCGGGTTATCAGCTTCTCGGCGCTTCGGCGAATTTCCAAAGCCTTAGCCTTGGTAGTCCGGATCCGCTCGTATCTGAACAAGGAGGTCACCATATTACGATGAAGGGCTTTCCGATGAGCCGCCATTCGTTCAAGGGGGTTAAAACCTCGTTTATGCTTCATCTTCTATTTCCTTTGGAGGGGTAATTTTTACCGCGTTTTTTAAGACGCTGAGGTCGGTTATCCCTAGACTTAAGTTCCACTCTTTAAGTTTTTCCTTTATTTCTTGGAGGGACTTCTTCCCAAAATTGCGGGTTTTGGTTATATCTTCCTCGGTCTTCCGGGTCAATTCTCCTATGGTTTTAATATTCGCGTTTTTAAGACAATTCGATGAACGAACCGATAATTCCAGCTCTTCTACCGGAGTGTTCAGAATCTGCCGAATCCGCTCGTCGTCTTCATCAAGGCTTTCATCAATTCCTAGATTGTTTTCATCAAAGTTTATAAAAACCGAACAATGATCCTTCAGGATTTTTGACGCCTCCGCTAAAGCGTCATCAGGTCTGATAGTACCATCGGTCCATACTTCTAAAACCAGTTTGTCGTAATCGCTGCGCTGGCCTACTCTGGTCGGCTCCACCGCATACTTCACCTTCTTCACAGGCGAAAAGATTGCATCCAACGGAATCGTACCAATCACATCAATATAATGCTCATTTACTTCCGAAGGAATATACCCGCGCCCCAGATCGATCTGAATCTCGAACTCAAGCCGGGCGTTATCCATGAGAGTCATAATATGCTGACCGGTACTCAGGATTTCTACCTGCCCAATCCGCTCAAAATCATCGCTTTTCACTTCCCGCTTGCCGGACCATTCATAGAGGAGGATATCCTGATCTACATCGGAAGGAAGCTGAAGCCGGATCTGCTTAAGATTATTTATGACCTCCAGGGTATCTTCAACTATATTCGGTATGGTCTCAAATTCGCTGGAAACCATGTGGGCAACCCCATCACCGTCATAAGAAGTAATCTTAATCGCGGTAATCGCATATCCTTGGATCGAAGAAAGGAGTACCCTCCGCAGAGTATTGCCAATGGTCGTCCCGAATCCTGGTTCAAAGGGAGCGGCAATAAACTTGCCATAGTTTGACCTGAGCTCACCATGCTCAAAACTGATAGTTTTCGGGCGCTTGAATCCTTTTAGAAGGTTCTTACGGGCCATGGAGTCTCCTTATTTAGAATAATATTCGACAATCATCTGTTCTTTGATGTCCGCAAGGTCGGTTATATCGCTGCGCCGAGGCGCGGCAAGGAAAGTCCCCTTTATGGCGTCCGGATCAAGCTTCAACCAGGGCATAATCCCGGATTTACCAAATTCTTTTAAGGCATCCTTGATAATAACGAGACTCTTACCGGATTCTCCAATTTCTATTACGTCTTCGGGCCGCACTAAATAAGAAGGCACATTAACCCGCTTTCCATTGACCAATACATGTCCATGCAATACAAGCTGCCGGGCTTGACTCCGGCTCACCGCAAACCGCAATCGGTATACGATGTTATCCAGCCGCCGTTCCAACAGTATGAAGAGATTTTCACCGGTAATGCCGGGCATACGCAAAGCCCGTTCAAAAAAAAGGCCGAACTGCTTTTCCTGCATCCCATATATTCTCCGGAGTTTCTGCTTTTCCCGAAGCTGAATCCCATAATCCGACCGTTTACCCGGTCTCGCTTTAGGGTCTTTCCCCGGAGCGGGACGTT
>JAITHW010000008.1 GCA_031279815.1 Treponema sp. | reverse complement strand
GGAAAATTAAAGGCCCACTGGATCACCGAAGGAATGATGGCGATAAGCGCCAAATAGAGAGAACCGGGCAATACAATCCGATTCAGTATCTTGGTAAGATATTCCTCGATCCGTTCCGCCCGGATCCCCGGTATGGAACCGCCGTTTTCCCGAATATTTTTAGCAATTTCTATGGGGTTCAAACTCACTTGGGTATAGAAATACGCAAAGAAGATGATCAACAGGACATACAAAATATTGTACAACCCCCCGTTAGGGCTTAGGGCCCGGGAAACCGCCGCCAGCCACGCCACATTTCCCCCGATGGTTGACGCAATCTGCAAGGGAAACGTAAGAATTGAAGAGGCGAAAATAACCGGAATAACCCCGGAAGGGTTGATTTTAAACGGAATGTAGGTATTCTGAGCGCCGTACATACGCCTGCCCACCACCCGTTTCGCATAATTCACCGGAATTTTCCGCTGTCCCTGCTGTTCAAACACCACCAGCGCCACAACCGCCACAAACATTATGAAAACCACGATCACAAACACCAGATTGAGGTCTCCATTCCGTACCTGTCCGAACAGTTCCCAAACCGCCTGGGGCAGCCGCGCCACAATACCCGCGAAGATCAGCAGGGATATGCCGTTGCCTATGCCCCGCTTGGTAATCTGTTCCCCCATCCACATCAAAAACAGGGTTCCTACGGTTACGGTCAGCATGGCGATAAGGGTAAAAGGAACGATACCGATTGTCAAAAGATTTTCCACGCTTCGGGAAATGCTTTGGGCGTATTGAGTAACCGCAAAGGACTGAATAAGACACACCAGCACCGTTCCATACCGCTGATACAGATGTATCTTCTTTCTGCCCCCCTCCTCTTGAGAAATCTTCTTGAGTCTGGGAAAGACGATGAGGAGGAGCTGCATGATGATCGACATGGAGATATAAGGCATGATCCCCAGCATGAACACCGAAAAATTTGAAAACGCGCCGCCTGCAAAAAAGTCGAGATAATCAACAATAGCGTTACCGGAATTCTGCTGGGAAAGAAAATACGCGTTCAATTCCCGGACATTGATTCCCGGTATGGGAAGCACCGCGCCGATACGGAATACAACCAGTATTAACGCGGTAAAAATAATACGTTCCCGCAGTTCCTTAACTCTGAAAATACCAATCAGTGGATTAGCCATGCAACGTCCCTACTTAACCCTCGGCAGAAGCCGTATCGGCGCCGCCTTTGACGCTGACTGTTCCGCCGGCTTTTTCGATTTTTTCTTTAGCCGAAGCGGATACGCTGTCGACTTCAAAAGTGAGTTTCTTGGTAAGCTCCCCGTTTCCCAAGATTTTTACCGTTCCGGACTTTTTAACAAGCCCTTTTTGGATTAAGGTAGCGGGATCGACGGTTTCACCCTCTTGATACCGCTTCTCTATCGCTTCCAAGTTGACCCCTTGGACTTCCTTTTTAAAAGGATAATTTGAAAACCCCCGCTGTGCAAGCCGACGGTATAGGGGCATCTGCCCCCCTTCAAACCCGATGTAGGTTTTGCCGCCGGATCGGGATTTTTGTCCCTTGTTTCCCTTTCCCGCGGTAGTGCCTCTGCCGGAGCCTTGCCCCCTGCCGAGGATCCGTTTCCGTTTATTAGCCCCCGGGGGGGCGTGTAAATTAACATCATGCATTAGTTGATTTCCTCCACCGAAACTAAATGGGAAACAGCTTTAATCATGCCCCGCACCGAAGGAGTATCGTCATGCTCGACGGTGGACCCAATTTTCCGCAATCCCAAGGAACGAACCGTAGCCCGCTGCCTGGGGAGGGTTCCTATGGTACTCCGGACAAGCCGGACTTTTAACTTCTGCGCCATGTTACCCCCACAGTTCCTTAATGGGTTTGCCCCGGTTTTTGGCTATGGTTTTCGCATCCATCATCTTGCTGATACAGTCAAAGGTTGCCTTCAGCACGTTGTATTGGCTTGACGCTCCCAGGGATTTGCTCAATACGTCGGTCACCCCGCCGGCTTCCATAATCGCCCGCACCGGTCCGCCGGCGATGATCCCCGTACCGGAACACGCGGGTTTGAGGATAACCCGGGATGCCTTGAAGATACCCTGAATCTCATGGGGAATCGTTCCGTTCTTAATCGGCAGCATTACCATATTCCGTTTTGCTTTTTCCACGCTTTTGCGGATGGCTTCGGAAACGTCATTGGCTTTGCCGAAGCCGTACCCTACTTTGCCTTTCCGGTCTCCGATAACCGTCAAGGCTGAAAAAGAAAACCGCCGTCCTCCCTTCTGGACCTTAGCGGTCCTATTGAGCTTTACCAGCTTTTCGATAAATTCCTTGTCCTTTTCCGGGGAATTCCTATCCCGATCCCGTGAATGTTCCATTCTGCCCCCTAGAACTCTATACCGGCTTTCCGGGCGCCGTCAGCCATTGCTTTCACCACCCCATGATAGAGATATCCATTCCTGTCGAAGACCACCGTTTTAATGTTCTTTTCAAGAAGCCGCTTTCCCATAATCTCCCCTAACTGGCCCGCCCCCTCTACTGTGGGCTTGATGTTCCGCAAGTCCTTTTCCAAAGTCGAAGCGGACGCCAAGGTATGCCCTTTGGCATCATCAATGATCTGAATGTACAGCGCGCGGTTGCTTCGGGTAACGGTCATACGGGGCCGCTCCTGAGTTCCGGCAATAATCTTACGGATATGGATCTTTCGTTTAAGCCGTTTTCTGTTTTTTTCGATCATCTTTCGCAGCATATATGTACGTCCTATTTAACGCCGGATTTACCGACTTTCCTTCTGATTTGTTCGTCTTCATACCGGATGCCCTTGCCCTTATACGGCTCAGGAAGCCGGAGTTTACGGATCTGGGAAGCGAATTCCCCTACCTGCTGTTTATCAATACCGCTTACCACGACTTTTCCGCCGGTCTCGACAGCCACCGAAATTCCTTCGGGAATTCCCATGAAAATATCGGTAGAATATCCAAGGCTCAGGGCGAGTATGTTCCCCTGCACTTCCGCCCGATACCCGACGCCGGTAATGATCAAGGCTTTCGTAAACCCCGCGGATACGCCGATCACCATATTATTGAGAAGATTACGGTACAATCCGTGAAACGCCTTGGTCTGTTTCTCCTCATTCGACCGAGAAACGACGATCTCATCCCCTTCGGGCTTAAAACCGATAACCGGATGATACTTTTGGGCTAATGTTCCCTTGGGTCCTTCTACGGTCATAACTTCATCTTGGAAGTTTACCGTAACCCCTTTGGGAACTTTAACCGGAATTTTTCCAATACGCGACATACGCTCCTCTCACCAAACGGTACAGATAAGTTCTCCGCCGATTTTTTTCTCCGCGGCTTTCTTACCTGTGGTAACGCCTATTGAGGTTGACACGATCAGCGTTCCATATCCGTTAAACACCCGGGGCATATTTTTATACCCCGCGTACACCCGACGACCCGGCTTTGATACCTTTTCAATCCCATGAATGATCGACAGGGTTTGGTCGTCATATTTAAGAAAAACCCTGATGACGTTAACGCCATCTTGACTGGCTTTTTTAAAATTCTTAATATACCCCTCGGTCTTTAAAATTTTGACGATTTCCAATTTCAGCTTGGATGTAGGGATATCAACCTTTTCATGCTTTGCCATTCCGGCGTTCCGGATCTTGGTCAGCATATCCGCAACGGGATCAGAAATGCTCATCCATTTCTCCTATCTTACCAACTTGATTTTGTGACACCGGGAATAAGCCCTTCACTCGCTAATTTACGGAAGCACAGACGGCACATCTCGAATTTCCGCAGATAACCCCTCGCTCGTCCGCAAATTCGGCAGCGGTTCACTTTTCTCGTCTTGTATTTAGGCGTCCGGAGCGCCTTTATAATCATCGCTTTTCTTGCCATGATACCTCCGTTATTTTCTAAAGGGCATACCGAACTTAGCGAGGAAGGCTTTTGCCTCCGCATCGGTTCGCGCCGTTGTTATAATGGCGATATTGAGTCCTGCAACCCGTTCAATTTTATCAAAGTCAATCTCCGGGAAAATAATCTGCTCTGTGATGCCCAGGGAATAGTTCCCGTGTCCGTCAAAGGCGTTTTGATTGACCCCCCGGAAGTCTTTAACCCGGGGAAGCGCCACATTCACGAGCCTATCGAGAAACTCATACATCATGGCTCCCCGGAGGGTAACTTTCACCCCGATTTCCTGTCCTTCCCGAATCTTGAAATTGGCGATGCTCTTGCGCGCCTTGGTCTTGACCGCTTTCTGTCCGGTGATGAGGGTTAAATCATCTACCGCCGCGTCGAGGAGCTTCTTATTTTGCAGGGCTTCTCCGACGCCCATGCTGACTACGATCTTCTCCAGCCGGGGGATCTGCATGGTCGAAGTGTAACCAAATTCTTTGAATAATTCAGGGGCAATCCGCTCTTTAAATATCTTTTTGAGCCGCGGTTCATAGCCCTTTGTTTCAACGCCTTTCATTACAACGCCTCTTTGCATTTCCGGCAGATCCGACTTTTGGTATCTCCCTCGATCTTGAACCCTATCCGGGTAGGTCCGCATTTTTTACATACGATCTGCACATTGGAGCTGTGGATCGCAGCCTCTATTTCAACAATCCCCCCCCGATCCTGCTGGTTCCGGCGCTTTCTCGCTTTTTTGACGATATTCGCTCCTTCTACAACGACCCGGTCTTTATCACGGAGGATTTTCAAAACCCGCCCCCGTTTTCCCTTGTCCTTGCCCGCAATGATCTGAACGGTATCTTCTTTCTTTAATTTAAATTTATGTTGCGTTACCGCTCCCATACCGCCGCTCCTTATTCTGGGTGTCAGGCTCTATAATACCTCGGGGGCGAGGGATACAATCTTCATGTAATCCTTCTCCCGCAATTCCCGGGCTACGGGCCCGAAGATGCGTTTTCCCTTGGGATTCAAACTTGCGTCGATTATGACGCAGGCATTGTCGTCAAAACGAATATACGTTCCGTCCGGCCTGCGGTATTCCTTGTGAACCCGCACGACAACGGCTTTTTCTACCGTACCCTTTTTAATGACCGATGTGGGCAGCGCGTCTTTTACCGCCACCACAATAATATCGCCGATACTCGCGTATTTGCGCTTAGAACCTCCAAGCACCTTGATACACTGGACAATTTTAGCGCCTGAATTATCCGCCACATTCAGGAAAGTTTCTACTTGAATCATCGTTACCCTCTCCCTACCGGGCGCGTTCTACAATCGCCGCAAGTCTCCAGCACTTTTCCTTGCTGATAGGACGACATTCTATTACTCTTACCCGATCCCCAATCTTCGCGTCATTCGTCTCATCATGGGCTTTTACCTTTTTGATCCGGGTAACATACTTCTTATACAAGGGATGCAGGGCAGTGGTCTCCACCGCGACCACAATGGTTTTATCCATTTTATCGCTCTTGACGATCCCCACAAACTCTTTTTTGCCGCTCTTAGCCTTAACAAGCTCTTCCGCCACCGTCTTCTCCTTACCTCTAGGTTACGCCTTTACGCTTTCTCGTTCCTGTTTCAGCTCTGCTTCCCGAATCAAGGTATTAAGCCGGGCGATTTGCCGGCGCATGGTACGCTTTTGCAAGGGATTTTCCACATGGCCTACCACCTTTTGAAAGCGGAATTCCATATATTTTTTATTGAGTTCGTCCCGTTTTGCCTTGAGTTCAACGAAGGACAGATTTTTAAACGAATTTTTCATATTCCCTCTATTTCCTTCTATAAAAAATCTACAATTTATGCGCCTAGCTCAAAATCGGATCGGGCTACAAACTTGGTCTTGATCGGCAGTTTAGCGCCGGCTAAGATCATGGCTTCTTCGGCAATGGTTCGGTCTACGCCGCCCAGTTCAAACATCACGGTTCCGGGTTTCACCACCGCAACCCAATGATCCGGCGCGCCTTTCCCCTTGCCCATGCGGGTTTCCGCAGGCTTTTTTGAATACGGCTTATCGGGGAAAATTCTGATCCAAATCTTCCCGCCCCGTTTTATATGGCGGTTCAGAGCGATACGGGCGGCTTCAATCTGGCGGTTGGTAATCCACATCCGATCCAGCGCAACCAAGGCGTATTCTCCAAAAACCACCGTATTTCCCCGGGTCGCATTCCCCGGCATAGTACCCCGCTGGACCTTACGAAATTTAACACGTTTAGGGCTTAACATACCTTAACTCCTTGCGGGAACCCGCTCCCGGCGTTTACGCACCAAGGCGCCGGCGTCTTCTTTCTGTTCCTTGCCGTATTTCATGCCGTTATAGACCCATACTTTGACGCCGATAACCCCAAAGGTCGTGCGGGCTTCGGCAAACCCATAATCAATATCCGCCCGCAAGGTATGAAGCGGTATCCGCCCGTCTTTAGCTTCTTCGGTTCGGGACATTTCCGCTCCTCCGAGGCGCCCTGAAAGCCGTACCTTAACCCCTTGGGCGTTTCCCTTTTTGATGGCGTTGGCAATGGCTTGTTTCATGGTTCTTCTAAAGGAAGACCGGGCGAGAAGCTGCCGGGCGATGTTTTGAGCGATAATCTGAGCGTTATTATCCGCGTTACGCACTTCTTTGATCTTAAGCTGAATCTTTTTTGCAACGTGCTTCTGAAGTTCTACCCCTATCTTCTCGATATTGGCGCCTTTTGCGCCGATAATAACCCCGGGCCGGGCGGTATGGATGGTAATCGTGATCCGCTGGGGATGCCGGATAATTTCCAGTTCCGCAATATCCGCTCCCTTGGTTTCGGGCAAATCCATAATCAGCTTACGAAGTTTTAAGTCCTCATGGAGGGTGTCGGCATACTCCCTGGGGTCTACATACCACCGGGAACCCCAGGTTTTGTTGATACCAATCCGCAATCCAATCGGATTAACTTTCTGTCCCACTTTTAATTCCTCGCTTTTCCGGTTTCGTCAATAACCACGGTAATATGACACATCCTTTTGAGGAGCATATCCGCTCGACCCCGGGCCCGGAACCATACCCGTTTCATCCGGGGTCCTTCATCAATCAATATCTCTTTGATATAGAGCATATCTTCATCAAGCTGTTTATTACGCCCCAGGGCGTTGGAAGCAGCGGATTTCACGGTTTTACGGATCAGCCGCGCTCCCTTATGGGGCATATTTTCAAGCAGGGACATCGCCTCCGGGTAGGGTTTGCGCCGTATCAGGTCTGCCACAGGTCGAACTTTAAAGGGTGAGGCGATAAGGTACTTCGTTACCGCCCTATACCCGCTCTTATTTTCCATATACCTACCTACTATTTACCGGCTTTCTTGTCCGAACCCGCGTGTCCCCGGAAGATCCGGGTAGGCGCGAATTCGCCCAGCTTATGCCCCACCAGATTTTCCGTAATGTATACGGGAATCCAAGTTTTACCGTTATAGACGGAAATGGTCCCTCCCACCATTTCAGGAATGATGGTCGAACAGCGGGAATAGGTCTTGATCATCTTTCGCTCTCTGACCTTACTCATTTCCACCACTTTCTTATAGAGGCTCTTCTCTATGAAGGGCCCTTTTTTAATAGACCTTGACACCCCTTTCTCCTATTTCTTTTTCCCGCGGCTTACGATAAACCGAGATGAAGGCTTATGTTTTTTTCGAGTTTTGTAGCCTTTAGTCGGCTGTCCCCAGGGCGTTACCGGGTGAATACCCTTGTTCTTTCCTTCGCCGCCTCCATGGGGGTGATCTACCGGGTTCATAACCATACCCCGCACTGTGGGACGCACCCCAAGCCACCGCTTGCGTCCGGCTTTACCGAGCTGCGTATTCATGTGATCTTCATTGCCTACGGTGCCGATGGTGGCATAGCATTTCTTGAACACCATACGCATCTCCCCGGAAGGAAGTTTCAGCGTAACATAATCCCCCTCTTTTGCCGCAATCAGGGCCCCCGAACCGGCGGAACGGGCAAGTTGGCCGCCTTTTCCTAAAGTCAATTCAATATTATGAACCGTAAAGCCCAGAGGGATATTCTCCAGGGGCAACGCATTGCCGGCCTCAATCGGCGCGGCAGGACCGCTCATAATTTTGGCGTTAAGGTTCAGCCCTTTAGGGGCGATGATATACCGTTTATCTCCGTCGGCGTATTTGATCAGCGCAATATTGGAACTGCGGTTAGGATCATATTCAATCGAAGCGACCTTTCCGGGAACCCCGATCTTATCCCGCCTAAAATCGATTATCCGGTACCGGCGTTTATGACCCCCTCCTTTGTGCCGGACGCTGATACGGCCGTGACCGTCCCGCCCCGCCCGTTCCGCCCGTCCGTGGGTCAGGGACTTTTCAGGCTCCGTTTTAGTAAGTTCTGAATAATCTAAGCTGATCCATTGCCGCATTCCTGCGGTTATCGGCTTATACGTCTTTATTCCCATACGCTTCCCTTATACCCCTTCAAAAAGCCCTATCTTTTCCCCCTCGGGCAGGCGGACAATCGCCTTTTTCCAAGACGGCGTATAACCCGACTTATACCGCTGGCGCTTGGGCTTGCCGCCTACCACCATAACGGTACATGAAACCGGATGCACCTTAAATAATTTCCGAACCGCTTCTTTGATCTGAATCTTAGTCGCCCCCGGATCAACCCGGAAGACATACTTGCCCTGCTCCCGCAAAATATTGGTCTTTTCCGACAAAACCGGCTCGATCAATACTTTTTCCAGAATAATCGGTTTTCCCATCAGGTAGCCTCCTTCTGTTCAGGGCTTGCGCGGTAAAACTCATTCAGGTTTTTCGCGGCGGTCTCCAGTAAAAGCACCCGGCGCCCGTAAAAAAGATCATGCGCCCGAAGCCGGTTATAGGAAAGGAACCTAAGCCAGGGGATATTCGCGCCCGCCCGCTTGATCATCGGGTCGTTGTCTTTCAAAATAATGACCGTCCGCTCTCCGGCGCCGAAATTACTCAAAAGCCCCGCCAATTCTTTGGTTTTTCCCGAAGCTATTGAAAAATCTTCGACTACTTTCAACGTATCGCTTTGAACCTTGAGGCTCAGAATGGTTTTCAGCCCAAGGCGCTTCGCCTTTTTAGGGATAGTATATGAAAAATCTCGGGGCTTAGGACCGAATACCGTACCGCCTCCCACCATAATGGGGGATTTTTTATCACCCCGGCGGGCCCGGCCCGTACCCTTCTGTTTATAAGGCTTGGCATTGGAGCCGTGAACCTCGCCCCGATCCTTAGTGCAGGCGGTCCCCAGTCTTTTATTGGCAAGTTCGTTATTTATGGCATACCAAATAATATCGTCATTCAGCGGAAGACCGAATACGGCGTCATCCAGCTCAATACTTCTCAGTTCCTTGCCGTCAATAGAATACACTGTCCGATTCATCTGTTTCTCCCTTGAGCCGGGGCTACTTTTTCACCCCGGCTCTGACTATCACAAGTCCCTTGTTCACCCCCGGAACAGCGCCTCGAATCATAAGAACCTGCTTATCCGTATCAACCTTAATCACCCGCAGGCTCAACACCGTTACCCGTTCCCGTCCCATACGCCCGGGAAGTTTCATGTTCTTAAACGTCCGCCCGGGATAGGTTGACTGTCCGGTAGAACCCGGCTCCCGGTGAAATTTAGAACCGTGGGAACGGCGCCCTCCGCCGAAGCCCCACCGTTTCACCACTCCCTGAAAACCCTTGCCCTTGGAAATTCCGGTTACGTCTACATACCGGCATCCTTCAAAAAGCTCGGCTCCCAGGGAATCTCCCGGGGCGACTTCCTTATCAAAGTCTCGAAATTCCTTGATATGTTTCTTGGGCGCCACATTTTCCGGAAATTGACCGGCATACGGCTTAGTTACTCGTTTCTTTTTTTTATCATCAACCCCAAGAACCACGGCGGTATAACCGTCCTTCTCCTTATCTTTGCGGGCAATCACCGTATTCGGATCAACACGCAGAACCGTTACAGGAATCAGATTCCCCGCGTCGTCAAAAACCTGGGTCATACCCACTTTCTTGGCTAAAAGCCCCAACATACTCAACTCCGTTTGTTCAATCCGCCTGTATCAGGCTTATTGCTTTATCTCAACATCCACCCCTGCGGGAAGCTCCAGCTTCATCAACGAATCCATTACTTCAGGAGAAGGATTAATTATATCGATCAATCGTTTATGGGTCCGCATCTCAAACTGCTCACGGGATTTCTTATTCACATGAGGAGAACGGAGGACCGTTACCTTATTGATACGGGTCGGTAGCGGGATAGGACCGGTCACCTTGGCGCCCGCCTTCTGTACCGTCTGAACGATAGATTTCGCGCTCTGATCGATTAATTCCACATCGAAACCGCGTAACCGCACGCGAATTCGTTCCTTAGTCATTATTCCTCCAGAAAGGGGGCATCCGGCGGCCTAAATCCGGCAGCCGAACACCTGCCTCAACCAATCAACAGGCGTTATTCAACAATTTCGACCACTGTTCCAGAAGCAACGGTCTTTCCACCCTCACGAATGGCGAAGCGGAGTCCCTTTTCCATAGCTATGGGATGTATCAATTCCCCAAAGATCTCGGTGTTGTCCCCGGGCATGACCATCTCCTTCCCTTCGGGAAGTTTTACCGTACCGGTAATATCGGTGGTTCGGAAATAGAACTGGGGCCGATAGCCGTCAAAGAAGGGCTTATGCCGTCCCCCTTCGTCCTTGGAAAGACAATAGATCTGTCCCTTGAACTTGCTGTGCGGGTTAATCGAACCGGGTTTTGCAAGCACCTGCCCCCGTTCCACTTCCTTCTTATCAACCCCTCGGAGCAGAGCGCCGATATTGTCCCCTGCCTGACCGGTGTCCAAGAGCTTGTTGAACATCTCAATACCGGTAACTACGGTTTTTTTGGTGGGTCTGATACCCACGATTTCAGCTTCTTCGTTCAGCTTGAGTATACCCCGTTCCACCTTGCCGGTAACTACCGTACCGCGGCCGGAGATAGTAAACACATCTTCAATAGGCATGATGAACGGCTTATCTTCATCCCGTACCGGATCAGGGAAATAGTCATCCATTGCGATCAGCAACTCTTCAATACACTTGACCGCTTCAGGATTATCCGGCTCGGACATAGCTTTGAAAGCGGCGCCCTTGATAATCGGAACCTCGTCTCCGGGGAACCCATTGGCGGTAAGCACATCCTTAACTTCTTCTTCTACCAATTCCAGCAGTTCGGGGTCTTCAAGCTGATCGATCTTGTTAAGAAATACAATGATATTGGGAACCCCGACCTGGCGGGCAAGAATAATATGTTCCCTGGTCTGAGGCTTGACCGATTCCGGAGCGGATACCACCAATACCGCGCCGTCCATCTGGGCCGCGCCGGTGATCATGTTCTTGATATAGTCGGCGTGTCCGGGACAGTCAATATGGGCGTAATGCCGTTTTTCAGACTGATACTCCAGATGCCGGGTATTGATAGTGATACCCCTGGCTTTTTCTTCCGGCGCATTATCAATATCATCGAATTTCATTAATTTGTCGCCGTATTTTTTGTTACAATACATGGTAATTGCGGCGGAAAGAGTGGTCTTTCCGTGGTCCACATGCCCAATAGTTCCGACGTTCATGTGAATCTTAGTTCTATTGAACTTATCCTTTGCCATTACATATCCTCCTTACAGGTATTTAGGCATTCTATTTAATACAGTGTTATAAAGTACAATCAAAATGTGTATATAATATACTTGCTTATTAAAAATAATACAAGCCCTATATACCAAATGTTATGATGCACTTAATGATAAGGAAGCAAACGAGCAGGAATGAAGATACTGTCTGCCCGCCACAACGGAGCAGGTACTATAAAATCATATATCCCGTTCCACCTATCTCATCTCATAAATGCTCCGGGAATCTGCCTGACTTCCCCTGATGATCGGTTTGGATAACCGAGACTTCCACGCCATTAAGACTCAAGAGATTTTTTCGCTACACCTCCTCGACATCCGCACGGCGCGGTTATCACATTCCGGCACTCAAAAGCCGGACATCTTTTTCAAAAAACACTTATAAACATCCTAAGATGCTCATAATTAAGAGTATGACATACTCTGTTCCGCCGGGTCAACTACCAGCGGTAATGGGCAAAGGCTTTATTGGCTTCCGCCATTTTATGGGTGTCTTCCTTCTTTTTAAAAGCCGTACCCGTATTATTGTAGGCGTCCATCAATTCCGCGGCCAGCCGCTCCTCCATGCCATGTCCGGATCGCGACCGGGCGGCATTGATGATCCAGCGCATTCCTAGGGCTTCCCGCCGGGATTCCCGAATTTCCATGGGAACCTGGTAGGTGGCGCCTCCGACCCGCCGGGACTTTACCTCTATCATCGGTTTAACATTATCTATGGCTTTAAGAAAAACATCAAGCGCTTCCTTTTCAGCTTTAGTTCCAATCAGCGCCAACGCTTCATGGACAATTCTAAGCCCTATAGACCGCTTTCCTTCCCACATCATCCGGTTTACAAATTTCGAGACCACTACGCTGTTATATTTCGGATCCGGCGCAATTTTGCGATCCACTGTCTTCTTTTTTCGTCCCATGATTCCCCCTATGCCTTGGGCCGTTTTGCGCCGTACTTTGACCTGCCCCGCTTGCGATCGGTCACGCCCAGAGTATCTTTAGCGCCCCGGATGATATGATACCGCACCCCGGGCAAATCCTTCACCCGTCCGCCCCGGACCAGCACCACCGAATGTTCCTGGAGGTTATGGCCAATACCGGGAATATACGCGGTTACCTCGGTTCCGTGGGCAAGACGCACACGAGCAACCTTTCGGAGCGCCGAATTCGGTTTCTTGGGCGTAACCGTCATAACCCGGGTACAGGTCCCCCGTTTCTGAGGACACGATTGCAGAGCCGGAGACTTCGTTTTGGAAGTAACCTGTTGCCGTCCAAAACGAACCAATTGATTAATTGTAGGCATGAGTCAAAACTCCCTTCTCTTCATCATAATTGATACATTATATACAAACGCAACGAGTTATATCAATACCAGATCCCGGCGCGTATAATTACGAAATTTTTTCAGTATATAGTTTTCTAAATTAATAAAAATGAAAAAAAAAGTCAAGAAGCAAAATATGAAAATTTGTAAAAAAATATTTTTTGCCTATACCTATCACCCAATATTCTTACTCTATATTAGGCTTAGAGACTTCACCCTGTTCCGGTTCCACCTCTTTTTTAGCAAATTCTTCATTGGTTTGCCGAAGGGTTATTATATAAGTATAGACCGCCTTTAACTCTTCCTGAGTCATCTGTTCAATATCGGTAATTATTTTTCTTTTAAGCGGCGTTAGTTCTCTGGAAGTATTTTTACGAGACATTTTGGGTTCCAAACCATGCAGAATCCAGTCTTTTGAGTAACCGTATAATTCTTCTATTAAAAATGCCGTCGTATTCGACATACCACTATATCCCCGTAAGAGCTTAGAAATATAACTATCAGTAACATTAATCTTTTTCGCAAATTCTTTTTGATTTAAACCGCTTTCTTTAATAATATTCCTAATCCTATCCGACAAATCCATAGTACCCCTCTTTATGTCAGTATAACAAAAAAAATATACTCATTCAATAAAAATATATTGATAATGTATTAATTCAATAATATATTGTAGTAAATCAATTATATTATGGAGTTAATCAATGAATGAAAATTATAAAGAAAAAATTCTATGCTTTGTTTCAACCTCATCCCATGCGGAAGATGAGCGTATTTTTACATTTATTTCCGAAATGAAATCACAAAAAGCTCTCTATAAACAAGTCCGCGGCACACCTGATTGGGAAACTGCAGCAGGCGAGCACCATGAACAAATACTAAGTTTAAGTATCCGGCTTATATGATTGATACGGCGTATCGCGGACCGGGACTCAAACTTACTTTCAGGAGGATGATATGAGACGTTTGTTAATAATTGGAACCGGCGGACATGGAAAAGTGGTATTAGATTGTGCAAAACAGTATTATGATTCAATAACCTTTATGGCCAACGATGCCTTTTTATCGGGCATACCCGGTTATCCCATAATTTATGAACAAGAAACCGCATTAGAAGATATATTAAAAAAATATGACGAATTGGTGGTTGCAATAGGAGATAATACCGCCCGATTAAGAATATCCCTAGAATATGCGGCAAAAGGTATGAAACTTGCAACGATAATACATTCCCAAGCGGTATGCATTGGATGCAGTATAGCGCATAACCTGACCATAGGGGAAAATAGCGTGCTAGGCGCCGGATCCGCGGTAATAAAAGATGTCCCGAACAATGTATTAGCGGCTGGAGTTCCGGCAACCATACGAAAATATAGAAGCGATCCGGAAAGCATAACCGGGTAAAGACGAAAAAGGAAAAGGCTGCTTTATTCAGTAAGCAATTCTTTTTAGGATAAAGAATTATGATTTAGTATGCGTCGGCCCGGGATCGCTATCCTCTTGTTATAATCTTTTTTTTAATGTATCATAAAATTATGCCGTTACATACCGGGAGTACCAAATTTGCCGCCAGACAAAAAGAAAAACTCAAGGAACCGGAAGAATTTCGGGTGATACTGCTGAACGATCATTTTACCACCATGGAGTTTGTGGTGGAAGTGCTGATGATCATCTTCCATAAAAACCGGGAAGAGGCGGAACAGATCATGCTGGACGTACACCGGAAAGGACGGGGTATCGTGGGGCAATATCCCTGGGATATCGCCCAAACTAAGGCTAATCAGGTACATGATCTTGCCCGTCAGCATGAATTTCCCCTCCGGTGTATTATAGAGCCAATATAATGAAAATCATTTTTTAATTATGAACTTTGGTATTATAATTTAAGAAGAAGGTTTTCTAATTTAACTTACAGAGCTGGGGTCCAAGCTCAGGTATGGGAGTAAAAAATGAAAATTAGCGGCCACGTACAGGCCATCATAAACGCCGCTTACAATGAAGCCAAGGTGCGAAATCATGAGTACCTAACCCCGGAACATATATTGTATGCCGCCTTGGCCTTTGATGAAGTTCAGGGGATTCTTTCCGCCTGCGGTACCGATCTGGATTTGCTTAGGCATGGTATGGAAGATTACCTTGAAAAGAAGGTTCCTATTATTATAGAAGATAAAGAACCGTTCCAAACCATCGGTTTTCAAAATGTTATTGAACGGGCGGTGATCCACAGCCAATCATCTCAGAAGCAGATTCTGGATGTGGCGGATATTCTAGTATCTCTCTTCGATCAGGAACAAAATTATTGCGCCTATTATTTACGCAGGTTGGGGGTAAAGCGTTTGGAGCTTCTCAATGTGCTTTCTCATGGCTACGAGGGGGATTCGGAGCAGCCTTTCACTTATAATAGAAACGGTAAAGATGATACAGGCGATGAGGATACGGCGGATCCGGTTCAAAAGACCAAGGGGAAGAAGAGCGCTCTGGAACGGTATGCCACGGAACTCACCGCACTGGCTAGGGATCACAAACTGGAACCGGTCATAGGCCGGGAGCTGGAGCTTGACCGGACTGTTCAAGTGCTGTGCCGGCGGCTTAAGAACAATCCCGTGCATGTGGGAGATTCGGGAGTAGGAAAAACCGCCATCACCGAAGGGCTTGCCCAGCGTATTGTAACCGGGGATGTGCCGCTGACCTTGAAGGATTTCTCCATCTTTTCTCTGGATATGGGCGCCCTGGTAGCGGGTACTAAATATCGGGGTGATTTTGAAGAGCGGATCAAACGGGTAATCGAAGAGATCCTCAAAAAAGAAAAGGCCATTCTGTTTATTGATGAAATCCATACGTTGGTGGGGGCGGGGGCTGTTTCCGGGGGCGCGATGGACGCCTCGAATCTCCTCAAGCCCGCCCTTACTTCCGGGAAAATTCGATGCATCGGTTCTACTACCCATGAGGAATACGGCAAATTCTTCGATAAGGATAGGGCTCTTTCCCGGCGTTTTCAGAAGATCGACGTACATGAACCCAGTGAAACCGATGCCATAGCTATTCTCAAAGGGCTTAAACCTAAATACGAGGAGTATCACAAGGTCCGCTACAGCGACGAAGCTGTGGAAGGGGCGGTACGGCTTTCCGCTCAGTTTATCACCGAGCGGCGGCTGCCGGATAAAGCTATTGATGTAATCGATGAGGCCGGAGCTTTTGCACGGATCGAAGCTTTCAAAAAAATAAAAAAAGACAGGGGAAATGCCTTTAATGAAGGGGTAAAATTAGCCAAAGGAGTCTCGGTGCAGGAGGGAACGGTTGAGTTTGTTGAAATCGGCCTTCCCCAAATTGAATCCGTGGTGTCCAGGATAGCCCGGATACCGGAACGTTCCGTAGGAGAAAGCGAGAAAGATAAACTCCGTACCTTGGAGGAAAATCTCAAAGTCCGTATTTTCGGTCAGGGTGATGCGGTTACTGCGGTGGTCCAGGCGGTGAAGCGATCGAGAGCCGGTTTCAGGGCAGAAGGCAAACCGGTGGCGAATTTCCTTTTCGTAGGCCCTACCGGGGTAGGCAAAACTGAATTGGCCCGGAGCCTGGCGGATATTCTGGGGATTTCCATGCACCGTTTCGATATGAGCGAATACCAGGAAAAGCATACGGTTTCCCGGCTCATCGGTTCTCCGCCGGGTTATGTGGGATATGAAGAGGGAGGACTCCTCACCGATGCCATACGGAAACAGCCCCATGCGGTGGTTCTGCTGGACGAGATAGAAAAAGCCCACCAGGATATCTATAACATCCTCCTTCAGATCATGGATTATGCTACCCTCACGGACAACAACGGCAGAAAGGCGGATTTCAGGAATGCGGTGCTCATTATGACCAGTAACGCGGGCGCCCGGGACATCGGCAGGAACCTCATCGGTTTCGGAGAGCGGAATATCGACGAATCCGCGGTGAGCGATGCGGTGGAAAAGACCTTCACCCCGGAATTCCGAAACCGCCTGGACGCGGTGGTCCGTTTCGGACATCTTTCCAAGGACATCATGACATCCATTGTCCGCAAAGAATTGGCTGTTTTCCGCTCTCAGTTGGCGGAGAAAAAGGTCGTTCTTGAAATCACCGACGCCTGTGTGAATCGCTTGACGGAAGAAGGATACAGCCGGGAATTCGGCGCCCGCAATGCGGGACGGGTCATTGAGGAAAAGATAAAGGCATTCTTTGTGGATGAAGTTCTCTTCGGGCGTCTAAGCGAAGGGGGAAACGCCCGGGTAGATTGGCAGAATGAGGCATACCGTATGGAGGTATTGCAGAGTACCGAAGCGCCTCATAATCCCGATCCGTTACAGACCCCGGAGATCTCTCTTATTACTCCCCAGGAAGATTTACCTCTGGGACAGGGAAAGGAAAATATCATAAAATTAGCCCGTCTGGGTTGGAGCGTGGATGAGATATCCCGGGCTATGAAATATTCAAAATACGAAGTGGAGCGGATATTGAAAATTGTTCCAAAGGACCCGTAAAAAGCAGAGGGTAATGGGTTGCGTTTATGCGGAGGGCGGTATGAAGAGCAGGATAGTTTCGGGTCCCGATCCTGATTTTCCCTATCTTAGTGAATATGATCGTTATTCTTTTCCCCCTCTGGATACCTATAGCGGCAGTATCGTAGCGTTAGGCGGGAACCTTTCCCCGGGAATGTTGCTTTCCGCGTATGAACAGGGTATATTTCCCTGGTATAATCCGGAAGACCCCATCCTTTGGCAGTCTCCGGATCCCCGGATGGTCCTGTTCCCGGAAAACCTGCATATTGCTGATTCTATGAAAAAGGTTTTCAAGAAAGGCCGGTTCGAACTCGCCCTGGACCGCGATTTTGTGGGGGTTATTAAGAATTGCGCGGATATGTACCGGCCCGGTCAGAGGGGAACCTGGATTACCGAAGATATCATCGCCGCTTATACCAAGATGCACTACCTGGGCTGGGCTCATTCTGCGGAAAGCTATGAAAACGGAGAACTGGCCGGAGGCTGTTATGGCATCCGGCTTGGGAATGTCTTTTTTGGGGAATCTATGTTCGCCAAAAGGTCCAATGCCTCCAAAGCCGCGTTCCTTTCCCTGGCGCAGTTGCTTTTCTCCGACGGGGTTGCCTTTATCGACTGTCAAGTTTATACGGATCACCTGGCGAGTCTGGGAGCGGTAGAAATCGGCCGTCAGGAATTTTTACCGCTCCTCAAAAAAACCCTTGCTCTGCGGCATCCCATACAACATACCGGGGATCTTGCCGCTTTCTATACTCTCTCAGATACTTTAGACCGCCGGGGCAACTGGGGTTTACTATACTTTTGACAATTTCTTCATTATTAGGAAGGAACGGGGGCACGGTTTACACACCGGTAGAAAATAACTTCGCGTTTTGCCGGGTAGGTGTTATGCCGCTTACCACCAGGGCGGCGGCCCGATTCGCCCTTTCTACCGCGGTTTGTAAACTCAAACCCTGTTTCAAACACGCAATCACGGTACCGCAATGAGCATCGCCGGCTCCAACCGTATCTTTTACCTGAACCGGTACGCCGTTCGCCAAATATCCTTGGGAAACGCCTTGCTCCCAATAGTACGCGCCGTGCGATCCCAACGTAATAATCGGTGTGTTGCCGGTTTTTTCAATCAAATAGGCTCCGGCTTTTGCAAGGGTTTTCTCACCTGTGTATTCTAACGCCTCTTTTTCATTCAAGTGTAAAACGGGTTTACAAGACAGCAGTCTTTCCATTCTGTCTTTGTCAATGGACATAATTCTGGGACCCGGCGCAAAATATACCGCCGCATCCGAATGTTCTTCTACGAATTCCACGATTTCATTGCCGGTCCGATATTCAACATCAATGCCGCATATAAAAATACTATCTATGCCGGAGCAGTCTGCTGTTTTTATCCATTGCTTATCGAACATATATTCGGCGCCTTGATGAGATAAAAAACTGCGTTCCCCATTTTCTTCAATCAAACAAAAACAGCAGCCGTTTTCTTCCGCAAGAGATATAAACGGCGTAATACCCTCTTTTTCAAAACATTCCCGTACAAAACGGCCGTATAGGCCGGTCCCGACAGGGGAGCAGAGCCGGTGCGGTACATTAAATACACGGAGCATACGCGCGACATTGTAGGCGCATCCTCCAAGCCGGCGCTCTATATGCTCAATAGTGATATCTTCACCGGTTTTTGGAATATGAGGGATACGGATCAGCACATCCGCGACCGTAGAACCAATCACCAAAGTATGTTTCATTGCTCTATTTTTATGGAAAACAGCGGTATGGTCAAGGTTACCGGCGCCGCATAAAAAACAGCCGATGTATATGCCTGCTGGATAAAAAGCGCAATCGTCGTATTTCGGTTATATAAAAACGATGGTATCCTTATGATGTTATTCCGATAATCCCTTGACAAAAAATTCATCGGTTTATATACTATTTTTATATGATTCTTACAGAGTAGTTTCTTATGAACGTATGATAACTTGCGTTAATACCGGCACTCTTCGCATTAGGGCGGACTTCAGCCAACAGCCGAATTATAGGGCCTTTCCTCATTGTGTCAGGATTGACACTTAAATTCGACATTTTTTTAATTTTTTCATGCTTTCGTCAAAACCGGTTGGTTTTGTTATGGTGTTGATCGTTTCGGAGTCTCAAATGATCATTTCAAAGGCCGGAAGGATCATTCCGAATCCGGTAAGATCGTTGGCAGTTTCCACGTTCTGCCTTACCCGTTCGGCGCTGCGTATTCCCACTAACAACCAGCGGATTGGAAAACACAAACTGGATAAGCGCCCGGTTATAGTCGAAAGTATCATCAGGCCGGATCATATTCATCCATCGCTGAAACGTTTCCGACGCAGGCGTCCGCATCGAAGCAATACCGAGTTTGTTTTTTTCCGCTTCAAGAAGACTGCCGAAGTGACGGCTGGATTCATAGCCGTCTAGTATAAGCCCCATCATGGAGAACCCTGTCCATGCGGAGGGAAAGCTGTTCACAATAGAGGGAATATTGATCACCGTATTGTGGAATATATGGCATATTTCCAGGATAGAAGATATAGCCGGAAATATTTTAATACATAATGGGGAAACAATATTTAGTCAGCTACCCCATGCCTAAAGTCAGGGGCTTGAGGCTTGTTCCGGTTGCCCGGCTTACTCCTCAAGTGTTCTGCTACTACCGGTAGTAGTTCAACGATACGTGCCTGGGGCAAGCTTGGTTATCGCAAAACTCCCTATAGGGAGCTTTTACGGCGGTTCCAGCTACTACCGGTAGTGCTAGTACCCGTACTAGTCATGCTCCCCGGTCTTACTGTATCTCCATAGACGTTACGTTCCCACGCTGCGTGGGTAGGTCTATTTGACTTTTTCAGTATACAACAAGATAGACAGGAGGTCAAGAATGTTGTT
>JAITHW010000006.1 GCA_031279815.1 Treponema sp. | reverse complement strand
GGCAGCACGGTTTTTGCGCGTAACGTTTTGGGCGACACTTTATGCGTTCCCGCGCTTTCGGACAGCGAGATTGCACTGTACGATATTGACGGGCAGCGCCTCAAGGAAAGCGAGGCGATTCTGGGCGCTATCAACAAAGGGAAAGGCGGCAGGGCGCGGATAAAAAGCTATCTGGGCGCGGAACAGCGCCGCGCCGCGCTCAAAAATGCCGATTTCGTGATAAACGCCATACAGGTTGGCGGCTACGACCCATGCACCATAACCGATTTCGAGATACCCACAAAATACGGGCTGCGGCAGACCATTGCCGATACCCTGGGTATCGGCGGCATCATGCGGGCGCTGCGGACGATACCGGTAATGGAAGCGTTTGCCCGCGATATGGAGACGGCCTCTCCCTGCGCCTGGCTGCTCAACTACACCAACCCGATGGCCATGCTTTCAGGTTTCATGCAGCGGTACACCGCCGTTAAAACGGTGGGACTCTGCCATAGCGTACAGGTTTGTTCAGAAGACTTACTCAAATCCCTCGGTATGGAAGACAAACTGCCGGGGCGTATCGAGAAAATAGCCGGAATCAACCACATGGCTTGGCTGCTTGAAATCCGCGACAAAGACGGGAACGACCTCTACCCGGAAATCAAAAGGCGGGCGGCGGAAAAAAACCGCGGCGGAAAACATAACGACATGGTGCGTTTCGACTACATCGAAAAATTCGGCTTTTACTGCACCGAGTCTAGCGAGCATAACGCCGAGTATAACCCTTTTTATATTAAGAGCCGTTATCCGCAGCTTATTGAACAATACAATATTCCGCTGGACGAGTACCCGCGCCGCTGTATAAACCAGATCAGCGGCTGGAAAGCGGAATACGAAAAACTTTCTGGTCAGAGCGAATTGCCCCACGAGCGCAGCAACGAGTACGCCTCATATATTATGGAAGCCATGATTACCGGAACGCCCTATAAAATCGGCGGCAATGTGCGTAACTCAGGCGGGCTGATCTCCAATCTGCCCCATGAGGCGTGCGTTGAGGTTCCCTGCCTGGTGGACCGCTCCGGCATTACCCCGTGCCGTGTAGGCGCCCTTCCCCCGCAGCTTGCCGCGCTGAACATGAGCAATGTCAATGTGCAGCTTTTGACCATTGAAGCGGCGCATACCAAAAAGCGGGAACACGTCTACCACGCGGCGATGATGGACCCCCACACTGCGGCTGAACTGCCGTTAGACGATATTATCAAAATGGTTGACGAACTTATCGCGGCCCACGGAGAATGGCTGCCGGGATATACATGAAACCGGCCGCTGCCGGTTTCGGAGGCTAATATGAATATACTCAAGAACGTAAACCCTTTGCCAAATATTCCCTGGGAGGACCGGCCCGGGGGCGGCCCCAAAAATGCGGGAGGGTTCCCTTGTAAGTCCGTTCTTGATTCGTGATAATCAGCGGTCCGCATTGTTTACACTGGCAGCTTTGAGTCTCCTTGCGTTTTTTCCCGTTCCTGACTATTGAGGGCATTATTCATAGCGGCTCTTTTTGTCCTCTTTGCCTTCCCATCATACTTTGTAGATCACCTCCCATAAATCTATCCATAAATAATAGACGCTGATCTTGGGATAGAAAAAGTACATCTTTTTACATTTCTCCGGGGTTTAGGCAGAATATCCGCTATCCGCTGGTATTACTTTTCATTCAGTTCCATTCCCTCACTATATCTTCTTTCCTTTTATGTGAACACGCCCTAAGCCGCATATCTGAATAATTTCAGAACGGTACTTTTGGAACCCCTTGATTCACCGTTCCGGCGTTTTCCGCGTCAATTCGCACACCCCTTATACATACCTCTATTTATTTCATTAAAAGAAGTTTTTACTTTCTTGACAAAAAGCTATATCAAAATATATAATTGATATATAACAATAGAAAGAAGGTAGGCCATGGAGAAGAAAAAGTTGGTCATCGGCGTTATCGGCGCCGATGTTCACGCGGTGGGGAACAAAATTCTCTACCATGCCTTTACCGCGGCAGGGTTTGAGGTAAGCAATCTGGGGGTTATGGTCTCCCAGGAAGAATACATTGAAGCGGCTATTGAAACTGCTGCGGACGCGATTCTGGTATCTTCCCTTTACGGTCATGGAGAACTGGACTGCCGGGGCTTCCGGGATAAATGTAACGAGGCGGGACTTAAAGGCATCCTCCTCTATGCGGGGGGCAATATTGTGGTGGGAAAACAGGACTTTGCGGAAGTGGAAAAACGTTTCAAAGATATGGGTTTTGACCGGGTATTCGGTCCCGGTACGCCTCCTGAAGCAGCCATCGAAGCCCTGCGGGAAGATCTTCATATCCGTTAGCGTTGAGGAGGGTATTCATGGAAGCGATCGTATTGATTGATTTCGGTAGTACCAATACCAAAGTTACTGCGGCGGACCCAGTTGGGGAGCGGCTTTTGGGTACTGCTACGGCATTTACCACCATAGAAACCGATATTGGAGAAGGGCTTGGGGAAGCCCTGTCCCTGTTGCAGAAAGAGGCCGGCCCGCTTACCTTTGTCGAGCGTTTTGCCTGTTCCAGTGCCGCCGGCGGGTTGCGGATGGTTGCCGCCGGTTTGGTTCCGGCGCTCACCGCCGAGGCCGCCCGGCTTGCAGCCCTGGGCGCGGGGGCAAAGGTGGCGGGCCTCTATTCCTATGAGCTTACCGATGAGGATATTGCAGGAATCGCCGCTTTAAAACCGGATATTTTCTTGTTAACCGGCGGGGTGGATGGCGGAAACCGGGAATGTATTCTTCACAACGCAAAGATGCTTGCCGCTATGAATCCGCCGGCTTCCTTTCCGGTATTGGTGGCGGGAAACCGCTCGGCCGCGGCGGAATGTGCGCGGATTCTCTCCGGCTGGGAGGTGATCCGCTGCCCCAATGTGCTGCCCCGGTTGGGAACGCTCAACATTGAACCTGCTCAGGAACATATCCGCAGGCTTTTTTTAGAGCGGATCATTCGTGCGAGAGGGCTTTCCCGGGAACAGGAGTTGATTTCGGGGATTCTCATGCCTACGCCTTCGGCGGTAAAGCGGGCTTTGGAACTCCTCTCGGAAGGCGCCGCATCGGAAACAGGGCTGGGGGAATTGGTTGCGGTGGATCTGGGAGGAGCCACTACCGATGTGTATTCAATGTCATCAGGGCTTCCTAAAAACGGAGAAACGATCCTCAAGGGAATTCCCGAACCTTTTTCCAAGCGTACCGTGGAAGGGGATATCGGTATGCGTTACAGCGCCGCCGGGGTATTGGAAGCTGCGGGCAAGGAACAGCTCGCCTCTCTTTCCGGCTTGCGCCCGGAAGATATTGAGAACCGAATACGCCGTCTCGCCGCTCGCCCGGAAGTGATCCCCGAAACCCCTGAGGACGAAGCCCTTGATTATGCGCTGGCCGCCGCCGCGGTGGAGACTGCGGTGGAACGCCACTCGGGGACCCTTGAAGAAGTATACACCCCGGCGGGCCCTGTCTTTGTACAGGCCGGGAAAGATCTTCGGGCGGTGAACCGGCTCATTCTGACCGGCGGCGCGGTGATCCGCAACCGGCGGGCCGGGGAAATCGCCGGCCATGCCCGGTACAGCAGGGAAAAACCCGCTTCTCTGCGGCCTGTTGCGGAGGAACTTTATATAGATAAATCTTATATTCTGGCGGCTATGGGGCTGTTGTCGGAAACCAGGCCTAAGACCGCTTTATCAATCATGAAAAAGGAGATTCAAAGATATGGAACTTGAGAATAAGCGCATCAACGACGATGAGTTTTATAAAATCCGCAAAGAAGCATTGGCTCAGTGGCCTACCGGTAAAGAGGTAGATCTGGACGCGAGCTTCACCTATCACAAGAACCTGCCGGAGCATAAGATTTTTTCCAAGAAGCTCCTCAAGGCTAAAAAATCGGGGACCACCCTGATCCAGCCCCGGGCTGGGGTAGCTTTGATAAACGAGCATATCAAACTCCTCGCCTACCTACAGGACAATGGAGAGGCGGATCTCCTCCCCACCACCATTGACAGCTATACCAGACAAAACCGCTTTCAAAAGGCCGAGGAAGGGATTGAAGAATCTATTAAACTCAATAAATCTATGCTCAACGGCTTTCCCGCGGTGAACCATGGGGTGGCCGGATGCCGTCAGATCATTGAAGCCCTGGACATTCCCGTACAGGTACGCCACGGCACCCCTGACGCCCGGCTTCTCACGGAAATCGCCTATGCCGGAGGCTTCACAAGCTATGAGGGGGGGGGGATTTCCTACAACATACCCTATGCAAAAAACGCGGACCTGGCAAAAACTATTCTGGATTGGCAGTACGTAGACCGGCTTACAGGAATTTATGAAGAAGCGGGAATATCCATCAACAGGGAACCTTTCGGCCCTCTCACGGGGACACTGGTTCCCCCCTGCATCTCCCATGCGGTGGCTATTATCGAAAGCCTCCTTGCGGCAGAACAGGGGGTACGGAACATCACCGTAGGTTATGGCCAGTGCGGTAATTTACTGCAAGATGTGGCGGCTATTCAGACCCTGCAGAGCCTTACCGATGAATACCTGCGGGAGCGGGGACATGGGGACGTGGCGGTTACCACGGTTCTCCATCAGTGGATGGGGGGGTTTCCCCAAGATGAAGCCAAGGCTTTTGCGGTGATCTCCTGGGGAAGTACTGTGGCGGCCTTGGCTCACGCCACCAAGGTGATCGTTAAAACCCCTCATGAAGCTATGGGTATCCCCACCATGGAAGCTAACGCCCAAGGGCTACGGTGCACCAAACAGATTATCACCATGCTGGGAGATCAAGGGGTAGATACCAATTCCCTTATGGATGAAAAGGTTATTATTTCTGCGGAAACCCGGTGTATTGTGGATAAAGTTTTTGAACTGGGCAATGGGGATATCGCCAAAGGGGCGGTCAGGGCGTTCCAGGCCGGAGTGCTGGATGTTCCTTTTGCGCCCAGCCGTTTCAACGCCGGCAAAGTGCTCCCGGCCAGGGACAATCACGGGGCCATCCGCTTCTTCGATCCCGGTTCGCTGCCCTTGACCGGAGAACTATTAGACTTCCATAAACAGAAAATAGCCGTCCGGGCTAAACATGAAAAACGGGAGCCTTCCTTTCAGATGGTTATCGACGATGTATACGCCATCAGCAAAGGGCGGCTTGTAGGAAGGCCCAATTAGGGTAAGGAGTAAAAAATATGAAGATCATCAAAGCGGTGTGTGCGCCGGGAAGAACCGGGTTCTTTTTTGACGACCAGCGGGCTATCAAACAGGGAGCCAAGGCGGACGGCGCAAGCTACTCCGGCGCGCCGGTAACTCCGGGGTTCCAGGCGGTACGGCAGGCAGGAGAATCCGTCTCGGTGATGCTGATACTGGAGGACGGACAGATTGCCTATGGAGACTGCGCCGCGGTCCAGTATTCCGGCGCCGGCGGACGAGACCCCCTGTTCCTGGCTAAAGACTTTATGCCGGTCATTGAAAACCATATTTTCCCTTGGCTTGTGGGCAGGGACGCGGAGGGCTTTCGCGGGCTGGCCGAAGAATTGGAAGAACTTGCCGTTGACGGCAGGCGGCTTCATACGGCTATCCGTTATGGGGTATCCCAGGCTATCCTTGACGCTGTAGCCAAGGCGAAACGGCGGCTCATGTGCGAGGTGATAGCGGAGGAATACGGCCTTGCCTTAAAAGCGGAAGAAGTACCCATTTTTACCCAAAGCGGCGATACCCGGTATGACAATGTGGATAAAATGATTATCAAGGAAGCGGCGGTGCTGCCCCACGGGCTTATCAATAATGTCAAAACCAAGCTCGGGGAGCGGGGGGAACTCCTTTGGGAATATGTTTCCTGGCTCAGGCAGCGGATCCAGAAAATCCGCCTTCGGGATGCCTATGCGCCTATACTTCATGTGGATGTATACGGTACTATCGGCCAAGTCTTCGGCAACAATAACTACAATGCTATGGCGAATTATCTTTCCACCTTGGCGGAGGCGGCCAAACCTTTCAGGCTGCGGATCGAAGGTCCGATGGATGTGGAAGACCGGGAAAAACAGATGCAAGCCCTGGCGGCTCTGACTAATGTTGTGGAGGACCGGAAAATCCCCGTAGAGATCGTAGCCGACGAGTGGTGCAACACCTTGGAGGATATCAAGTATTTTGCCGATAACCGGGCAGGCCACATGGTACAGATCAAGACTCCCGACCTAGGCGGGATCGGCAACATCGTGGAAGCGGTGCTTTACTGCAAGGAGAAAGGCATCGGCGCTTACCAAGGGGGAACCTGCAATGAAACCGATAGGTCGGCCCAGGTCTGCGTCCACCTGGCTATGGCTTCCCGGCCGGATCAGATCCTCGCCAAACCCGGTATGGGGGTGGATGAAGGATTTATGGTTGTTTACAATGAAATGCAGCGGATCATAAGGCTGTTGCAATTACGAAAATGAGGAGCATGATATGGCGCATAAAGAAGAATTCCGCATCCTTTCCACCACCGCGATTTTAGGCTACGGGTTTCCGGCAGCGTCCTTTGACGCGGGCATGGCACGCAAACCCCATCTTATAGCTGTGGATGCAGGGTCTACCGACCCCGGGCCCTATTACCTGGGGGCGGGCGTTTCCTTCACCGATCGGGGGGCAGTCAAACGGGACCTGGAGATCATGCTCAAAGCGGGGATACCGAACAAGATCCCCGTGGTGATCGGTACCGCCGGCGGATCAGGAGGGGAACCCCACCTTGCCTGGTGTCGAAAAATAATAGAAGAAATCGCCGGTGAAAACGATCTTCATTTTAAGATGGCGGTGATCCATGCCGAACTGGATAAGAGTTTTATCAAAGAAGCCTTCTTGCAGGGAAAGATCGCCCCCTTAGAACCGGCGCCTCCTCTTACCGGGAAGGAGATCGAGGCGAGTACCCGCATTGTAGCCCAGATGGGTCTTGAGCCTTTTCTTGCGGCCTTTGATGAAGGAGTAGATGTCATTCTGGCAGGCAGAACCTATGATCCGGTCTGTTTTGCCGCTCTGCCTATCAAACAGGGCTATGACCGGGCATTGTCCCTCCACCTGGGAAAAATCCTCGAATGCGCCTCGATCTGCGCAAGCCCCGGAAGCGGCTCTGACTGCATGTTCGGCTACATTGGGGAAGATTATTTCCGGGTGGAACCCCTGAACCCCATCCGTAAGTGTACCACCCTTTCGGTAGCGGCTCACACCCTCTATGAAAAGACCAATCCTTACCTGCTCCCCGGCCCCGGGGGGCATCTGGATCTCCATGACTGTCGTTTTGAGCAGGAAAGTGAAACCATCGTCCGGGTCTATGGGACTAAATTTGTTGCCGGTAATGTTAATACGGTAAAATTGGAGGGGGCCAAACCTATCGGGTTCCGCACGGTTTCCATTGCCGGATGCCGGGATCCGGTCATGATTTCCAAAATCGATGCCGTCGTCAAGGGCGTAGAGGAACGGGTGGCGGATAACTTCCGGGGAAAACTGGAGAATTACCAATTACGCTTTACTATCTACGGCAGGGACGGGGTTATGGGAAACCGGGAGCCTGCCCCCGGTACCGCAGGCGTTCACGAGCTGGGGATCATCATCGAGGTTATTGCCCCAAGCCAGAAACAGGCGGATACCATTTGCGCTTCCGCCCGGTCTACCATGCTCCACTACGGCTACGAAGGCCGCCGTTCCACCGCGGGAAACCTGGCCTTTCCCTATTCTCCCAGTGACTTCCACGCGGGGGAAGTCTATGTGTTCAGCGTCTACCATCTCTTAGCCGCCGAGGACCCCGGGTCCCTCTTTCCCAGAGAAACGGTCAAACTATAAGGAGCCTGTTGATGAAAACAAAACTTGCGGATATTACCGATATTATTCGAAGCAAAAATTCCGGTCCCTATGAGCTTACTATTGATCTTATGTTCTCCAGCTTTGACTGGTACAAAAGGGTCTGCGCCGCTCAGGTGATTAACGAAAACCTCGTATGCGAATTGTACAAAATCACAAAGGATGAGATAATCAACATTATTGAGTTCGATCCCGCCAAAGCCGTTAAGGTAACCATCAAGCGGCCTATCTGCTCCGGGGACCCTGGAGAGACCGATGTATACGGCGCCCAGCAGCACGGGCCTTTCCTGGATGTAGAGTTCGATCTCTAACCTATCAAGGCGTTTGAAACGCCTAAAGACGCGGGTTTTATGCCCTTATATAAAGGAGTCTGCCTATGCCCTATTCGGACAGGATGCAGAAGAGCCATCTGTATACCGTGTTTTTTGCCCCCCGGGGTTTTGAGCGTATGGCCGACCTGGGGATGCAGATAGCCCAGCAGTATTTAAGCCCTTTTGATAAGCTCGTCGGCCTTGTGGGACTTGCGGGATCCGGGAAGAGCATGATGATCAAGGGAATGTTCCCGGGACTGGAACTGGTGAATGACGACGACGGAGTGAATATCCGGCCCCTGCCCCTGCTGGATGTGGACGAAGAGAATACGGGTTTTTACAGCGCCCACACCTACCATATGGACGTTCGTTTCGAAGCTGCTTTTACTCAAATGCATGCCCTCTCCGAAGTGATCCTCAAGGCGGTCAGCTTGGGCAAACGGGTTGTGGTGGAGCATTTCGATCTCATCTATCCTTTTTTGAACCGGAACGCCCACCTCCTCATCGGTATTGGAGAGGAGGTGATAATCACTCGTCCTACCCTTTTTGGACCCGAACCTGCGGATATCGCCGACATTGTATTCAAATCCCTCCCTCTCAGACGAATGACCCACAGCGCCGAAGACCTCTGCGAATACGTGTTGCGCAAACACGGCATGACCGAGAGCTTTCTCCATTCGGATGTCCGCCACGGCTTTATCTTTAGTTTTCACGAGAAGCCTTCTCTGGCTCTGAATTTGGATGAGGCGGAACAGGAGGTGAACGATCTCATCAAAGCGGACATTCCCATCTCCTTTCATGACGATCTGCATATCCGTATTGGGGAGGAAATCTGGCTTTGCCACGGCCCCAGGATGCACGTCCGCAGTACCGGGGAAATCAAGCATTTTACCTTAAATAAGGAGTACCTCATCGAG
>JAITHW010000167.1 GCA_031279815.1 Treponema sp. | reverse complement strand
TTGCGATAACCAAGCTATGCCCCAGGCACGTATCGTTGAAGTAGAAATCTTGAGGAGTAAGCCGGGCAACCGGAACAAGCCTCAAGCCCCTGCCTTTAGGCATGGGGTAGCTGACAAGGTCCAACTCTCATGCTATACGGCAGATAAGCGCCCGGCCCGCGCCAGGGCTTTCATCTGAGGCCCCTTGAACCGGGGTATGTAACCGCCGGATACACGGAAAAGCACGAAAAGCGAACGCAATTCCATGCCTCCGGCGGATGCTTTTTAAGACAAACCGCGGAACCCCGCGGAAATAACCTGTAAGCGGTAAAGGGTAAGAGCGGGGAGATACACCTTCGCAACTGCTCCTTACCATTTACCATTTACCATTTACTAATTACCATTTACTAATTAAGCGATTGTTGTAACCGTGATGCTTGACCGACCGGACCGCTTTGTGGTATACTGAAAAAATATAATGGACCTACCCATGCGGCGAAGAAAAGTTACATCTATGGAGAGACCGGGGAGCATGACTAGTATGGGTACTAGCACTACTGGTAGCAGTTGGAACCGCCTAGGGAGTTTTGCGAAAACCAAGCTATGCTCCCAGGCAGATCCGTTGAACTAGTACCGGTACTATATGGGGAGTAAGCCGGGCAAGCGCCCATGCCTTTAGGCTTGGGGCAGCCGGCGGTAGGAATCGTTTAATTTGATGTGAAGTTCATTAGAAGATGATAGGATGGTATGATATGAGGTTAGTAACCAGATCCGATTTTGATGGTTTAGCCTGCGGCGCCCTATTGGGATATTTGGGGCTTATTGATGAATGGAAGTTCGTTCATCCCAAGGATATACAGGATGGCCTGGTGGAAGTTACGGACAATGATATTTTGGCCAATATCCCTTATTGCAATGGGTGCAAGCTCTGGTTTGACCATCATTCCAGTGAACCTGAGCGGCTGGGCAAGAAGACGTTTTTTGAGGGTGTCGCCCGGGTTGCTCCCAGTTGCGCCCGGGTGGTGTATGATTACTATGGGGGTTATGCAAAATTGGGCCGTTTTGAGGCCATGGTCTATTATGTGGATAAGGTGGATTCGGGCAACCTTACCCCGGATGAAATAGTCAATCCCAGGGAGTGGATTTTATTGGGGTTCATCATGGATCCCCGGACCGGTTTGGGCAGATTCAAAAACTTTACCATCAGTAACTATGAATTAATGAAGGCGCTGGCCAAAGCCTGTGTGGAAAAAAGCATTGTGGATATCCTTGCCATGCCGGATGTTAAAGAACGGATCGATCTTTACTTCGCTCAGGTTGCGCTGTTCACAGAAATGGATAAAAAGGAAGCCCGGGTTGAGGGTAATGTGGTCCTGGCGGATCTGCGGAAGGCGGATCCCATATATGCGGGGAACCGTTTTCTGATTTATACCCTGTTCCCTGAACAAAACATCTCGATATGGGTCATAAACGGTAAGAACAATGAAAATTGCGTGATTACCGTGGGATACAGTATTATCAATAAAACCGCAACCGTGGATGTGGGTAGCATGATGCTTGCCTACGGCGGCGGCGGGCACCATCAAGTGGGAACGTGCCAGGTTCCTTACGAAGATGCGGATAGGATTATAAAAGAAATAGCGGAGAAGTGCAAGCCGTGACCGCCTGAAGCCGGCTATTGAGCAAGGACCTGTCTTTACGGCTTAATCGAGAAAGCGGGTTGCCGGATATACCGCGCTAAAGCGGCGGTTGGCGAAGCTAATCAAAAAGTGTCGGTCCGCTTTTATTTGTCGAACTGTTCCGGCGCCCCCGATGGTTGAGCCGTAAGCCGATTTTCCCGCCGAACAATTGCTTCCATGTATGGATCAGATTTAAGGCTTCCAGCGGAGTGATCCGATCCGTCTCAATGGCAAGGATATCTTCCATGAATTGTGTGAATTTGACCCGTTCAAGCCACTCTTGAACGGATTCCGGGCCGGAGCTTGTTTGTACTTCAGATACATCCGCGGACGCTTCAGACAGCGCGGCATGGCGGAGGACTTTGCCGCTTTCCTCAAGGCGTTCCATAATACGGCTTGCTCTAAGCAAAACCCGCTCACTTAAACCCGCAAGCCTGGCTACATGGAGGCCATAAGATTCCGCCGCGGGACCATCCCGCAGTTTACGCAGAAAAATAATCTCGCCATTCTGATCCAGCACTTCCATAGAGCGGTTTACCATTCGCGGATGGTTTATCAAGGACAGTTCATGAAAATGGGTAGCAAAGAGGGTTCTGCACTTGATGTTATCCAACAGCTCTTCACTCACCGCCCAGGCAATGGAAAGACCGTCGATAGTTCCGGTCCCCCGCCCCACTTCATCCATAATAACCAGGCTCCTACAGGTGGCGGTATGCAGGATATAGGCGGTTTCATTCATCTCTACGAGAAAGGTCGATTCCCCGTGGGCAAGGTTATCCGAGGCTCCCACCCGGCAGTAAATCCGATCCGCCATGCCGATGGCCGCTTCCCGGGCAGGAATAAAACTCCCCATTTGAGCCATGATGGTAATGAGGGCCGCCTGACGAAGATAGGTGGACTTACCCGCCATATTCGGCCCTGTGATCAGAGCAAAGGAAACCCCATCCCCGTCCAGCAGTATATCGTTGGCGATAAATTCCCCGCTGGGTAAATGAGCTTCCACCACCGGATGCCGTCCTTCAATAATGGTAAGCCGGTTTTGATCATCCACCACCGGCCGTACCCATCCCCGGATGATGGCGGCCCATGCCAGAGACTGGGCTGCATCCAATTCCGCAATTCTCCTGCCCGCGGCGGCCAGTTCGGGAATCAGTTCTTTGGCTTTATCCCGTAATTCCAGGAAGAGCTGTTTTTCAAGTTCAATAGCCTTGTCCGCCGCGGTGTTGATGTCCGATTCCAGCGCCGCCAGCCGGTCTGTGGTAAACCGTTCCCCCGCAGCCGTACCTTGGCGTCTGATAAAATAGACGGGAACCTTTGACAGGTGTACCTTGGTTACCTCAAAAAAATAGCCGATGAGACGGTTATAGCGGATCTTCAGGCTGGAAATCCCGGTAGCCTCCCGCTCTTCCTCAAGATACTCCTCCAAAAGCTGGCGCCCGTCTTCCTGGAGCCTTTTAAAACCATCCAATTGTCCGCTATACCCGTCTCTGATGAGGTTTCCCTCAGTAAGCACTATGGAGGGATCGGCGCAGATCCCCCTTTCCAGCAGGTCATGGAGTTCCATAAGCCGGGTAAAGCCCTCGGCCCCTAAAGCGGCCGCCTCCCTGGATTCAAAGCAGGAGGAGATGTCTTCCGTGAGTTCTTCGATACCGCTCAATACGCCTAAAGCATTTTTAATTAAGAGCATATCCTTGCCGTGGGCTCTGTCCATAGCCAGCCGGGAACTGAGCCTCTCTAAGTCGGGGGTTCTCCCCAAGAGTTCCCGTAACGTCCCAAGCCGTCTCTGATCCCGGTAGATGCTCTCCACGAAGTCCAGCCGTTTATAGATCAACTCCAGATTTCGTAAGGGGTAGAGAAGCCGGCGTTTGAGAAGCCGCCGCCCCATGGAAGTCCGGGTCTCATCCATCACTTCCATGAGGGAAAACCGGATATCCCCATCCCGTAAATTCCTGATCAGTTCTAAATTACGCTGGGTTGATTCATCAATTCCCACATATTCGGTGTCCCGATATACCGTAATAGACCTAACATGGGGAATAAGGCTCTTGGCGGTAGTATCCAGATAGTCCAGAAGAACTCCGGCGGCCAGGATCTCCGGGGTCTGTTCCGGAAGGCCGAACCCTTTAAGGTTGGATGTTCCGAATTGCTTTTCCAGCCGTTTCCGGCTTCGGTCCTGGTCAAACAGCCAATTTGCCCAACGGTTCACCGTCAGGCCGGATTGTTCCGAAATTACCCCGGCAAGATCGGGGATATCCGTTAGGAGGGATTCCTGTACAATTATCTCTTTTATTTGGAGCCGTTCAAATTCCTGACAAAACTGCTCTATCCCTCCTTTACGGGGAAAAGATGTGGCGTGAAAATCCCCGGTGGACAGGTCTATATAGGCAAAAGAAAGCATCCCGTTGATGGAAGCAATGCCGGCAAGATAATTGGCGCTTCCCCTGTCCAGATAATCCTCTTCCACGGTGGTACCCGGGGTGACCACCTCCACCACCTTCCGTTGAATCAGGGCCCTGCCCTTGCCGGGTTCTGAAATCTGCTCGCAGACGGCTATTTTTTTCCCCAGTTTTAATAAGCGGCGAATATAGGATCGGACCGCATGATGGGGAATTCCGCACATGGGAAGCCCATTACGGGCCGTGAGGGTGAGGTTGAGCAGCGCGGAAATTTCCACCGCGTCATCGGCGAACATTTCATAGAAATCCCCCAAGCGGAAAAACACCACCTCCCCTTGGTGAGCCTGTTTGATCCGCCTGTATTGATCCATCATGGATTCCGATTCGGCAAAGCTGATAGTACCTCCTTTAGCAATGCGGTATCGTCGAATTGCTACCGGTTTCCTTTGGAACGCAGGTTTTGAATGAGCTTATCCGTAATATCCACCGTAGGGCTGTACCAGAGTATACCGGTATTCTCTTTCAAGTTGAGTACCATACTATACCCTTCGCTTTCGGCAATAAAGCGGATTTCCTCATATACCTGTCCCAAAAAAGTCTCCGATTGGGTGAGTTTACTCTTTCGATCCTCCAATTCAGCGGTTTTAATTCGAAAATATTCTTTCAGATATTCTGAATTCCGGTATACCTCATTTTCAAGCCGCATGGCCTGGGCCCGATCCCCCCGGGATTCCGCATTGAATTGGGCGGTTTTTAATTCCTGAATCTCTCTGGTCATCCGGTCGATTTCCGCCTGAACCCGGGAACTCTGCTCTTCAAATTCCCGGACCGCCCGGGACTCCCGGAAAAAAGCAAGGTACACTTTGGGCAGATCCACCACCGCAAACCGGGTAAGCTGCTGCGCGGCTGCCTGGAATCCTAAACCGGAAATCCATAAAAATGCAAACAGGATTGATTTTTTCATTCTTTTCATAATTGCGCCTCTTTTTAATATGTGGATAACGCAAAGGAGAATACCAGGTCCAGTACATCCCACATATTCCCCTTCTGCCACTCCACTTCTCCATTCACTACCTTGAACCGTTTGGCAAACCCTATCCTGATGGGAAATTGAGGCAGGGCAAACCGGAATAATCCGCCCAGACTAAACCGCATATCCTCTATTGAAAATGCGGTAAAAAGCTTCTGCGGATTCTCCTTTACCGCGGCGGCGTCAAAAAAGAAATCCCACGCGATGATGCCCGGAACCAGGGGTATTCGAATCTCGGCCCAGTTTTCCCACAGAGCAAACCCTTTAGATTGATATTCATTGGTCCAGCCCCGGCCCGTAAACATCCCGTCTATCGCGAGTTTGTTTACATTTTCAATCTGCGGTTCGTTCCGGTTAGGCTGGGGGAATATGAAAGAAAGGCCCGAATGAATGCCGAAGATAAATTTAAGGTTATACGTATCGGTAATTTCAAATGTATACAGGGTATGAAAAAATTCGGCCTTGGTGTCGGTTCTTATATAATGTTCAAGTTCTATGGGAAATATCCCGTAATACCCTACCCGCTGAATCGCATAATACCCCTTGGAAGGGTCATAATAGATATCCCGCTGATCCAGAGAAACGCTGGTCCAGAGCGAATTCGCCGGGGTCCATTGGTTGTTTCTCTCCCGGATGGCGGGATCAAAAGCCCGGTAGACATGTTCATCGTATTGGTTTAGAACAATACCGGCACGGACCCCGCCGCCGACCCCCAGGTTTCCCAGAAAAGTAGCGAAACGGTATCCTGTGGAAACCCCTACGGAAAACCGCCATTGATCATAGGTCATAAGAAATTCACTAGGGGGAATCTTATTGGCGCCTTCATACTCCTCATAAGAGGTAAACCCATCGGGAAAGGCATAGGCTTCATTCCCGTTGAAATAGGGAGCGCTGTTGTTCATGGCCGCAAATCTTTTCGTATGCTGGCCGGTAAAGTCAAAGGTTGCCGACAGGGGAAGGCCCAGGACCCACCGGTGGGTATATTCTAAGCTGGCGCTTTGGGTATAATAGGATACGTTTATGTCCGCTCCCAGCAT
This sequence comes from Treponema sp., assembly GCA_031279815.1. Classification (GTDB taxonomy): domain Bacteria; phylum Spirochaetota; class Spirochaetia; order Treponematales; family Breznakiellaceae; genus JAITHW01. The sequence goes on along the minus strand of JAITHW010000167.1, from coordinate 413 downwards.
ATTCCCGTATCCCAGAAAGTTACGGTCGTTCCATTTAGCCAACACGGATATGGGGATTTGACCCGGCTCCGAGATTCCTGAAAAGGTCAAACCCAATTGGATATCCGTGGTGGGCTGTTCTTCCACGTTAAAAATCAGATCCATGAGACTGTCGGTACTTCCCGTAGGGGTGTCCGGGACAACCATGGTAAAATACTGGAGATTCATCAGGTTTCGCCAGCCTTCCATGAGCTTGGTTTTGGAAAAGACATCGCCGCTTTCCAGGGGGATCTCCCGGAGTATTACATGGGTCTTTGTTTTTTTATTGCCCGTGACCAGGATATTTTCAATATGCGCCCGGCCCCGTTCCGCAATGGGAACGGTATACTTAACGATCCCTTTTTCCGTATCCCGCTGTTCTTCCCTGCCGATGG
>JAITHW010000244.1 GCA_031279815.1 Treponema sp. | reverse complement strand
AAAATCCGTGTAATCTGCGGACCCGTGTTTAAATGCTTTTGCCCTGGGCAATGAGTACCCTCACCGGTTATCTATCCGCCAGACTCTGCCCGCGGCAAAACCCCATCGCCGGTTTACATATTCGGAGAAGGCTTCGGCTTCCGCTTGAAAAGCCCTGGCGATGCCGGGCCAGGAACCGGTAGCTTCATCTTTGGGCGGCAGTATGGCGCGGCGCCATGAAGAAGCGTCGATCCGGGACGCCAGAGTCTTCCCGAAATACTCGCCCGCTTGGGATACGGACTGCTGTAATACATGGGCCATAAACTCGTTGATCACCAGATACTGATCCTTTATGTCGTAATGCTGGTAATCGAAAAAATTGATGATGAACCGTTTGGCTTGAGGAGAAAAGTTCTCAAACCGGCGGCGGCTGAAATCCCGAAAATCCTCATCAATAAAGAAGATGCCGTGAAACCCTTCATGAACCATAAAGCGCGAACGGAGATAATCGGGAGATTCCCTGGATATGGAAACAAGCGCCCCTGTTCCGGGCAGGAATTCTCCTCCGTTGCTTTGGTAGATGATATGAGCGCCGAGCAGTATGTCCGCCAGTTCCCCTTCTTCCGCATTAAGACGAAACCGGGTTTGTCTTGCGGTCTCAAAAAACGCGGCCAGGTCTTCCGCCCGGTAATCGTGGGCATTCCAGCCGTGGAGATCCGCGATCTCCTGATTCGTGGCCAGCCGGCCCCGGAATCCGGCTTTTTCTACAAAAAAGGCAAGGCGCTTAAAAAAAGCGTCTTGAATCCGATAATCCGCGGTATCGAAGATAAGAACCGATGGAAAATCATCCCACCGGAACAGCTCGTACCGCGGATCCCGCCAGTTTTTTTGCGGGTAATTCAGAATGACCTTCGGGTCCGCGGGAATCGGTTCTTCTTCCCAGGAAAAAGAGAGGGCAGGACAAACCGTCAGAATAAGCAAGATACAAGAATATGATTTGATACGCGCCATTTCCGATCTCCCGGTTCAGGTTACAGAACCACGATGCTTCGGGCAACAAGCTGGGCAAGAGAATATTGCCGTTCCCTGGTCATTTCAGCATCAAAGCGGAGAAACGTTTCCAGGTGGCTGCGGAAGGTTTCCGGCAATACCGGGAGATCGAGTACCTGGGTATAGTAAGCCCGATGGGAAGGCTCAAACCGGCGGTTAATACAAAACAGGGTGAGACAGGCGGTTTTAATAAACAGCGCGGAGGATATGAGATAATTAAAATCGTCTCCCTGAAAAAAAGCCGCTCCTAGGTCGCTTAATAGATGTTCCATTTTAGACTGGTGAGCCCCGCGCATCCGGGTCCAAAAAACATCTCCCAAGGCAAGCAGCCGCCGCCGGATCTGCTGAATCCAATCGGTCCGGTAAAAAAGCAGCTTTCCCTGGGTTAATCTATAGTATCCATAGGTCCCCGAATCTTTGATAAACCAGAGGAATTCCAGTTTAGTATCCGCAATAGATACCATCTCATCGATCCTTTGGGTCGCCTTATATTCCAGTCTCACCGGAAGGTTTCCGATAAGGAACCGATCTTTACTCGCCTGATTTGAGCTTTCAAAGGCCGCCACATCCTCCCCGTACAAACGGCGCCGTTCCCCCGGACCGGGGATGGGTTCCGAATAGAACACGTCAAAGATCAGGGCGAAATAGGGGTCCAAGGTGTCTTGCAGGGCCGCTTCGTTGAGGGAAACGCACTCCACCCCGGGCCAGGCCGAAAGCACCGTGATAAACCGATCCGCCAGCAGTTTGGTCTTATATTTCATCACAATTCCTTATATAGTATCATAACATAGAGGGCTGTACAAGGGACGGGGAACTGATCCGGGGCAAAAACATTTAACCATAGCCCGCAGATTACACGGATTTTCACGGATTAATGAAGATATAGGCAACCGGATTACGCGGATGAAGAGAATAGCTCAAGAAAACCCGCGGTTACTACAGGCTTTTCTTGCCCTAGTACCGAAATCTTTGTTAATCTGCGGATTTTTTGTATCTTTACAAGAGTTAAATGCTTTTGCCCTGGGAACGGAGCGGGAGGAATCCCGGAATATTCCCCGGCATTGATCTTAGGAGCTTATTTTGTCAGAGCCGGTTCGTTTCATCGTACTCATACCGCACAGAGACTGCGTCAGGCTGATCAGGTCTTACCAAGACCGGCTCTTTGCCGCGGGCATAATGGGCGCGTATTCTTTTCCTATTGCCGCCCCACTGGCGCTTGTTTCCCAGCCCTTTGCCAAAGAAGAACTGAAAATGCTGGCCCGCTTCTTGAGAGAGGCAAGCGCCGCGCCGGGCCGAGACGGGAAAATCACATCAGGATATCCCGGGGTTCTGGCCTGCCCGCCGGATATTTTGTCTCCGTCCCTCTTTGGCCTTGAGTTAGACCTGCCCATACCGGATATCCCGCGGGGCCTGGTCCGCTACCGGTTTCCCTCAATGCTGCTGTGCGCGGGACTTATCCCGAAAAAAGACCAGTCTTTGATACCCCAGGAGCGCTTCCCCATAGCTCCTCAATGCTTTTTCAGGGCCGCCCTGGTCGCCAACCTGATCCTCCGCCCCCTTTCTTCAGGCGCAACAGGCTATTCCTTTGAATGGAAGATCGGCGTTCCAGTCTGGCTTCCCGGGTACAGGAAATCAAATAACCGCTTGATACGGAGTGAGCTATGAAAAGCTGCATTCAAGTCTCCGAAGAGAGTATCTATCTCCATATCAAGGCGGTTCCGGGAGCTTCGAAATCCCGGCTGCTGGAAGTGAAAGAAGGCCGTCTGCGGGTAAAGATTGCCGCGGCTCCTGAAAACGGCAAAGCCAATGGGGAACTCCGCTCGTTTCTAGCGAAACTGCTGAATTGCCCCAAAAAAGAAGTATCCCTTCATGCGGGAGAAAAGTCCCGGTTCAAGACCCTAGGGATTCCCCTGTCCCTGCAAGAAAAACTTGAAAAACTTCTGGAAGATTTGTCCGCGCCCAATACTGAAGCATAGGGCTTGAGGCTTTGGCAAAGCGAGGCGGCTATTCTCCGAAGGGGATTATTAATAGTACCTGCGGGATTGCCTAGACGATCTAAGACGGATCATATATATGCTCCGGCAGTGAATATAGCATAGTCTATAACTGCTTGTCCAGCTATTTTATCTATAATTTCTCTCATTTCATTTATTTTTTATTCTTCTTTAGAGCGGTTTTTACCGCACAAAATACGCGATAATATAAAACAAATAAATATGGGGCCGGATAAAATATGCAGAAAAAATATTTACCGCCTTTTCCCATTGTAACTCCCCTCATCGTCAAGCACAAGGGATGAACCCGCTTCATTCAATACTGCTTTGCCGGTGAATTGTTAGATTTTTCTTTTTTATGAAAAAAATCGACGGATTGTACCGGTTCTGGGTAACTGAAATCCGTGTAATCCATGGACCCCCATTTAGTTATTCTTAAAGGGAACAACTATACTTTATTATTTTCAAGTGGCATATTTTATAGAATAATCCGCAGATATTTGGGAATCTGCGGATTATTGCAAGGTTTCTAAAAATTTATCCGTACATGGCGATCAAGACGCCCGCGGCAATGGCAGTGCCGATAACCCCGGATACGTTCGGTCCCATGGCGTGCATAAGCAGGAAGTTGCCGGGATCCTCTTCCAGCCCCACCCGGTTGGAAACCCGCGCCGCCATAGGCACCGCGGAAACGCCTGCAGACCCGATGAGAGGATTGATCTTCTCTTTGAGGAAAAGATTCATAATCTTGGCTACACAGATTCCCGTGCCGGTAGCTATACAGAAAGCAATAAGCCCCATAGCCACGATGGAAAGGGATGCGGGATTAAGGAACTTTTCCGGCGTCATCTGACTTCCGACCCCCAGGGAAAGCATGACCGACACGATATTCATCAGCTCATTCTGTAGGGTCTTGGAAATCCGTTCCACTATCCCGCATTCTTTAATGAAGTTACCGAACATAAGACAGCCGATAAGGGGCGCCGCCGATGGGAGGATCAGAATAGCCAGCACAAAGACCACCAACGGAAACAGGGTCTTCTCCACCTTGGAAACCGGCCTAAGCTGCTTCATCTTGATAAGCCGCTCTTCCTTGGTGGTGAGGGCTCTCATAATCGGCGGCTGAATAAGGGGTACCAGGGCCATGTAAGAGTAGGCCGCCACCGCTACCGTGGCCAAAAGTTTAGGCGCCAGCTTCGCGGCGATGTAGATCGTGGTCGGACCGTCCGCGCCGCCGATTATCGCCACCGCACAGGCTTCCTTGAGGTTAAAGTTGACCCCCGGTATGAGGTTCATGGCGGTAATACCGAAGAGGGCGCCGAAAACGCCGAATTGGGCCGCCGCGCCGAGGATCGCTGTTTTGGGATTGGCGATGAGGGGGCCGAAGTCGGTCATAGCCCCGATTCCCATAAAGATAAAGAGGGGAAAGAATTCGTTTCCTACCCCGCCTTCATAAATAATGTGGAGGAAACCGTGAGGCCCGTCTCCCATTCCCGCAAAAGGGATATTCACGAATATGGTCCCGAAACCGATGGGGATTAGAAGCAGGGGCTCAAAATTTTTAACCGCTCCAAGGTATACGATGAGAAAACCAACCGCCACCATGAGAAGTTCCTGCCACCCTAAAACAGTGGTGGTTCTGTTTTCTCCGGTAGTTTCATCTATTTCGGTAGTTTCCTTTTCGATCTTGTCGGTGATGAAAGCAAACAAACCGGTGGTCTCGGCGACATTCCGGATAAAACTTCCAAAGGAAACCCTCGGTATATTTTCACTGCCGGGGATAATTCCATCGGGATTCTGGATCGATGCGGGATCGGACGCCGGGGCCTTCGCTTGAGCGGCCGCACGAGGCATGAAGGAAAATACAAATGCGCCGATCAGCAGCAGCAAACATATCTTCGTTACCCATACCGGATCCCTTTTAAGGTGTAGCATGGTATTATCCTATTTCAGCTAAGGGTTGCTGAGAAGTTACTTGCGTACCTGTAGGTACCAAGAAATGAACTTTTCCCGCGGCAGTGGACTTGATTTCCAGTTCCATCTTCATGGACTCGATGATGATGACGGTTGTCCCGGAACTAACCTGTTCCCCCTCATTTACTACATACCGGATGAGCGTACCGGCCACCGGCGAAGGAATCACCGTACCGCCGCCGGAAGGGGCGGCGGGCGCGGGAGCTGCAGGCGCGGGACCCGGTGAAGCCGGCGCCGGGGCAAAGGCAATAGATCCCGCAGGCTGAACCGCCACATTGTAATCTGTGCCGTTCACGTTGACCACATACTTGGCGGGCTGATTGGATACAGGTGCGGGCGCCGGGGCAGGTGCAGAGGCCGGAGGCTTCGCCGCAAACGAAGCGGAGTCTACAGGGCCTTTACCACGATTCTTAAAGAATTCCGGCGCAACTTTCGGGAACATGGCGTAGATCAGCACATCCTCATCGTTTTTAGCGCCGATACTTTTCGCTTCTTCGGCAATTTTATCGAATTCATTAGGAATCTTGTCCGCCGGACGGCACGTCAAGGGTTCGGCGTATTTCATCTGTTCCAGGGCTTTCTTGCGTAGCTCCGCGTTTACTTCCGCCGGAGCCGCTCCATAGCGGCCTGTTACGAGGTCCGCTGTTTCGGCGGTGATCTTTGCGTAGCGTCCGAACAGCACATTGAACACCGCCTGGGTTCCCACAATCTGGCTTGTCGGCGTTACCAGCGGGACATACCCGCAATCCTTCTGTACCACCGCAATTTCTTTAAGCACCGCGTCAATCTTATCCGACGCTCCCTGTTCCTTCAACTGGTTTTCAAGATTCGAGAGCATACCCCCCGGAACTTGGGAAACAAGAATTCGCGTATCCGCACCGAGGAAACTCGATTCAAACTTCGTGTATTTTTTGCGCACATCCCGAAAATACGCGGCGATTTCAAGGAGCTTCACCGTATCAAGCCCTGTGTCATATTCGGTACCCCGGAACGCTTCGACAATCGTCTCGGTGGGGCTATGGCTCGTACCCATTGCAAGAGATGAAATCACCGTGTCCAATATCTCTGCTCCGGCTTCCGCGCCCTTCACAAGGGTCGCAACCGAGAGGCCGGTAGTCGCATGGGAGTGGATCTCGATGGGGATATCCGCCTTCTTCTTAATCTCCTTTACCAAATCGTAGGTCTCGTAGGGTTTGAGAAGGCCGGACATATCCTTAATGCAGATCGAATCCGCGCCGAACTCCGCGTATTTCTTCGCCAGATCCGCGTACACTTCTTTCGTATGATACGGCGTGGTCGCGTAAGAAATCGCCATCTGAACGTGCTTACCGGTTTTTTTTGCGGCTTGGGCGGCGCTCTGGAGGTTACGGGGATCATTACAGGCATCGAAGATGCGGAAAACGCCGACGCCGTTTTTCGCGGAAGCCTCGACAAACTTATCCACCACATCATCGGCATAGTGCCGGTAACCGAGCAGGTTCTGGCCGCGCAAGAGCATCATAATCGGCGTCGAGGGCAGAGCGGCTTTGAGTTTACGCAGCCGCTCCCAAGGGTCTTCGTTCAGAAAACGGATGCAGGAATCAAAGGTCGCTCCGCCCCAGGCTTCCAAGGCCCAAAAACCGACTTTGTCCAATTTATCGGTAATCGGCAACATATCGGCGGTAACCATACGGGTTGCAAAGAGGGATTGATGGGCATCCCGCAATACCAGATCGGTAAGTTTAACTTTAGGCATATTTGTCTCCTTTACCTAATTTAAGAATAGGTCTTACGATATTCAGTAACCGCAGCCGCTATGGCCGCCGTAACCGCAGCATTATTCCCTGTTCCAACGGAAGATACAGCCGCAGAAACAGGGGCGGGAGTGGGAACCTTCGCCTTTACCGGCGCTTGTAGATCCTTATCCAATCCCAAAGCATGAATGATATTACCTGCCAGAGTTATAGAGACGATCAAAATGACCAGAAACCCAAACACAACTCCCATACCGAGCAATGTAACTATTATACTTTGCCCAAACATCTCGGCAATAGTCATAGAACCTCCTAATACTATACTATAAAGCCCCTTCAATCCATAACGGAGCCTTACATTTCTTAATTATATTATTATAAAATACAAAGTATCAATAGCTCCACGCGGCAGGATGTATACCGGCTCTCCCGGCAATTCGGAATTCAAAAAAGATGCTATAGTTACGTCATGGGAGGCAGAGACAATTTCGGTTTTTAGGGAACGCATCCGCTCATCGTATCCAGCCGTGCGCTGCCGGCTATAATCGTACAAAGGCTGTCCCGGAAGCCGCTTTCCAACAGGGCGGCAAGTTCATGTCCCCGGGCAAGGGCTGTTTCGTCTTCGATCTGGTTGAAAAAGAGCGCCTTGTCCCCAGAAGCGCCGCTAAACAGGTCCCGCTTCCCCGTGCCGCCGCTAAGAAGCGCCGCCAGATGCCTTATGCGCAATAATTCGCCGGGTCTTGCTCCTGCAAGTTCGCAAAACAGGGGAAGGCGGTGGACAATTTCCGTTGAAAGGGGTTTCCCCAGAGGCAAGAGGGGGAGTATACCCACTGTAAGCGTGGTAAACCGGGGGATTACCGGCTCATAAGGGGCCCAGCCTTTCAGGGGCAGGCCCTTGGAACCGTCGCCTTCAAGCAAAACCAGATCATAATCCTCTATTATTTTTTCCAGTTCCTCCGGGGGTAAGGCTTCCAGTTTGCCGCTTTCCCTGTTAAGCCTGCCTGCCATGGTTACCCCGGGAATGGGGGGAAAGGGGCGCATTTTGGTTGTAGGGCTTACCAGGATTTTTCGCCCCTTATGGGTCAATTTCTTTGCCAGCAGTTCAATCAGGGAAGTTTTCCCCCCGGATCCGGTAAAGGCAACAACCGGAGGCATGCCTTTTGCGTCCTCCGCCGCGCCAAAGGCCAGTTTTTCAAACCGGCCGCTCAGAGATTCGCTTTGATTCATCCGCGTCCGCCCTGGAATAGCGCATAAGGGGGAAGAAACCGTAGCAGGGCTTCCAGTACGCCGCCGCCGATTGCCAGGGCCTTATCCGACACGGTAAAACAATGGGCGGCCTCACAGCGGGGATCAATGTCCCCGGCTTTCATCCCTTTACCGACCGGTATACCCGACGGAAGCAGGCCCCGCAGTACGCCGTCTATTTCCGCGTGTATTGGAATAGGGCCGCGTTCGCTCCGCACCGCCGCAACTTCACCGCCCTTTCGCACAGGATCGCCGATGGCGGCCTTTGCCTCAAAAACCCCGGCGGCGCTGCAGCGGAGCAGCCGTTCCGTGGAAAAGCCCTCAATCCCGCCGGGAACGCCGGTATTGGGAATGGCGCTTCCCTTGGTGATAACCCGGCCCAGGTAATGGCCCCGCATAGTTTCGATTACTACATGGCAGTCAAATCCCGCGCTAAAACCCGGCCCGAGGCCGATCACCAGCGGCGCGTCGGTAATGGCAGTGCCGGTGTTTTTTTTCGCCATAATCGCGTCGATCAGCGCGGGGGGATTGAGCTGTTTGGCAATGGCGGCCTGGGGATCAACCAGCACCGGAATCAGCTTTTGGGCAAGGGCTTCCCGTATACCGGCCTCGTCTTTAACCAGTACGGCGCCGGCATCCTCCACTGCCGCCCTGCCCTCATACACCGCCCGGGAAAAGGCAACCGTTCTTCTAACCGTGAGAGGCGCGGCAATCTCGGTCATCAGCATATCAAACCCGGCATGAAACAGGCGCAGAGCGATGCCGCTGGCCAAATCTCCCGCGCCTTTTATGATTACCGGCATCAGAGGCCCCTCCGCTCCGCGCGGCGCAGGATCAGTTCGGCGGTAATGCTGACAGCTATTTCTTCCGGCGTTTCCGAGCGTATTTTGATTCCAATGGGCGCGTTTATTTTATCCATCTGCGTTTCACTGACCCCTTCCCCAATAAGATGCCGCTTAATCTCAGCGATTTTGGTTTTACTGCCGATAACTCCCAAATAGGCCCAGGCGCGGGATACCAGTTGACGCAGAACAACGAGGTCATGGGCATGGGTGATAATCACGATATAATCATTTGGAGTAACGCGGATCTTTTCATCAAGCCGCTCAAAATCGCCCGGAACCAGCTCATAAGCCCCGGGAAACAAACCGGGGTCAAGAAATTCGGCGCGGTTGTCAAATATCACATAACGGAAACCCGCAGAGCCAAGAACCGGAGCAAGAGCCTGCGCCACATGACCCGCGCCAAAAACAAAAACCTTTCCGGCAAAATTTACCGGCTCGCCGTAAACAATCCGCCCTCCTGTTTGCAGCAGTACCGGTTTGTTCCGGCACAGCGCCTTGATACCGGCGGGATCAAGTTCCATGCCCGCCAAGGGCAGGCCCGGGCCGTAGAGGGCCATAAGCCAGCCATTGGGATCGGTTATATCAATAAACAGCCAGAGCCCTTCGTCTTTGGTTTCCAGCCGGCCGCAACATTCCCGGAAAAGGGCTGAGGCTTTTTCGTCGCCTCCCCGGATATATTGCATATACACTTCCACATCGCCGCCGCAGAGCATACCCAGTTCTTCCCGGTCATTGGGACGGAGAGTATAGGTTTTTCGTAGCGACTGCCCCTGTTCCAGCAGTTTCTGCGCGGTCTGTATGGCGGCGTATTCCACCGCGCCGCCGCCGATGGTACCGCAGATTCTGCCGTTCCGGCCCACCAGCATATGGGCCCCGGCGCTTCTGGGGCTGGAACCTGTTTCGGCTACAATCGTCGCTAGAATGATATTTTCACCGGCGCTTGTCTGTTTAGCCATAACCTTGAATATATCTTTAACGTGCATGGCAACAGTTTACACCACCAGCCGGGGAAAAGCTATCTATAAGAGATATATCCAAAGGAAGGAAAGCGGAAAATCACGAAAACTCTCGCTCAACCGAAAACAGCTCGATGCTTCCTACAAACAGGACTTCCTGCTTACTATCCTGCTCAATTTTTACAATACCGTTGCCCGGCTCATTCGGAAAATAAAAAGTCCGCGCTTAGTCCACGGCTTTCATAGAGTCCGCCATTTTGATGGCTCTCAGTTTTTTCAGCATGAAGAGATCCACCATTGCGGAAAAGAACAGGGTAATCACTCCTGAAAGAATAAAACTTACCGGGGCGATACGCCTTCCGAACATGAGATCCGGATTTTCCGCAACCCCGATGATAAAGCTATGCAGGGGGATACCCAAACATAGACCTGCTAGAGCGCCGAAGATACTGAGAACCGTTATTTCCCGGAATATATAGGCCGCGGCTTCGGACCGGTGAAAGCCAAGAACCCGCAGGGTGGCGATTTCTCTGGTCCGCTCGTTGATATTGATGTTGGTCAGGTTGTACAGCACGATCATGGCAAGCCCTCCGGCGGCAAAGATGAGAACCAGCACCACGAAGCCGATGCTGCGGAGCAGATTATTGTAGGAGGTCTGAATTTGGGCGGTAAACTCCGCGGCCATCACCGAATCCTCCGCAAGAATGCCGGCGATGAACCTATCCTGCGCCGACTGTTCCCGGATGCCCGTATAGGCAAACAAGGTCCGGTAGGAAAGGTTTCCCCCAAATTCCTTTGTGTAGGACCTAGGACCTAGGTAAGCCGTAACCCCTACATAATTTTCGGTGATGCCTGACAGGGTAAAAGACCCCCGAAGACCTTTGGCGTTTTCCAACACAAGGGTATCCCCGATGTTGAGGCCGAGCCGTTCCGCTATCTTTTCGGTGAGGATCACCTGGGTATCGGAAAAGAGCAAGGGCCGTTGGGTGCGCCGATCCCGGAGGTTAATGAAATTCGGCAGGGTCTCCGCGGTTTTAGGCACAATAATCCCGATGTTGAACCGCTCATTGCCTTTGACAATATAGCCCGATTCGCTGTGGATCGGTGCCCAGCTTCTCAGGAACCGCCGGTTTGCCCCGAATGTCCGGGGGGAGATTTCATCCCGCAGCTCAATCTGCACATCATACTGTAGGATTTCCTCAAACTGGGTCCGGGCGATATCGGTCATGGAATCCCGCAGGCCAAAGGCGGCCACCATCAGAGCGGTACACCCTGCAATACCGGTAATGGTCATAACGAAATGCTTCTTCTGCCTGATAAGGTTTCGGGCGGTAACTTTATGGGTGAATTTCATCCTGTTCCAGATAAAGGGGATGTATTCAAGGAAGACCCGCTTCCCGGATTTTGGGGAACGGGGAACCATGAGGGAGGCCGGTTTTTCCCACAACGCGCGATAACAGGCGTACACGGTGGCCCCCATGGTACAGGCCAATACCAGGCCGCAGGCCATAAGGCCGAAGGGCCAGTTCAATTCCGTTACCAAAGGCGGCAGGTGGTACATGGTGGCAAAGGCGCGGTAAATGATAATGGGCAGCCCTTGAAATCCCGATATCATCCCCGCCGCAGACCCAAGCGCTCCGGTCAGCCCGCAGTATATCAGATACTTACAGAGGATAGCCCGTTTCCGGTAGCCCAGGGCTTTCAAGATACCGATCTGAATACGCTCTTCCTCAACCATTCGGGTCATGGTGGTGAGAGCCACAAGAGCGGCGATAAAGAGAAAGAATATGGGGAATACCTTGGCCACATCGGCGATCTTCTCCGCATTAGCCTTATAGTTCATGCATCCCGCATTGGCGTTACGGTCCAGCACATACCATTGGGGCATGGGAATGGCCGTATCTGTGAGGCTCTGTTTCGCCTGCTCAAGCTGTTCGCTGCCGTCCATCAGCCGGGCAACGGTTTCCAAAAGCCGCGCCGTATATGCCGCTTCCCCGTCCGCAAGTTTCCGCCGGGCCTCTGCAAGCCGCGCCCTCCCGGCGCTTATTTCCGCTTGAACCGCATCAAGTTCCCGTTCGGCCGCGGCAAACTCCGCTTCGGCGCTCTGTCTGCCCGCTTCAAAAGCGCTTCTTCCCCTTTGAAGTTCCCGCTCTTTTTCAGTTACCATTTTAAGTCCGGCATTATATGCCTCAAGCCCCTCATCGTATTGGATGATCCCTTCCCGGGCCTTGGAAGAAAAGATCAGATACCATTTACCCCGGTGTTTCTCCACTTGGGATCGAGCGGCGTCCAGTTGGGATTGATTCTCTCTGAGAGTCTGTTTTGCCGCGGCAAGTTCCGCCTCCCCGCTTTTCAGAAGGGCTTCATTATCCTGTAATTCCCGGCCAACCTTCCGCCGTTTTTCCTCAAATATCCCGCGCCCTTCGGCAAGTTTGACTTCGGCTTCCACCAGCTCTGTCTCCCCGGCGGCTATTTCCGCTGCGCTTTGTTCCAGTCTTTGCCGGGCCGCGGCAAGTTCCCGCTCTGCGGTGTTTTTTGCCTCCAGATATTCGGCCTCTACTTGGGTTAATGCTGCTTCGGTAAGACCCCCTGCTTCCGCCAGAATCTCTTCCCGGCGAATTTTCGAACGTTCAATACCCAGGGTTTCCACGACGGTCACGGCCTTGTTTATGCGTTCCTGATAGGGTTTGGTGAATCCCCTAAGAGAAGCGGCGTTTTGCAGGGTTATATAAAAATCCGTATACGCCGGCAGCGCATAACAGGCTTCCCGGACGTATATGACCGTCCCAAGCCGGCCGCTGCCGATACTGCTGGGTTCCCGCTCGGTAGAAATATACAGCGGGCTTTTAACGATCCCGGTAACTGTGTATTGGGTAACCCGGTACACCTGGTCCAGGCTTTCAAAGCCGCCGTAATCCAGGCTTTCATCGGTTATCGTAAGCACCGTTCCGACTGCGATAGAAGACAAATAGCCTCCTCCCTGCTGGGCCAGACATTCCCGGCTGCGTTCCGGCATCCGTCCCTGAAGGAGTTCCATACGATTTACAAATCCCTTTTCATGGATCCGTTCCAGGGGAAGTCCGTAAATCCGCGTAACCAGCACTTCATCGCTAGAAGTCTTAACCAGCGCATCGGTAACGTATGCGGGGAGGACCAGATCCACCTCGGGAAGGTTTTTTAGCGCTTCGGCATCCCCTTCGGTTAAGCCCATAGGCGCTTTGATGAAAATATCCATCATGTTGGTCTTGTCGAAATACCGGTCTACCGAAACCTTCATGTCCGGAGTTGTGGCCAAGAGACCTGCGAGGAACCCCACGCCCAAGGCGACAATGGCAAAGATCGCCACAAAGCGTCCCAAGGTTCCCAGAATTTCCCGGAATATGGTTTTAACATAGGTCTTCCCCAACATCTTGCCTTACCATTCTATCTGTTCTACCGGCAGGGGATGGGGGTTATACTCCAAACTGAGGATCCGTCCGTTCTTCATATGTATAATCCGGTCTGCCATTTGGGCGATTGCCTGATTATGGGTAATCACAATGACGGTTTTGCCGGTTTTATGACAACCGTCTTGGAGAAGCTGTAGGATATGCTTCCCGGTAAGATAGTCCAGCGCGCCGGTAGGTTCATCGCAGAGCAGGATCTTAGGGTTTTTCGCCAAAGCCCTGGCAATGGCAACCCGCTGCTGTTCGCCGCCGGAAAGCTGCGCGGGAAAATTGTTCATCCGATCCCTAAGCCCCACTGCGGTCAAGGTCTCCCTGGGGTTGTAGGGATCTTTGCATATTTCCGAAGCGAGTTCCACATTTTCCAGAGCCGTAAGGTTCTGGATAAGATTATAAAACTGAAACACAAAGCCCACATCGTAACGCCGGTAATCGGTTAATTCCCGTTCGCTCATACCGCTGATCTGGACATTATCCAAGATAATGTCGCCGCTGCCGCAGGAATCCATTCCCCCCAGCATATTAAGCAACGTGGTCTTTCCCGCGCCGCTGGGTCCCACTATCACACAAAATTCGCTTTTTTCTATCTCAAAGCTCATATTATCCGCCGCAATGATCTTATTTTCACCCATGAAGTAGTATTTGCAGACCTTTCTAAATTCAATATAACTCATAGTATTTTAAAGGTACTATACCATAGATCCGGGATAAGTAATAGGTGAAGACTGCGGTGTATCCGCAGTCATTATATAGTTGTTCCCTTTAAGAATACCTCCATGGGTGTCCACGGATTACACGGATTTCAGTTCCCCAGAACCGGTATAATCCGTGAAAATCCGTGTAATCTGTGGATTTTTTCGAGTCTTCGCCTATTCCATGTCAGGGAGCTAAAATAGAGCTTCGCCCTTCTTAAGTGGATTAACTATACCACATTTCTAGCGTTGTGGAAAACCGCTCCGCCGCGCTATGACGTTGACAAAAAACTATAGGCTGATTATTATATTTATTGGTTTTATACAAAGTAATTTTCTTATGAAAGTATGCGATAATCTTGCGTTAACATCATCAGCGTTCCCCTTGGGGCAGACTTCCCCCCTGCCACGACGCCACGACGCCACGACGCCACGACGCCACGACGCAACGACGCCACGACGCCACGACGCCACGACGCCACGACGCCACGACGCCACGACGCCACGACGCCACGACGCCACGA
>JAITHW010000234.1 GCA_031279815.1 Treponema sp. | reverse complement strand
CCGGACTGGAAAGTTGTCAGAGACGCTGTGGCCGGTAAGACCGCGCTTTGTCTGCGCCATTTCTATTGGGATCATATCGACGACCCCGGCGCGGATCTGGCGGAATATTCCAAGAAGCTCATAGACTTCTTCGGGCGCAAAGGGGTATTTATTCAGACTTCGACGCCTACCCCGGAAGAGGCGGCCGCCTTGGGTGAGAAACTCCATCAGCTCTTGTCAAAATAAAGAAACGGGAAGGGTTTGACGGACAGAATTTTTCACCCGTTCCTGCGGGGATCGAACGCGTCCCGTACTCCCTCGCCGATAAAGACCAGCAGGCTCAGGGTAACCGCGAGAACCATGAAGGATGCGATGCCCAACCAGGGAGCATGCAGATTCGCCTTGCCTTGGGCGAGGAGTTCTCCCAGAGAGGGGGAGCCTATGGGCAGCCCGAAACCCAGGAAATCCAGGGAGGTGAGGGTGGTGATAGACCCGCCAAGAATGAAGGGCAGGTAACTCAAGGCGGAGGTCATAGCATTGGGGAGGATATGCACGAACATGATCCGGCGGTGGTGCATCCCCATAGCCCGGGCCGCAAGGACGTACTCGAAGTTTCGCGCCCGCAGGAATTCCGCGCGGACCGCTCCTACGAGGCTCATCCAACTGAAAAGCAAGGTGATCCCCAGAAGCCACCAGAAATTAGGCTCCACCACGGAAGAGAGGACGATCAGCATGAATAGAGTGGGCATCCCTGACCAAACCTCTATGAAACGCTGAAAGATAAGGTCCAGTCTTCCTCCGTAATAACCCTGCACCGCCCCTAGGGTAATCCCGATAATCGAGGAAAACAAGGTGAGGGTGAGGCCGAACAATACGGAAATCCGAAAACCGTACATCACCCGGGCCGCCACATCCCGCCCCCGGTCATCGGTACCGAACCGGTTTTCTTTGGTAGGCGGTGAAGGAGCCGGACTGGGCAGATTATAGTTGATCGTGTTGTAACTGAAACGGATAGGAGGGTCCAGCATCCAGCCTTTCTCATTAATGAGATCCGCGATGAAAGGGTCCCGGTAATCCGCGGCGATGTCGAACTCCCCGCCGAAGATCAGTTCCGAGTAATTGCGGAAAACCGGAAAGTAGAAGGTTCCGTCAAACCGCAACAGAATAGGTTTATCGTTGGCGATGAATTCCGCAAAGAGGCTCAACCCAAAGAGTATGCTGAAAATCCAGAGAGAGATAAAAGCCCGTTTGTTTTGGGTAAACCGTTCCCAGCGATTCGGCCGGGTCGCCGTTTTCATTCCCGGGCCTCGAAGTCGATCCTGGGATCGATGACAGTGTACATCAAATCGCTCACCAGCGAGAGGAGAAGCCCCAAGAGAGTGAATATGTACAGGGTAGCGAAGATCACCGGGTAATCCCGCTGCATGGTTGACTCAAACCCGAGCAGCCCCATGCCGTCGAGAGAGAAGATTACCTCGATGAGAACCGAACCTGTGAAAAACATAGCGATGAAAGCGGAGGGAAAACCCGCAATCACGATGAGCATGGCGTTCCGAAACACATGGCCCAGGAGTATCTTCTTCTCGGCCAGTCCTTTGGCTCTGGCGGTCATAACGTACTGCTTATGAATTTCATCTAAAAAGGAATTTTTCGTGAGCATGGTAAGGGTTGCGAAACCTCCGATAGTGATGGCAATGACGGGGAGGGTCAGATGCCAGAAGTAGTCCAGGATTCTGGCGGGAAGGCTCCAGTTCGCGGAATCTACCGACATGAGTCCCCGAAGGGGAAAGATTTTGAAGAAGCTCCCGCCTGAAAAGATCACCACCAGGATCACCGCAAACAGAAACGACGGGATCGCGTTTCCCAGAATAATCGCCGTACTGGTCCAGAGGTCAAAGGGAGTGCCGTTTTTCACAGCTTTCCGAATACCAAGAGGAATGGATACCAGATATATGATCAGGGTGCTCCACAGCCCCAGGGAGATTGAAACCGGCAGCCGTTCCGCAATGAGGGCCGGCACGGATTTGCCCCGGAAAAGGCTCTCCCCGAAGTTGAAGGTGAGGTAATTCTTGAGCATTTCCCCATACCGCACCGGCAAAGGCTTGTCAAAGCCGTACCGCTTCTCGATTTCCGCAATCACCTCCGGATCAAGCCCTCTGGCTCCCCGATACTTGGAAACCTTGGCCTCCGGAGAACCTCCTTCCCCCCGGGGTCCGCTTCGGGTGATCCGCTCCGCGCCGCCTCCGGAACCCAAACCCTGCATATCCGCAATGGCCTGATCCACCGGCCCTCCCGGGGCAATCTGGACAATGAAAAAATTAATCGTAATGATCGCCCACAGAGTCGGGATGATCAGCAGCAGCCGTCTTACAATATACGCCGCCATAAGGCCCCTGCTTTTCGGTCTTTATTCAAACCGTATCTCCACATATTCTTCAGATAGCTTTTTCACCGACAAAGGGGTTTTGAAGAATGTACCCACCCCTTTCACTAAACTGATATAGAAATCTATCATATTCCGGTGCGATTTGTAATGCACCTTGAGGGTATGCTCATCGATTTCTTCAAAATCAAACCTGGGCGGACGCGCGTTGGGTATTATTTTTGCCGTCTGCTCGTGAATCTTATCCATACCCATAATAAGGGCTTTGGCGCTGTGCATTCCATAATAGTATGCTTTATAGTATTTCGGCACATAGGTATTGACCCAATACTCCCCGAAGGTGTCGATCACCTGCTGGGGACTCAGGTTCAATACGTCGCCTATATTCTTCAGAACCCGCCGTATGATCTCTTCGTCAACATCCGTAATCCGGCTGATGTACAAATCATCAGGCACTTGGGACTTCCGCAAAACCTCCCGTACTTTCTCGACCCCTCCGATGCTGTTGACCATCGCCATCATACAGCGAAAAAGCGTACCTTTGAGGCTTTTTCGCGTTGTGCCGCTCTTCTGCGCGGAGACCTTGAACATCGAGGCTTCATCTTTAACTTCTCCGACGCTTACCAGATTGAGTTTCACCAGATCCATCGAATTTTTGATAAAGTCTACCGCGGCGCCCAAATCGGAGGAAACCGATCCGGAGGATTTCTTGAGTTCTTCAATACTTGAGGCCAGCCGCTGCATATCGGTCTGCATGGAACCGCTTTTATCAAGGACTGTTTTGGAGCTTTCAAAAATAGTCCGGTCGTTTTTTTCTATCTCCCGATAGTTTTCTCCTATCCGCTCCGCATTTTCCGCTTGCCGGGTAACCCCTTTCAGTATCTCCTGCTGATTGCCGGTTACGGTCTCGACGGAAGAAAAAATATTATCGAAGAGTTTATTCGCGTTTCTCGTGGTGTTTACCGTGTTTTCCATGGCGTTTTTGAGGTCTTTCATACTTTCGGCAATGATTTTCGACTGTTTATTCGAATTTTCCGCCAGTTTTCGGATTTCATCGGCCACCACCGCAAAACCCATGCCGGTTTCCCCGGCATGGGCCGCTTCAATCGCCGCGTTCATAGCAAGCAGATTGGTCTGGCTGGCAATAACATTAATCACTTTATTCGCCTCAAGAACCGTGTCCAGCTTCATATTCAGAGTATCTATCATGCTTTGAATCGTTATCATGGTATCCTGTCCGGTTTTGGCGTTGTTATGCAGCGCTTCGTATTCGGCAATATTACTCTGAATGCTGTTGTTTATGTTCTTAATACCGGAAATCAAATTTTCAATAAGAGATGAACTGGCGGTTACCTGGGATGTCTGCCGGTCGATGAGGCCGTTCTGCTGTACCAACAGTTGATTTATATTCTGCAAATGTTCAAAAACGTTTCCGGTATCGTTCGATTGGGTAAAGACCAGGGACTTAACCTCGGTAATCGGTTCGGCAATGGCGGCTACATTGGTATGGAGGTTCTCTATAAATTGATACAAGGTCTCGGCATTCTTTTCGGCGTAATCCGCCCCCGATTGGATAAGATACATCATCCGGTCCAGATACATCATAAAGGCGTTAATCTGCGATTTCAGCCGGTCTGTGTCGCCGGCGGCGCCGTCCGGTTGCAGGCGCAGCGTAAGGTTTGCGTTTCCATGGGAAAGCTGTTTGAGGGTTTGAACCATTTCCCGTATCGGCAGGGAATTTTTCTTGTTCCACAGGATAATGCTGATCACCCCGGCAATAATTACCGCGCTTAATATGGCAATAATCAGAATATACATAACCCCAACCTCGTTATACCAATTTTTTTTAACATCCCCAAGGATCACCTGTATACTATACAGTAACACGGCGGTTTAGTAAAGTGAAAAAAATGAGACAAAAGCATCTCCCGGTAAGGGGTTTACCTTTTCCCTCCTGAAGGGTTCCCCGCGTCCCTGATCCACCAGGTATCGATCCCTAAGGCATACCGGGGACGTACCGAAGGTTTCTGTAGTTTCCGGTTATAGGCGACCCAGAATTCCGAGGCGTGCCATTTGGGTATCACATAGTGGTTCCAGGTAAGCACCCGGTCAAGAGCCCGTCCCCAGGCAAGGAGGGCTTCCTCATCTTCCTGACAGGCCATGATTCCCTCCACCAGGTAATCAACCGCCGGGTCCCGAACCCCCGCCTGATTATAGGTATGGTCGATATAGTCCGAATGCCAGGTAACAGCCAAGGTGGAATCGGGATATGCCCTGGCGCTGAACCCGTTATCCAGCATATCGAAATCCCGGGACCGCAGACGGTTCACAAACTGGCTGGTATCCACCATACGGATATGCATATCGATGCCGAAACGGGCGAAATTCCGCTGTAGAGGAACCGCGATCTTTTCGGAGAGAGGGCTGTAAATTAAGAGTTCAAACCGCATCTGTTCCCCGGTGGCGGTTTTGATGAGCTTACCCTGTTTGAGTTCCCATCCGGCTTCGTTAAAAAGCTTCATAGCCTCCCGCAACCCCGGGCGGATAAAGCCGGTCCCATCGCTTTGAGGGGGATTGTATTCCGCGGTAAAGACCTCGGGGGGTATTTGACTGCGGATCGGCTCCAGCACCGCAAGCTCCGCGGCAGAGGGAAGCCCCCGGGCCGCGTACTTGGTACTCTGAAAATAGCTGCGGTTCCGGGTATACCGGTTATAGAAAAGATTCTTATTCATCCATTCAAAATCGAGGAAATAATTCAGCGCCCGGCGGACCCGGACATCGTGAAATACGGGCCGTTGGATGTTAAAACTAAAGGCCGTCATGGCCCGGGGAATCTCGTGAGGAATCTCTTCCCTAACCATAAGACCCGAGCTGAAAACCGCCCCGGAATACCGGGTGGTCCATTTTTCAATGTCCGTTTCCTGGCGGAAATCATATTCCCCGGATTTGAATGCTTCCAGCGCAATAGTGTCGTCCCGGTAATAGTCATAGCGGATATAATCAAAGTTATACCGCCCCTTATTCACCGGCAGGCCCGCGGCCCAGTAATCCTTTACCCGCTCCAGGACTACGTACTGCCCCATCTTGTAATCTACTACCCGGTACGGGCCGGTTCCTAAAGGAGGCTCCATAAGGGGTTCTGAAAAATCACGGTTCTCCCAAAACCGCCGGGGAAATACCGTAGTTTCCCCTGTGGCAAGCATCTTTTCCTTATCCCCCGGCTCAGGCAGATCAAAACGCACCCGGTTTTCCGGAAATACCTGCACGGTTACGCCCTCGAAATACGTCCTGAACTGGGGTACGCCCTTGGTCATAAAGATATTAAACGAAAAAGCCGCGTCTTCCGCAGTGATAGGCTGTCCTTCCTGATCCTTGGCATCAGGATGTATATGGTAGATAATGAATGAATAATCCTCCGCATATTCTATCTTTTCCGCAATCATAGGATAGAGCGCATCATAATCGTCTGCTGAAACGGTCATCAAGGAATCGTAAAAATACTGATACCCCACAACGCTGTCTCCCCGGGAGGCATAAGTGTGGAAATTATCATAGGTTCCAATAGCATAATTAATAAAGGTTCCCCCCTTGGGCGCGTTAGGATTCACATAGTCAAAATGGGTGAACCCGTTCTTGTATTTCGGCTCTCCCCGAAGGGATACGGCAGCAGCGGTGACGGTCTTAGGCCCTTGGGTCTGAGCAGGGAGAAAAAGAGTTAATACCAGAAAAAACAATAAGCAAAACACGAATCCAGCATAAAAAAAGAAGGCAATCTCGTCAACCTGTTCATAGTACGATAGATTAGACCCTATCCCTGAATATTGATAAGCTATCACGGAGGCGCGGGGTAAGAAACGCCGTGTTCTATGCGCCTCCATGAGAGCTATAAAAAGCCCACGGATTTCGGTGCCTATGCCCGTGTTAATCCGTGTAATCCGCGGACAATGTTTAAACCCGGCGGGGTCCTGAACCGGCGTGCGTGCGGTGTCCTTGGATTTCAGATCCAGGGAGATCAGGCCCGCGGCGGTCCGGGGGACAGACAAGTCGGTCAAGGGCGTAAAGCCCGGCGATGATTTTTGTAACAACATTTCTTGACCGGATGCCTGCTTTGTGGTATAGTAAAAAAACCGAACAGGCCCACCCCATGCGGCGTGGGGGAAGCAATGCCTATGGATATGGGAGTTCCAGCTCTTGAAAATGAGCGTGAAGCTGCCGTAGAAAGGCCCGCGCGGTAAGGAGCTAGTACCGGTACTAGTAGAATATAGTATTATACTAATAGTATGATACTATTGAGGAGCCGGTCTTGAAAGAGACCCCTGCCTCAAGCCCCCGCCTTCAGGCAGGGGATAGCCGACTATAAGGAGGCCGGGCTAAAACCCGTCGGCGCTTCACCCTCACGCGTGAACGTTGGGGTAAAGCGCCGTGTTTTCTAGTTTTTATGAAACCGATTGATCTTACAACCATTGCGCCTATTATCCGGGGACTTTGCATTAATACGGGAGAATATCCCTGGGTCATTATTTATGATCCGGCTAAAGGAGAGATACCCCCGGAGGCCCTTACGGTGGATATAGCTGCGGCAATAACCGAAAATCAAAACTTTGATGAAGATGTCGCTGCCAAGGTATTCCGGGAGGCTCATACCGCCTGGGAATTTGAAATAGCTCCCGCAGGGGTAGAAGCTGCAGTCAAAACCAAAACTGTCAGAAAGGAACCTTCCTGTGTGGCGGTGAAGAATCATGATGTAATTGAGGCCCTGTACTGGATAGACCGGGATATTGATTCGGCGCGGAAACGGATGCATGAACGGAATGCGTCTCTGCTGGAGGAAAAACTGCCCCGGCCTTACCAGGCGAACCGGGATGCGGCCCTAAGAATGGATGCCGTCCGCCGAACCGCCGTGGTGAAGAACAGAATCGCTCTGGTAACCGGCGGCCCCGGCGGCCTCGGCGGAGAGATGGTACGAGGCCTTGCCGCTTCCGGGGCGCTGGTATATATGGCGAATCCGCACCGGGAAGAGGCCGAGGCCCTGGCCCGGTCCATCAATGACGATGAAAAGCGGACCGCGGTCATTCCCCTGGAGGTGAATGTAACCGATGAAGCCTCCGTGAAGGCCATGTTTCAGATTGTGGCGGAAACCACCGGCGGACTGGATATATGTATCGGCAACACCGAAGCGAACAAGCCCGGAAGTATGCTGGATCAGCGCCTTGAGGATTTTAACCTAATCACCGCCGTCAATTACATAAGTTTTTTTCTCTTGGCAAAATATGCGGGTTTATTACTCCGGGGACAGCATCGTACCGCTCCAAACTGGAAGACCGACATCATCCAGATTAACTCTAAACTCGGATTGGAGGGGGAAGGCAAGAACGGAGCGGAATCAGGAGGCAAATCCGGCAGCCTTGGGCTGATCGCAAGCGTTGCTCTGGAATTGGTGGAATACAACATCAAGGTAAACGCGGTGTGTCCGGGCCATTTCTTCGACTCCCCCTTGTGGTCCGATCCCGATACAGGGCTTTTTGCCCGGCACTTCAAAGCGGGCAGGTTTCCGGGAGCGAAAAACGCCGCGGCGGTGAGATCCCGTTATGAAGCCGAGATTCCCATGAAACGGGGGTGTATTGCCGCGGATGTGATGCGAGGGATTTATTATATCATTGAGCAGGAGTATGAAACCGGTCAGGCGCTCCCGATTACCGGCGGGGAAGTGATGCTCCATTAAGAGAACCTTGAAAGAGGGCAACAGGCCGCCGGTGAGAAATCCCAGGGGGGGTAACACGGCGCGTAACTTGGGCAGGAACAGAAAGGTATAAGATTATCCGCCGCGGCGGAGGCTTTGAAAGGGAAAGTAATTGAAAACCGTTCATAAAGCCGCTATACTTATAAAGAAATGGGCAAGCGCGGCGCTGCATATTAAGAAACCTTTTCCGGCTGGTACCAGTATCAGCCGGAAAAGGGCGGCCAACAGGCCCCGGCCTGATTTATGCGGGAACGCACAAAACGGAAAGGCGCTTGCCGGCCCGGACAGACGGGCGTTATTTTATACTGAGAGGAGGTCCGGCTAAAGCCGGACGGCGTTTTATCCCAAAGTAAAGCTTTGGGTTTCCACGCCGTGATTTCTATGAGATCCCAAAAAGAAATCGCTCTGGATATGAGAATCATCGAAGCCCTCACTGAGTTACGGCTTTCAGGCAAAGCGGTGGAAGCGGCAAAGTACATCATTGAGAGCGAGGAAGTCCAGGCTATCCAAGAATACGCCAATACGGTTTCCATTATGCGGCTGCGCTATAATGATCACGGCCCGGTACACATGCGAACCGTAGCCCTAAACGGGGTGGTTATGCTGGGGCTGTTGCGGCAAGTGGGAATCAAGACCAATCTGGAAAAGGAAGAATGCGGTACTTTTGAAGATAGTCTTATCGCGATCCTCATGGCCGCTTTTCTTCACGATATCGGTATGTCCGTGAGCCGTCAAGATCACGAACTGCACAGCGCCTATATGGCTTATCCGATCATCGATACCATCCTACAGCAAGTCTATACCTCAGATATCCAGAAGCGGGTTACGGTCAGGTCCCTGGCTGTGGAAGGCATCAGCGGACACATGGGAAACCGGGTTATCCATTCCCTGGAAGCAGGGCTGATCCTCGTTGCCGACGGCTGCGACATGACCAAGGGGCGCGCCCGAATACCCATGGCCATAGCCGGCAGTCCCAGGGTAGGGGATATCCACCAGTATTCCGCCAATTCCATTGAAGAAGTCCGGATTTCCATGGGCGCCGAACACCCTATCCGTATTGAGGTAGCCATGTCCAGTGAAGTAGGGCTGTTCCAAATTGAAGAGGTGCTTCTGGGGAAGATCGCCGCAAGCACCGCTAAGAACTACATCGAGTTGTATGCGCTCGTTCAAAACCGGGATCCCAAGCGTTATTTGTAGCCGATATACGGGCGGAGCATATAACAAAATAAAATCTTACAAAAAAGTCCCGCGGATTAAAGCGCAAACCGGTGACCGTTCCGTATATCTGGTAGCGTGGAACCGGTATATTACTCCTAAAATATACCGCCTTCCATAACCGGCGGATGGTAAAAACGCCGGATCCTTTATTTTTCCGGAGGCATTATGAATAATAACCTCAACTCAATTTTAATCGAAGGGAATCTGGTCCGGGATCCGCTCCTTCGATCCACCCCGAAAGGAACGCCGGTCTGCATCTTTAGTCTTGCCTCCAATCGTTTCTTTAAACAAGATTCCGTATTGGAAAAAGAGGTGAGTTTTTTCGACGTGGAAACCTGGGCGAAACTGGCGGAAAATTGCTACAACCTCGGTCATAAGGGCAGGGGCGTCCGGGTGGTGGGACGGCTCAAGCAGGATCGGTGGACCGGTTCCGACGGGAAGGCTCACTCCCGGGTGACCATCGTGGCGGAGCATGTGGAATTCCGCCCTGAATTTAAGGAAGAAGCCCCTTCCCCTCAAGAATCATGACGGGCTGCCGGGCCGCTCTCGGAAAAGACAAGAACCCTTGCGGTTCGGCGCGTTCTCTTCATGATAAAACCCGTCTTTCCAGTTGAAACGGCTCGTATTAGGCAGGGGAACGGCGTTTTCTACCGAATACATCAGATCTTTGTAATCGGCCTTTTTTAAGGAATGACCCGAAATGTCCAGGATGAAACGGCCGAATCCCGCCTCTTGGAGGAAGGGAATCTTATCGACTATGGAAAAAGGTTGCTCCGGGATAACCAGGGAACCATCCCGATTGCCGATAAGGGTGAACCCTTCATTCCGGCTATCGGAAAAAGCGCCGAAGTTATAGACCCCGCTAAGGTCCGCGCGGATGCGGAACAGGGGAGGATAGGCAAAAACCGTAATAAAGGTAAAGGCCCTCCTGTGAGGATCCGCGGTTCGCTCCAGGTTTTGGCGGTTATTCTCCAGAGGGCTGATAATAAAATCCGTTCCCAGGCCGGAGATAAAGGCATTGGCCCAGCGGTTAAAGACGTAGAGGTAGGGACCGGCTATCAATGCAGCCTTTGTGTTACGGAAATAGGAGAAGTGCCCCGGATTGTTCACCACAAACCGGAGGTATCCCCGGTTTATAAGTTCCGGTATCTCCCGGGCTAATACTCCGTCCAAGGCTTGAGGAAAATAGGGGTCCAAGACCAGGAGTATCTCGCCTGCGGTAAAAGGCAAGCGCGGTTTGTTATCTTCCAGAAGACGGGCCGCGGTTTTGCGGGTATAGGAAAGCATGACCCCTAGTGGTCTGACTGACTGGATCATATACAGGTCTTCGATCCGGGAAACCCCCACATAAAGCCCCGCCGGAAAGGTCTTGGTATCTCCCCTCTTTGCTCCGGGCAGCCTTATGACCGGAGCATGATCCCGTCCGGGGGCGCGGCTGAAACCATCGTTGTTACGGGGGATCACAGGAGCGTACCTTTTGGTCATGGCTTTGGTCTGGATGAGATATACCTCGTCCCCCACATCGAATCCCTCGGGAATAGATATCCATAGATCCGCGGCATCTTCCTCAACCGCGGTAAGCTTGTGAGACCGGCGGTCCGAATCATCCGCCCGGTGAAGCCTCACCGAATCGCCCGCCGCAGGTATCACCCCGCATTTGGGAATAAGCCCTTGCCGCCTGGCAGGGGGGCCCTTCACTTTGAGGATACTGCCCAGGGGGATGCCTGTTCCGCCGCTCTGATCCGCCTTGAGCCAGTCTGCCACAGGATCAAGTTCCTCTTCCGATTGCGGATTCCAGGACCGGCGGGTATAAAAAACAGTCTTGGTCCTGGCAAAATCATTGCGAAGAATGTTTTTGCCCGCTTCTATAGCGGTTCTTAAGGCTTCCTCCCCTCCGCCCAGGGCGTCGATAACCAAACGGTACGCGGAAACCACGGTTCCTACATATTCCGCGCTTTTCATCCGTCCCTCGATCTTGTACGCGGTAACTCCGGCCTCCGCCAATGCCGGTACCTGCTCAATCAACTGCAGGTCCGACGGGCTGAAATAATACCCTTGCTCCTCCGGCTCGTAGCGCCTGTAGTAGCGCCTGCACGCCTGGGTACACATCCCCCGGTTGGCGGATTTGCCTCCAAGAAAACTGGAAAACAGGCAAAGCCCGGAAGCGCTGACGCATAAAGCGCCGTGAACGAACACCTCCAGTTCCGCATTGGTATGGAAGCGGATATCCCTAATCTCTTCCAAGCCGAGTTCCCTAGCTAAAACTACCCGGGAAATACCATACTTAGAGAGGAGGTTCACCCCTCTGGCGGAAGCGATGTTCATTTGAGTGGAAGCGTGGAGTTTGAGAGAGGGAAAATACTCCCGAACCAGCGGGATAAGACCGAAATCCTGAATAATGATCCCGTCCGGCCCCAATGAAGCCAGGTATTTGAGGAGCTGATACAGCCGGTCGGCCTCCCGCTGTTCAAAGACCGTATTGACGGTTACATAGAGCTTGCGTCCCAGCCGGCGCAGCCCTCGCAGAGCGCCCTCGAACTGGGAATAGGCGAAATTCGCGCTTCTCATCCGGGCATTGAAGCTCTTGAGGCCCAGGTACACCGCATCGGCCCCTGCTCCAACCGCCGCGTCCAGGGCTTCGGGGGAACCTGCGGGGGCCAATAATTCCAAAGAGTTCATAGACGCGTTGACCTACAATACGCTCTGCAAAAATTGCCGGGTCCGGTCGTGTATGGGGTTACTGAATATGATATCCGGAGGAGCGGCTTCAAGAACCGCGCCCTCAAACATGAAAACCACCTTATCCGCCACCTCCCTGGCAAAACCCATTTCGTGGGTAACTACCAGCATGGTCATACCCGCAGTGGCGAGGCTCTTCATCACCGCCAGCACCTCGCCCACCAGTTCAGGATCCAGCGCGGAGGTAGGCTCATCAAAGAGCATGATCTTAGGTTCCATGGCCAAGGCCCTGGCAATCGCCACCCGCTGCTGCTGGCCTCCGGAAAGCTGGGAAGGATACGCATTGAATTTATCCCCTAAGCCCACTCGCACCAAAAGCTGTTCGGCCTTTTCCCCGGCTTTCTGCATCGGCGTCTTCCGCACATGAACCGGAGCAAGCATCACATTTTCAAACGCGGTCTTGTGAGGGAAAAGGTTGAACCGCTGAAATACCATACCCACCTCCAGCAGAACGGTATTACGTTCATGGAGAGGCATTTTCACCCGGTTCACCCCGTTCATACAGTCAAAGAGGAGCTTGTTTTCTATATAAATCTTGCCCTCGTCGATCCGTTCCAGCCGGTTGAGGGAACGAAGATACGTGGATTTCCCCGCGCCGGAAGGGCCGATGATGCACACCACCTCTTGCTGTTCAACTTCCAGAGAAACCTCTTTGAGTACCCGGAGGGCCCCGAAGGTCTTGCTCACCCCCACGGTCTTTATCATCGACATACCGGTTCACTCATATACAGAATATCTTTTCTCCAATTTATGAAAAATAAAAGAAAACACCGCGGTTATGATCAGATAGAGGGCCATTGCGGGTATATAAACCAGCGCGGAAGCGGTGGATGATGAAATGGAACGGGTAACTTTGGTGATGTCCGACAAGGCGATGATCGAAACCAGGGACGCGTCTTTTAACACCATGATGAACTCGTTCCCCACAGGCGGAATGAGGCGCCTGATAGATTGGGGGATGATCACCAGCCGCATGGTTTGGGGATAGGACATACCCAGAGCCCGGGATGCCTCGAACTGTCCCTTGTCGATGGACTGAATCGCAGCGCGGATGATCTCCGCGCAATAGGCGGCGGAGTTAAGCCCAAACGCGATGAAGGCCGCGATGAAACGGTTATTGATGGTTAAATAAGGGGTGATTTCAGGAAGCCCGTAATAGATAAAGTAAAGCTGCATAAGAAGAGGCGTACCCCGGAAGAAAAAAATATAACCCCCGCACACGTTGTTGAGGGCCGTCTTTTTCGACATCTTACCCAGCGCAAGAAACAGACTCAAAATCAGCCCTGCCGATACGGACAGCAGGGTCAGTAAAATGGTAATCCGCGCTCCGTCCAATAGCGGCGGGATCCAACCGATTATTTTCTGTAAAGAAGTCATATTTCTACCCTAGGTTCGGTTCTTACCGCGCCCTTCCGATACATTACTGCCGGGCCGTTGAAACCAGATCCCGGGCGAATATACTCTGGGAAATTTTCAGCATGGTACCTTCGGCAAAGAGTTCATCCAGGGCCTTATCCAGCGCGGAGGTGAGCGCGGCGTTTCCTTTTTTCAGGCAGATACCGAATTTCTCATCCGCGGCACCCTGCCAGACAATCGTAAAGGGACTGTCCGCAGAGGACACATACTCAAAGGCCACCAAACTGTCAACCACGATGATATCAACCCGTCCGACCTTCATTTCATCGAAGCACTGCATGATGTTATCATATTCAAAGGCTTCAAACTGTACCCCCTGCTGCGCCAGTCTTGTGGCATAAATATCCGCAGTGGTTTCCGCTTGATAGCATACCCGGTATCCTGCAATGTCTTCGGGCTTCTCTATCGTGATGGGAGAATCCTTGCGGAGCACAATAGTCATGGCATTGCCGATATAGGGCTTGGTGAAGTTATGCGCGTCAAGCCGCTCCTGCGTGATGGTTACGCCGGATATGATGACATCGTAATCACCCTTGTTCACCCCCGCAAAAATACCCTCCCACGCGGTATCCACATACTTCACCTTGAGACCCAGCTTGTCCGCCAGGGCCTTCCCCAGTTGGACGTCAAAGCCGATAGGGGTCTTCCCGTCAACATCGTAGTATTCCATAGGGGGATACTCGATCGCCATTCCTACCGCGAGAACTCCGTTTTCAATGGTCAATTTCTCGCCGGAACCTGGCTGCTGCTGTTTTGCGCCGCCGGCATAGACTCCGCTCACCAAGACCAGGGCCGCGCACAGGCTCATAATAACATTGTTTGCTTTCATTATTTTCCTCAAAATATCTTCATTACATATAGAAAAATATATACTTAAAGAGGATTATACCGGTTTCTATTGTTTTGTCAATGCGGTATGCGGATATATACGGTGTACTTGACGTGAGTTTGGGGGATTGAAAAATATGCGGCTGTACGGCAGGCCGCAGCCGATTCCAAATCTTCGCGTGTCGCGCCGGTCAAACAAGTCTGTGAGTAGGTTTCCCGTGGTTCGCCGTTCAGTTTTCCTGAAAACCGTTTTTCGCTGCCGTTGACGGCTTTGACCTGTTTTACGAGGGGGACTTCCGCCGTCTCCACGCTCCGTAACAAAATAGGGCGTATTTTTTGCCGGATAGGAAGGGCCTTTTTCCCGTATCACCGTAACGGCGGCGGCAAGTTTCCGCAAATATTCAGGCTCCCGCTTCCGAACAGGGGCGGACGGCTTGTTCTCCAGAGCGGACAGCCGCTTCGGGTCATAGCGCTTTTTCGACCGGGGTAGCAATAGGAGCGGCAGGTGAGGGGGCGCGTCCTGCAACCACAAACGCGCAAAACGCGGAGAGCTGTTCCGCTACCAGTCAAACACCTTCAGGCGGAACTTTGCCTTGTCACTTTTGTTTCCCCTTTCGCCAGTTCCCTCATGCGGTTTGCTTTACCTGCCTACCTGACCTGTTCACCTGTCCCTATAAAGGTATTCTAGATCCTTAAAAAAAGACAATTAGGTCTTATAAGTCAAATGCAACTCATATAGAATAATTTAAGAGGATTGACAGCAGGCATGAAGTGTCTGAAATATACAGTGTCTAAAGTGTAAATAAACCTTATAAGGTCTTCGTTATACTTCGCTCTTGAATCAGGGGGCATATTTAAGGAGACGCCATGAAATTAAAATTCAGACTTACCGCAATTATTACCTGTTTTACTATTGTGATAGTAGCGGTTATTTCCCTGGTATTGTTATTCCGGGCCGTAAACGCCCAGGTTGAGACGGCGTATAGCAGTATGCGGACCACCACAGGATTGTATGCAAAGGATCTGCAAGCCCGTTACAGTATAGATTACGGTATTGTCAAGGCTCTCGCGGAAATAATGAACAGTTATGAAGAGGCCGTTGCGGAAATGCGGCGGGATCAATATAACGATGCTATGCGGGGAATTATGGAATCAAATCCTAATTTTCTGGGAATCTATACGGTGTGGAAACCCGGGGTTATAGACGGCAGGGATATGGAGTTTGCCAATACCCCGGGTACGGATCATACCGGCAATTTCATCTCTTTCTACACCAGGACTTCGGGAACCCCCTCCGGCTTGAGCCTTATAGGGACTATCAGCCCATTCTCAGCGCCCTTTCCGCCGCCTGCATGCCGGCTATCAGCAATCCTGCGCCTATGATCGTAGGAACCCGCAATACTTTCACGACGGATATACGGTATCCTATCATCGCGGTTAAGACCAACAGTACCGTGGGGGTAGTGGGTATTATCGTTGATCTTTTTCCCTCCCAGGAGCTGATACAGGGGATAAAGCCTTACAATAATTCAGGAGACGCCATACTGATTACCCATGACGGTACTATAGCGGCTCATGGAAAAGATATTGCCCTGCGGGGCAAGAATTTCAGCAGGCTGCGGGAGAGAGGCTTGGGGCAAAAGGGATACAGGAGTTTGAGCGGGCTTTCGGTACCGCACAGCCTGTATTGGTCAAATATAAAAATCTCATTGCTCAGGGGTATCCGTTTTATGTGGGAGATACCAAGACTCCTTGGATGATTATTGCGGATGTGGATATCTATGTGGTATTGGCGCCGGTATACGGATTGATCCGCTTTACCGTTATCTTTGCAATTATAGCTTTCATCTTCACCTTGGGACTGGTCTATCTGCTGATTAATCAAACGGTGAAACCTATCATAACGGAGCGTCCTGGATCAGGAGGAGCAAGTACGGAACGCTATGGAAGAACAGGGCATCGGAAGCAAGCAGATACTGGAAGCCATAGGTCACCTGAATGATATTACCGGCATGGTGAAGCAGGGTTCTATGGAAATGCTTGAAGGAAGCCAGGAAATTCTGAAAGAGAGCCGGAATTTGGAGATGGTAACTCAAGAGATTGCCAACAGGATGGCCGAAATGTCCGGCGGCGCGGCCCAGATTAACGTGGCAGTGGACCGAGTGAACACCATAAGCGGGCAAAACAAGGAAAATATCGATAGCCGCGTTCAAGAAGTCTCACGGTTTAAGATAGAATAGAGGGACCCTATGCCTATTTTGTTCCCTAGTATAACACGCCGCTTTTCAAAACGGTTTTAAGCGGTTCTTTATAAAATTATTCACCATAGGGCTTGACGTTTCTATTTCAAATGATTATATTATTTATTAGTCATTATGGGGGTGTAGCTCAGTTGGCTAGAGCGTTTGAATGGCATTCAAAAGGTCAGGGGTTCAATTCCCCTCACCTCCACTATTCTTCTTTCCTGCCTACCAACAAGAGACTTTTCCATTTCCATACAAGAGGCCCTTGTTTTATTCTATCCTGAAGTAAATCCCTTGCCTTGAGAAAAGTTTCATCTCCTAATGCCTCGGCGATAAAGATGCCCCAGCTTGAATGAGCTTTATCAAACCAAGCGATTAGGTCCCGCGGGGTAAGGAGCCGATCTTCCTTTTGTTCCAGCAAGGTGAGGTTTGTCTTAAATCCCGCGCTCAGAAAAGCTTTTTCCAAGGTTTCTCCATCCCAAGTCCAGCGTTCAGATGATGAGTCTGAAACCGTAAAGAAGGCTTCTTCCGCGGCCTTCAATTTTACCGTCATATCCCCCGGGGCGGCGCATTCATCTTCTAAAATCCGGGAAATCCGTTCCCCCAACACCGGGGGAGATTGAAGGATTACCGCTATCCCCTGGGGGGCCAGGAGCTTCCGGGCATTCTCGGCAAAGCGGTGAAAGACCGGGAAACCGGCTTCTCTTCTCCAAAGCTCCCTGGCAAAGATGCGATCAAAGATATGAGCGGAAAATAGGGCCTCCGCTTCTGCAAGACCGGGCAGCGTGCCCGCCGGGAATAAGGCGATTTCAGGCCGTTCAACAACATCTAGGGAAGCGGCATAGCGGAAGAGCGCGTCCCTCGCTGTTTCGGTGTCTACCAGGGCCGCAGTAAAACCCTCCGGAGTGCGGCGCAGGCTCTCCCAAAGGAGGAGACCGTCATTCGCCCCGGGAATGAGGACCCGATCATGCCGGGAAATAGGATGCTGCCCCAATATGACATTCCGGTCGGATAAGAGCAGCGCGCTCCTTCCCGATTCAATCCGTTTGAACCAGCCTTCCCTGCCCTTGGAGGTACCAGACCAGGAGAGAATTTCTCCCTCAGAACCGGCATCCCCTAAGACCACCGCGGCTTGAATTTCCCGTTTTCGAAGCACCTCTTCCCGAATCCGTCCCTCATACCCTATTGCGGAAGGAGTGTAAAAGATTTTTCCTCTAAGCACAGTGGGCAGGTACTGCTGGGCCGCCCAGTGTTCCCGGTACGCATGGGGATAGAGATAGCCGTCTCCGTGACCAAAGCCCTCGCCGTCCCGATTAGCATCCCGCAGGTGATTGGGAACTTCGGCGTCTTCTTTTTCCACTTCTTTCATAGCATCGAAAAAAGATATCGTGGTATTGGATTTCGGCGCGGCGGCAAGATAGAGACAGGCATGGGACAAGAGAAGACTGCCTTCAGGAAATCCAATGCGTTCAAACCCTTGCGCGCAGGAAATTACCACCGTGATTGCCTGGGGATCTGCCAAACCTATGTCTTCGCTGGCAAGGATTATCATACGCCGGAAGATATACGCCGGATCTTCCCCTGCGCGGACCATTTTGGCAAGCCAGTAGAGGGCCGCGTCGGGATCGCTGCCGCGGACGCTTTTTATGAAGGCGCTAACGGTATCAAAATGATAGTCTCCGTCCCGGTCGTACAGCACGGCCCGGCGCTGGATGCTTTCTTCCGCAGCTTCAAAGGACACCCGGATTTCAGCGCCCTCGGGAGGAGGCCAGACCGTCGGGCTTGTTTCCACTGCCAGTTCCAAGGCGTTGAGGAGGCTTCGGGCATCCCCGCGGGCCGCTTCCACCAGATGTTCCAGAGCGCCCTGCTCAAAGGAAACTTGCCATTTCCCATAGCCCCGGACCGTATCCCGCAGGGTCCGCCGGGCGGTTTCCCGCAGGTCTTCGGGGGTAAGGGAGGCAAGCTGAAATATCCGGCTCCGGCTGACTAAGGCGCGGTTTACCTCAAAGAAGGGATTTTCTGTGGTAGCTCCGATAAGAATCACGGTGCCGTTTTCCACCCAAGGGAGGAGCGCGTCTTGCTGGGCTTTGTTCCACCGGTGAACCTCATCCACAAAGAGAATGGTCCGCTTACTGTAAAGCCGCCGGCGTTCATCGGAACGGCCGATGGCCTCCCGAATATCTTTGATGCCGGTCAGCACCGCATTGAGGCTTTCAAAGGCGCTTTTTGTGGTATTGGCAATAACCCGTGCCAGACTGGTTTTTCCTGTTCCCGGAGGACCGTAAAATATAACCGACGAAAGCCTGTCCGCCTGTATAGCCCGTCTGAGGAGCCGCCCGGGTCCAACGATACGATCCTGTCCGACAATATCATCCAGGGTTTTCGGCCTCATCCTGTCGGCCAAGGGTCCGTCATGAGGCAGCGCGCCTTGAACCGTGAAAAGATCGCTCACCTATTTCCGGGCGCCCCCCGCTAATCTTCGGCGTTCCATACATCTTCTCCATCGCGTTCCCGGTAAGACCAGAGTCCGTTTTTAACCGTTGCCGCGAACAGGACGGTATCCGGGGCCTGTAGAAATCCCATTACAGGATGTCTTCTAATAGTGGAATTATATTTATTGTTGTTGGTAACGCTGGAATGTTCCGGATCTTCTCCCGGAATTTGCAACCCTAAAGCGCCGGAATCTAATGTGCCATCCGGCCTTAGCTTAACCTCTCGATATCCATGCACCGTGGAGGAACTACCCCCCTGAATTCCCAAGAGCAGCAGATGCCGGCCTTCTTTTTCCCAGAGGCCAAGGGCGCCGGTAAAGGTTATACTATGACTAGACACTTCAAAATTTCCGTCTTTACCATACACTATCCCGCCGCCCCTGGTGATTCCCACAACAATATCTTTTACCATAATAATTCCTACCATGTTAAGTTTTTCTGAACCTGCCGCCGGGGACATTGTTACACCGGTTCCATTAAAGGTATAAATCCCGCCTCCCGGTTCGCTGGTTATATCTATTTCGTTTGTACCTACAGCAAGGTAATAGGTTGTGCCGTCATGCACGGCGCCAGTCAAAAACGCGGTTCTTTCTTTCAAACGGCGTAATATAGCCGTATCTTCCCGGGTATACCAAATCTCAAACCCATTAACCGAAGTCCCATCACTCGATTTGCCGGTATCGGTCATAATGCCGGCAAATACATAATCCCCGGCGCCGTAAATTGACTGAACATCGGCATTGCCGGTCTCAACCGTTTCCCAGGTACCGCCATTGTTCATGTTCAGTTTACGAAGCCCTTGGGAACCGGGATCTCCTGCCAGGGCATAGAGATGGTTTCCGGCCGCCGCCAACTCAAGGATTTTCCCGCCGGGCTGCCGCGGAATGGAACTCCATCTTCCATTGCCGTATTGGTGTATGGTTTCGCTGAATCTGCTCGCCACATAGAGGGTTGCTCCTACTTGAACAATAGCGGTAGGCATCCCGTTAATCCGGGGATCCCGGGGTTCCACTTCCTGAGAAATCGAAAAAAAGATCGGGTTCTGCTTACAGGAAACCAGGGTTATTCCCAATACCAGCCCCAGGAAAAGGCGCCGTAAAACTATTTTGCCTTTTCTCAGCACCATATTCATATACCTATCCCCTTGCTAGAAATGATAACGCGCGGCCACGGTTAATTCCAGAAAATTCCCGTATACGTCCTTGGAACGGTCTTCGGTCCATTGAGGAATCCACCACCAGGCGGCGTTTAAGCCGAAAGACCAGTCCTGATTAAAACGGAAAAAAATCGAAGCTCCGGGCTTTACAAAGAATCCCAAATAGTTTTCTTCATTATCAAGGTAACTTTGAACCGCCCCTCCAACCGTAAGGGTAAAGGGCAATTCAAACCGGCGCAGCCATGCGGGCAGGGCAAACCGGTGCAGCGCCACTTGATACCCCACTCTAAACCCGAAGGGAACGATATACAGCACATTAGTTCCCTTAGTAAGGGCGGCCATAGCGGCCACTTCACCGCCGATATACAATTCAGGGGTCAGAAATTGATTATACGCCACAGAGAGGGTCCCTCCGAGGGTTAGGTTATGATTAATTATTCCCGAAGTACCCGCAAAAACCATCGGAATCGTAACCCCCAAAGATATATTAATGGTCTGATCCCCTCTGGCGTAGAGGAAAGGGGTCCACTCCGAATATATCGGCGCCTGCCTATCGGCATCCGGGTCCTCTTCTTCCTCCTGAGCAATGACGGGAGAGCATAAGAACGCAACGAATAATATGAAAAAAAAGGCGCGGGCCTTTTGCATATCCATAACTCCTTTCATTAAAAACTAAAAAATACCGTTGAAACCGTGAACCGCACTATACAAATAAACAAATCATACAAGATATTCGTTACGAGAGCGCCTCTTTTTTTACCGCTTCCAAAGCAAAGGACTTTGAGGCTTATCGCCGGGCGTCCTTTTCCAAGGCCAGATACTGCAACAGAATGGGGTATTTGGTCAGTAACTCCCCGTATTTGGCCAATTCATCTAAACGAATATATGAAGCGACTTGAATCTCCGGCTGAACCAGTTTTTCGGTCTGTATATAGTTCCGAATGCGCGCAATATAGTCTTCATACAGGGAACGGAACTGATGGTACAGGGTAAAATCCGGGAAATCAGCGGTATGTATAAAGCAGGAGAGGGTTTCTATACCGGGGAACGCCTCCGCCAGATCCCGCTCAAGCCGGGCGCTCGAACCGGAATGTAGAATTTCCTCGATTTTCTGCTCATCTCCCATATAGAGCCGCAGGCGCTGTAGGGCAAAAGCCTCGATTTGATCCGCAAGTTCCGTTTCAAAAGCCTCTAAACCCTGCTGATCCGTGATATTTTGCTCATCCATAAGGGAGATAAGGGAATCCGGTTTAACCGCGAAGGAAAGGGCCGCATCTGTCTCATAGGAAAAATCAATGGCAAATCCCGCGAAAGAAGCATATTCACTGCCCGAAGGGAGCGCATCCCTGATTTTAAAGGAACGGGTTATCCTACGCAGGGTAAACACCTGAATATCTACATTGCCGGGAATGAGTTTATACCAAACCCAGCGGATGTTCCCTTCCCGGATTATATGAGGATCCAGCCCATGGGTTTTAGAACGCATCACCCCATAGGCTCCCGGAGGAACCGCAAGCTGAACCCAGCCGAAAAAAAACGCCGCCCCCCCAAGGATAATGAGTATACCGCCTAGTACACCGATTTTTTTCATCCCAAAACTCCTATCCCAAACTTTTTAGAGCTTTATCGCTCATGTTTTATACTAAACTGAAGTCAGACACCCTTCTAAAAGCCGAGACGTACACCTTGGCTTTTACAAAGGGCCGCCTTAATACCCCAAGCCTTTAGGTTTAAAGCGCGATGAAAAAGTTCTGTAACAACATTCTTGACAACTCTCCTTGTTTTCTTATATGCTGTCAAAGAACCGAAAGCGAAGTCCGGTGTTATTTGACATGGGTTTTGCTCGAAGGCTTGAGCGGGTAAAACCGTAAAGCCTGCGAAACTAAAACCTAAAGTCAACCCGGGGCCCGGGGACTTTATAGAAATAAATGCCTATGAGACCCCTGCGCCGGTTGAACCGGCGTAAGCCCTGCCGTCAAAACAGGAAGCCGAATGCTTTATCATTCAGCAACTCCGCCGACTTCATTGCTTCTATATTAATGTGATTGTCCGGGCATTTCAAGTACCATGCCTTTAATTTTAACCGGGCAAAAGGGATTCCCAAGGGATTCGGAAAAGCCCTTGACCCCCGTATTTGCATACCGGTTTTTTACGGTATAGATTTAAGATATTTTTTGTTTTTTTCTATAAAAACAGGCTTGATCCCTGCTAATAAAATATGGTATGGTGGTTACACCATGGATATTAAAGAGTCTTTGGAGGAATTCAAAACGGTAATATTCATCCCCTTCCCAGAGGGGACGTCTATTACTTTTTTCGGCAAAGAGATTACCGGGATCGATATCAATGAAACGGTGATCGTTTCGTGGGCCGTGATGGGGATTCTGATCGGCGCTTCTCTCCTGCTGACCCGTAATTTGAAACAAATTCCCAAGGGTCCCCAGGCGTTCTTAGAAGCCATGATTGAATTCTTGAACAACTTTTCCCATGAGTATTTTGGGCATCGGGCTAAAGTTTATGGACCCTATGTGGGGACGGTATTCTTGTTCCTTCTGGTTGCGAACTTTATACCGGCTATTTCGCCCCTTTCGCTTTCCGCCTTTCATCTTGAACCGCCCTTTACCATCAAACCTCCAGCCAGGGACATTAATTTCACCGCGGCTTTGGCGGTTTTATCGATTATGATAGTCTTGATCGGTGGGCTGCGAGCCAGAGGCATAAAGGGGTGGGTTGCCAAGCTCTTCCAGCCTGTCCCGATGATGCTGCCCTTTAACCTTTTGGAATACATCATCCGCCCCCTGTCTCTGTGCCTCCGGCTTTTCGGCAATATCTTAGGGGGATTTATCATCATGCTTCTTGTTGAAGAAGCCCTTCCCATACCCCTGGTAATTCCGGTAGTATTATCGGTGTACTTTGATTTCTTTGACGGACTGATTCAGGCGGTGGTCTTCACCTTTTTGACCACTTTGTTTGTTTCCGAAGCGGTAGAGGTTGAGGAACTATCACAATAATTTAAAGGAGTGTATAATTTTATTATGGAAACCAACCTGTTATTTCTTATCGGAGCCGGTATAGCGGTAATCGCGGGTATCGGTGCGGGTATCGGTATCGGCATAGCGACCGGGGGAACCGCCCAAGCTATCTCCCGGCAGCCTGAAGCATCGGGCAAAATCATGACGGTCTTCTTTTTGGGTATCGCTCTGGCGGAAGCAACGGCCATTTACGGGTTTGTTATTGCTATCCTTGTCTTCACAAAGGCGTAGGCCGTGATTGATCTTTCAATCAGTACCTTTCTGATTACCCTCATCAATATTGGAATCCTCTTTGCGGTACTGCGGGTGGCGTTGTTTAAACGGGTAACCAAGTTTATGGAGGATCGGGCGAATAAGATTCAGCATAGTATTGATGAGGCGGAAAAGGATAGGCAGGAGGCTAAGGCGTTAATACGGCAGTATGAGGACCGCTTGAAAGATGTCCAAGGAGAGACGAAAGCTATTCTCGAGGCTTCCCGGGAGAAAGCCCGGCAGGAGGCGGCTCAGATTATCGAAAAAGCGAGGGAAGGGGCGAACAGCCTGATCGCCAATGCCCACAAACAAATCGAAGCGGAACAGCGGGCCGCAATGGCCCTGTTCCGGGCCGAAGCCGCCGCGCTGGTGATCGGCGCTTCAAGTCGGCTGCTCCAGCGGGAGCTTACTCAAGAGGACAGCCGCCGGCTTGCCGGGCTGCTTTTGCAGGAAGTAGGGAAACAGTAGTATGTTTGTACCGGAACGGTGGGCTTCGGCTTTTGTCCGCGCGGTAGGTGAGGGCCAGGAAGCTCTTGAAGAGGGACTAGCAGCCCTCAAGGTACTGCTCCCCTGCATCCAAAAGATTCCCGGAGTGGTTTCCGGGAATACTTCAGCAAACCGGATAGAGCGCATGATCCGGCAGAGTATGGAAAAGACCGGAGCTTCGGGGAGGGGAATAGAATACGCGTGCCGTCTTCTCGTGCTTTTGGTACGAAAGGGATTGGGTACTCGGCGTAACGGCGCGGCGCTTCTTGAGGGAATTGAAACGTTGCGGGATCGTAAAAACGGGGTTCTCATAGTCAGGGTTGATTCGGCGTTTCCTTTAGACAGGGAATTTCAGGAAACCCTGCAAGAAACAGTGAAGCAGGGGATAGGGCGCGCCTTGGGGGCTAAGGAGATTAGACTGATCCCTCAGATAGTCCCGGAGTTGCTGGGAGGATACCGGCTGCGGATAGGCAGTGAATCGGTGGATGCGAGTCTGCGCTTGCTGATACAAAAAATGGCAGCCCATTTACAGGGGACCGGCGCTGCCGAAGGGGTTGCATGGTAAATTTCGGAGATCTCACCAAGGTTTTAGAAGAACAAATTCAGCATTGGGAGGGGAAGGCCGCTTCCAGTTCCCTAGGGTTCGTCGGTCAAGTTGGAGATGCAGTGGCAACCGTCCATGGATTGGATAAAGCGGTTTATGGGGAGCTGGTGGAATTTGCATCAGGCGCAACCGGAATCGTTTTAAATCTGCTGGAAGACGGGGTAGGCTGTGTTCTGCTCTCCGGGGAATCCTTAGTAAAGGATGGGGAGGAAGCCCGGGGAACCGGAAAGGTCGTGTCGGTTCCGGCAGGTCCCAACCTGTTGGGGCGGGTGGTGAATCCCTTGGGAATCCCCATAGACGGCAAGGGTCCGGTGGAAGCCGAGGCATTCCGGCCTATTGAACATCCGGCCGCGCCGGTGATTGATCGGGGCGGTGTGGATCAGCCCCTGCAAACCGGTATCCTCTCAGTGGACGCCATGATTCCCATCGGGCGGGGGCAGCGGGAACTGATCATCGGCGACCGGCAGACCGGCAAAACCGCCCTAGCTATCGATGCGATTATCAACCAAAAAAGCGAGAACGTATACTGCATATACTGCGGCATAGGTCAAAAATCTTCTTCTGTGGCGGCGATTATTAAACAGTTGGAACGCTTCGGCGCTATGGACTACACCTTTGTAGTGCTGGCTTCCGCTTCGGATTCCGCGGCGCTGCAATATATCGCACCTTATTCAGCGGTGGCTATGGCGGAACACTTTATGCACCAGGGAAAGGATGTGTTTGTGGTCTACGATGATCTGTCAAAACATGCCGTAGCCTATCGTACCATTTCCCTGTTGCTCCGCAGACCTCCCGGACGGGAAGCCTTCCCTGGGGATGTGTTTTATCTCCATTCCCGGCTTTTGGAGCGGGCAGCCAAGTTGTCCCGGCAGAAAGGGGGCGGGTCCATAACTGCGGTTCCCATTGTTGAAACTCAGGCGGGAGATATCTCTTCTTATATTCCGACTAATGTCATTTCTATCACCGACGGGCAAATCTTCCTTGATTCGGAGCTGTTCAATTCGGGGTTCAGACCTGCCATAGACGTAGGGCTCTCGGTAAGCCGGGTAGGGGGATCCGCCCAAACCAAGGCTATCCGCAAGATTTCAGGACGCTTGCGTCTCGATCTTGCCCAGTACCGGGAAATGGCGGCCTTTGCCCAATTCGGCAGCGATCTGGACAAGGCTACCCAAGATAAACTGGCCCAAGGGGAGCGGCTCATGGAGGTTCTCAAACAACCCCAATTCGCTCCTTTTGCAATGGCGGAACAGGCGGTGGTTCTGTTTGTCTCCCTCAACGGTTATCTGATCGATATTACCAAGGATCAGGTGAATCCGTTTATCCGGAGTTTTCTGGAGCATCTCAAAGGGGAGCATAAAACGGTTTTGGATACCATCGCCCAAACGGGAACTCTTACGATGGAAACGGAACAGGATTTACGGGCCGCGGTAGAGAATTACAAACAGAAAAACTAGGGGACATTATGGCGAATTTACGGGACGTCCAACTGCGGATGCGGGCGGTCAGGCAGACGCTGCAGGTAACCAAGGCGATGAATCTGATTTCTACCGCGAAACTGCGTAAAGGCCGGCGGATTCTGGAGGACACGGAGCCGTTTTTCAACAGGATTCATAAATCTATGTATGATATTCTATCCTGCGCCGGGAATGTGGACAGCGATCTTTTCAGCAAATCCAAAACAGACGGCAAGTTTCATTCCGCGGTACTTGTTATTACCAGCGATAGGGGATTAGCCGGCGGGTATAACGCCAATATTTACCGGTGTGTCAATTCTTTATGCGCAGGGCTGAAGAATCCCCTCCTGATACTCATCGGTTCTATCGGCTACCGTTATTTCATGCACTCTCCCTATTCGATTCTTGAAAACTTTTCGTTCAAGTCCCGGCTGCCCGATATGGACGACGCCGCAGAAATCACGGGTTATATAGTCTCTCAATACCTGTGGGGCGCATTTGATGAAGTCCATATCGTATATACCCACATGCACAGCACCGTAAAGCTGGCGCCTGCGGTGCGGCAGGTGTTGCCCCTGAATGCCGAAAAGATTCAGAAAGAAATCGCCCAAAGCGGCGGACAAAAGCGGGTGGAACTGCGTTTTGAATACCTGCCTTCTGAAAAAGCGGTTTTTGACGCGCTGGTCCCTTTCTACATTAAAGGCATTGTCTACGGTTCTCTGGTGGAAGCCTATGTCAGCGAGCAGAGCGCCCGGATGGCGGCAATGGACGAGGCGTCGAAAAACGCGGAAGAGATGCTTGCAAGCCTACAGATTCACTATAACCGGGTCAGGCAGGCAAGCATTACGCAAGAGGTAACGGAGATCATTTCAGGGTCCGCGGCTTTGCTGGAATAGAGAAATGTAACTAAGGCTGAATACGAAAGCGGGTGTTTTATTCGCGGGTTAAAGAGCGGGATATATTGCGGTATAAGCCTGAAAGCGTATTAGATCAGCTTTTGAAATCTATAGAGCTTGGCTTTAGGGATAAACCAATGG
This sequence comes from Treponema sp., assembly GCA_031279815.1. Lineage (GTDB taxonomy): Bacteria > Spirochaetota > Spirochaetia > Treponematales > Breznakiellaceae > JAITHW01. Next base: position 1,233 of record JAITHW010000234.1, on the reverse strand, counting down.
GTACATACGAATGTAAGACGCTCAATCTCGTGAGGATAGAAATCTTCATACCTGCGCCAGAATGGCGCGTGCCGTTCTTCTATCCATTGTTCAGACCGGGATTTATCCATTATTTTTACATAATCTTCCATTGCAAGGTCATTGATAAAATCCGCGCCTTCCAGCAGCAATTTTTTGATCGGCTCACAGGTCTTCTTAAAAACCGCCCGTGAAATGGGTGAATTATTCGCCCCTTCCTCATAGATGTAGAGCAAAACCTTGTTGGCCACCGGCATATAACAGGTATAAGGCATACTACGGATAAAGCCGCCCTGAAAAGCCCGCATAACATGAGCGCCGTCCTTATTAGGCGGCTCGCCTTCTTCATTTACCGCGATAATCCAGTTGACGATTTCCTTTTGAAGCGGTGAAATGGCGTGTACCATAAACTTTTCACAACCCCTTTGCCGGCTCTTATCTCCTGCCTAGAAGCGCGAGCCGCAGTATTTCTATTAAAGAAACCGGATAAGGGCATATAACCCACTAAAAAGCAGATGAAACGGCGTTATTACCAACACCGGGCCGTCCGCCGCCGCTGATAGGATAAAGGCTGCTGATGGCGAGCGCAGGCCGACCTTTCATCTCGCCGAACACTACCCTCAAAGACAGCACCCAAGGTCGAGCGGAGCAAGGACTTTCCAAAACGCCGGGGTCTGAATAAGAAAAAAGCCCTGCCGGAACTGTTTATCAGCTCATAAATCCGGATGGTTTTATCAACATAGCAGTAACCGTCTTCTCGAAGACCGATAAAATCATGCATGCCTATGGGTAAGCGTCGCTTCATACTATGATTATCTTATAAAACACCGGGAACATCAACAGTATTCCTGCTTTATATTCCAAATATCGATGCCGTGGTTGTTGAAAACAAATCCAATGCTTATCTTAAATATTTTTTCATTTGGTATTACTCCGCAAGGTTTCCGGCAAAGACGGCAAAGACGGCCATATCCGGCGGTAGATTTCCGATCGGGGCAGAACAATAACCCACGCGGTAACAAATATCAACAGGAAATATGTTATGATATTTTGCCGTTCATAATACCACGCTTCCAATTCCGCTTTATAGGGACCGATAATCTCACGGTAACACGCTTCCACTGTTTTTCCTGACCTCGCGACAATTGCTTCCTCGTCCCGAAAAACAATTGAACCGATTCCGCTCAGGCCGGGGCGCATTGCCGAAATTATTTT
>JAITHW010000175.1 GCA_031279815.1 Treponema sp. | reverse complement strand
TAAAAAAGCGGGCACGCAACCGAACCGGTAACAATCCGTATCCGTATGACAATTAATAATATACCAACCCTCATACCCGCAAGTCAATACCCTCCTCTCCTTTTTTTATTCTTTTTTTCCCTACTTACCGAAAATTATTACCAGGGCCGCTTCACTGATGTCTTAAATTGTAACTATACTATAAAAACATGGTTTAATATATAAAAACCCAGCCGGCCTATCCCCAGGCAAAAATTTTTTATCATTTTTGTTGAACTATACCGGATTTTGCTATATTATATGTCATAAGTATAGATTGCATTAAAAATAGCCGGCATTAAGATGTGGTTTATTATCTGATGATAGGGATGTGAAGGTTGCGGGAGCAAACCAGACGTGGACTTGAGCGCCGTTATAAACATACTGCGGCGGGGCTGCACTGAAAGTTACGTCCGTAGGGCAGGAAGCTTGGATTATACGCGGGTCCAGGAAAATTCCTTCAAAATATCTCCGGAGAGTAGGAAGAAACAGGAACTAAACTGCGGACTTATGAGAGTAAGTTTGGGATGTTTTGGATAGCTGTAAAGATATTGGGTATCTTTTTATTTAGGTTGTTGCGAGGGTTTTAATACATGTTGGATATCGGTCCCATCCATCGTAAGGAATACGAGTTAGACGCCGACCGATCTGAAGCTGTGGTCATTGCCGAAGCGCCCGGCAGGGTTCATTACCTGGGTGAACATGGCGAGCCAAAAGCCGGATTGTTCCTCTCTTCGGCGATCGACCGGTATATCCGAGTGGCGGTAAGCGCCCGTAAGGATAGTTCCCTCCGTTTTTATGCTGCGGATCCGGAGGAACGAAAGCGTACCACTCTGGTTAATCTCAAATATAAACGGGAGGACCGGTGGGCTAACTATATCAAGGTCGCTATCCATGTGTTTGCGGAGCTGGGTTATCCGGTCAAAGGGCTTAATTTTACCATGGCCGGGAATATTCCTCAGCATATCGGGCTTGCTTCTTCTTCCGCTATAGAAGTAGCCGCCGCCGTAGCTCTACAGGGCTTTTTTAAGGCTCCTATTGAGAATGACGATCTTTTAAACCGGCTTATCGCCTCTCAAAAGGTATTTTTCGGGAAGCAGATCACTCCTATTGATTATGCCATTGCCCTGTCCGCCCAGGAAGATCAGTTTTTAGTGGTGGATGAGACCACCTTGGAAGTAACACCGGTCCAATCAAGTATTTCCGAGTATAAGATCCTCGTCATGGATTCCAGGGTACCTCGCCTAGGGGTAGAGGAAGAACTGAAAGAACGCCGTCATAATATAAAGAAAGGACTTGAACTGCTTGCTCAGAAAAAGCCGGGAACCAGCTTGCGGGATTTTGTTACCGCGGATTTGATTGAATCCATGGGAAATCTTCCTGAAGAGATCCGGCGGCGCAGTATGCATGTTGTTCAAGAACTCAGGCGGGTTTATGATGCGGAAGAAGCGCTTGCTAAGACGGATTTTCAGACTCTTTCCAAACTTATTCTCCATTCCCATGAGAGCCTGCGGGATCTCTATGAGGTATCCTGCCCCGAAATCGACTGGCTGGTAAAACGAGCCCAGGAAATTGACGGGGTTCTAGGCTCCCGAATGACCGGCCAAGGATTTGGGGGTTGTACCTATACGATTATCAAGGAAAATGCCGTTGAAGAATATATGCGCCGGTTGGAAGATTATGAGCGGATCTTTGGTTTCCATCCCGTGATTTATGAAGTCAAGCCCGCGGCAGGAACCCGTCTGGTCTCTGCCGAACCTGCAAAACAGCTTGGTTGAATACCGGTCCGGAGGCTATATAAGGACTACCATTAACTACCATAGCGTCTTTCCCGGCCTTGTTTTCCCCATTCCGCCTCCTAACTTATAGTTAAGGTGAATATATGAGACAGTTTATCAAAAGGGCTTTGCAAAAACTGAATAAGATGACCGAAGAGCAGATCCGGGATCTGCTGGTTTCCACGGCGGCTGAAATCGACCGGCTTGAAACCGTGCTGGATTCCCTTACTGACGGGATTCTCGTCTGCGATACGGAACACACCTTGATCTTGGCCAATAAGTGCGCCGAACGGTTTCTTTCCATAAGATATGATGAACAGGGTAGCGAGCCTATCTGGACGGCGGTGCGGGATGAAAAAGTGGCGGATTTTTTTGAAATCTCCCTATTGAATGGCGACCGGGTATTGGAACGGGAATTCGATGTGGAAACCAAGGGTAAACAGCGGCTCCTCAGTATCAGCGTTTTGCCTCTGGTTCAAGATCGGCAAGTTTCCGGGTCCCTGCTCTATGTGGAAGATATCACTGAAAAACGAAGCAAAGAAGCCCGGATGCGGCGGATGGAAAGCCTAGCCAGTTTAACCACCCTGGCTGCCGGGGTAGCCCACGAAATAAAGAACCCTCTGGGGTCTCTTTCCATCCATATCCAGTTGATCCAAAAAGCTATGATCGCCAATCAAGCATTGTACGGTAAAGCCTATGAGCCGGAGGAATCGGAAGAACGGGAGCAGAGCGCCCAGAAATATTTTAATCTTATAAATAAATATATTGCGGTGGTCAACGAGGAGATCGACCGGCTTAATGGCATTGTGGTGGACTTTCTCTTTGCAACGCGTCCTATGGACATGGATTTTCGGAGGGGAAATATCAATACCCTTATTGGGGAACTTACCGAATTCGTAGGATTTGAGCTGGAAGACGCCCGTATTGCCTGCATCCTTGAGCTTGCTCAGGAACTGCCGGATATTGACTTTGACGAACGATACATGAAGCAGGCGCTGCTTAACCTCATTAAGAACGCCATTGCCGCCATGCCGGAAGGAGGTACGCTCACCATAAAAACCGAAGCCCAGGAAGCGGAGATACATATTCAGGTATATGATACAGGCATCGGTATTCCAGAGGAACACCTTTCAAAGATTTTTGAGCCTTATTTTACCACCAAAGAAACCGGTTCCGGCCTGGGGCTTACCCTGGTTTTTAAGATAATCCGGGAACACCAAGGGGAAATTACGGTCAAGTCTAAATCCGGGGAGGGGAGCTGTTTTACCATTACTCTGCCTATTCCTCAGAAAGAACGGCGGCTTATAAAGTATAATGATACGAAAGCATTGCGGGAAGGGGCATTATGAAATTTAGACTTCTGATAGTGGACGATGAAAAAAATATCCGGGAAGGGCTTGCAGCCGCGCTGGAAATGGACGGGCATGAAGTAGTTACCGCCGCCCTTGGGGATGAGGGGTGGAAGCGGTTTCAAAAGGGGGATATAGATCTGGTGATCACCGACCTGCGGATGCCGGGGTTGAGCGGGGAAGAACTCTTGAAGCGTATACTGGGAGAGAGCCCGGGGATCCCGGTGATTATGCTCACAGGTCACGGCACCGTGGAGACCGCGGTGGCGGCCATGCGGAACGGGGCCTATGATTTTCTGACCAAACCGGTGAATCTGGATCGTCTGTCCCTGCTGGTCAAACGGGCTCTCCAGAACCGGGAACTGATCCTCAAGCACCGGCGGATAGAAGAGGAGCTGGAACATCAAAAGCAATTTGAGACCATAATCGGTACCAGCGCGCCTATGCGGAAAGTCTTTGACACCATAAGCCGGGTGGCGCCTTCAAAGGCTTCGGTGCTGATCACAGGCGAGTCCGGGGCGGGTAAGGAACTGGTAGCCGACGCCATCCATGCGCTGTCCCCCAGAAAGGGAAAGCCCTTGGTCAAAGCCCACTGCGCCGCGCTGTCGGCCAGCCTTTTGGAAAGCGAACTCTTCGGCCATGAGAAGGGAAGTTTCACCGGCGCGTCGGCCCGAAGGCGGGGGCGTTTTGAGCTTGCTAATGAAGGAACCCTTTTTCTGGATGAAATCGGAGAGATCGATCAGAACATCCAGATTAAGCTCTTACGGGTTTTGCAGGAAAAAGAATTTGAACGGGTCGGAGGGGAAGAAACCATCGAAACCGATGTGCGGATCGTGGCGGCCACTAACAAAGACCTCAAAGCAGAGATTGAGAAGGGGAATTTTCGGGAAGACCTCTACTTCCGTCTTAATGTAATCAATATTCTCATTCCCCCTCTGCGGGAACGGAAGGACGACCTGCCCTTACTCATCACCTCTTTTCTCAAAGAATTTTCCGCGGAAAATAACAAGCCCATAGAAGGCATTGATGAACGAGCCAGGGCCGCAGTCTACGCCTACGACTGGCCGGGCAATGTCCGGGAATTGCGGAACTGTATGGAAAGCGCGGTGGTTATGGCTAAAGGGCCGGTCATTACCGAAGACGACCTGCCTCCCACGGTGCGAACTAAGAGCGACGAGGGCTGGATACGGATTCCTTTAGGTACGACTCTTGAAGATGCGGAGAAGATTATCATCCGGGACACCCTTTCCTTCCTCAAGGGAAATAAGAGCAAAACCGCGGAGGTTCTCGCCATAGGCCGCAAGACCCTGCACCGAAAACTTGCAGACTGGGAAGAAGATCAAATCGGCGGCTCGAATAATATGCATACTCACGAATAACAATGAACAAATACGGGAATCGGTACTATCGGCCCGGCAATCATACTACAGAGTCAAATTGAATGATGGAAAATAGCCTTGCCTAACTGCTTTTGTGTATGATATTATGAAGAAGCAATGAAAAATGATTCTACAACAGTCGTAACTATAAACCGCCGTGTCAAACAGGTCCGTGAGGCTTTGCATCTCTCTCAAGTTCAATTCTCCCGGGTACTGTCTCTTTCCAGCGGGTATCTTGCCGGAGTTGAAGTAGAAAAGCGGAAGGTCAATGCCAGGCTTGTTAAACTGATTAGCGCTTCTTTTAGCGTGAATGCCGGGTGGCTCAAAACCGGTGAAGGTGAAATGTTCATCCAGAATCCTCAGGAAGAGTTTACCAAATTAGTAAGTCTCTATAAGGAGCTTGCTCCTGAATTTCAGAACTATATCTTAAAACAGATTAACCTTCTTTTAGAAATACAAGACAGGAAGGCCAAGTAACCGTTTGCAATATACCCCGGCCGGTATATCAAAACTTTTTGTATCTTTATAAAGCTTAAGCGGTTTTGCATAGCCCTATACATTCTAATAGATAGTATAACTGCAAGCTATTGGTTGAAATCGTATCTGCTTTTTTGGAACAAAGCGTGCCTTTGCGCCATTTTATTTTTTCATACAATCCATTCGATTTCGCGTCCTTAGTATTATACCATATATTCTTATATAGAAAGGAATTGAAAGAGACAAAATCGGTCGATACCGCGTTTAAACGGCTTTCCGGAGTGAAGTAAAGAACCCCTTAATTAAAGATAAAGATTAAAACCATACTCCAAAAAGAATATGTCACGCCCCATAAAAACAGCGGCGCTTTTGTGACGGCGCCGGTCGCAGAGAAACTAAATGCTAAAGCCTTCGGCTTCCTGTTTTAACGGCAAAACTTACGCCGGTTGAGCAGTCCCAATAAGCGCGGGGGGTCACATCATCCGCAGGCATTTATTTTTAAAAAGCCCCTAAAGCCGAAAGCGGGTATGCGGCGGTTGATGTAACCGGAAGCCCTTACAAAAGCCTAAAAAACAGGATAAATTTTGTAAATAGTATGCGTTCTATAAAGCAGCGTAATGTTTGGGAAACTTTTGCAAAATCATAGATACATATACTGTGCCGGTTCAATTAGAGCGCCTGAGATATCTATAACGCCTTACAAGCCGGGAGAATACTAAACGCAGATGCGAATTATACGGACGGTACACGTCTCATCTCCGGCGAACCGCCGGGCGCCTAATATGCAGAATAAGCGTACGATGCCATGTTAATTAAGACGCTGTTCTCTATAGGATAACGAATTGCGAGAGAGGGGACTTGAACCCCTATACCTTTCGGCACCAGATCCTAAGTCTGGCGTGTCTTCCAATTTCACCACCCTCGCATTACCAGTCAAACACCCTATCCTAGGTATCCGCTAGTTCTTAGAAAAAATATATCTTATTTATAACGGATGTGTCAACAAGCCATACTTCCAAGGCAGCAGTTTAAAATTCGATGATGAGCGGCAAAGTATGATGAAATTATAAAACCAATAAGGTCAATTCATTGTATTATAATGAATTACACGTTTCGATCCGAGCCTATTTTTCCCATCATACTTTGTACAACACCTCCTTACACACAGCCGGCAAAATTTCCGTTTTTTTGCGCAAAATTACAACCCGTGCCGCCCCGTCTCCCTGCCCTTCCCCCCTTGTGATTCGGCGCCGCTGAATTACACGATTCCCTTCAAGATATCCAGTCCCTGATCAATCTCATCATCGGTGATGATGTAAGGCGGGAGGAAGCGGAGGGTGTTCGCCCCCGCAGAGAGGATTAGGAGCCCCTTTGCCAAGGCTGCCTCCAGTATATCCCATGCGGGAGAAGCGATGTCCACCCCAATCATAAGCCCCCGGCCCCGGATGTCCTTAATACGGGGATGATTCCAGGAGTGAAGGGCGGCCCGTATCCGATCCCCTTTTCCGGCAATGCCTTTGAGAAAAGCGGGATTATTTACGGTTTCCAGCACCACAAGCCCGGCGGCCGCGGCCAGGGGGTTTCCTCCAAAGGTACTGCCGTGATCCCCGGTCTCAAACACATCCGCAGCCTTGTCCCCAGCCAGCACGGCGCCCGACGGCACTCCTGCGGAAAGCCCTTTGGCTAAGGTAACAATGTCTGGTTTTACCCGATAGGCTTCACATGCGAGAAACGTTCCTGTTCTTCCTATCCCGCACTGTATTTCATCAAACATGAGAAGGATATCCCGCTCGGCGCAGAGTTTTGCCGCGGCTTCGATGTAAGCGGCGCCTTGAGGGAGAATCCCGCTTTCACCTTGGATAGCTTCTATGAGGAGACCCGCTACGGAGGTTTGATCCAGAGCCTGCTCCAAAGCGGTAATATCCCCCGCAGGAATGAACCGAAACCCCTCGGTAAAGGGGCCGAAGTCCTTGTGGAACTTGTCCTGCCCGGTGGCCGAAAGGGTGGTGATGGTTCTTCCGTGGAAACTGCCCTTGAGGGTTACGATGATATGGCGTCCGGGGCCGTACTTCTTGAGGGAATACTTCCGGGCGATCTTACAAGCCCCTTCGTTAGCTTCCGCGCCGGAATTAGCCAGAAAGACCTTGCGCATCCCCGCCGGAGCGCAGGCGGCCACAAGCTGCTCCGCAAAGGCCGCAGACACATCGCTCTGATAATAATTGCAGACATGGTTAAGCCGGGCCGCCTGATCGGAAACAGCCTTAACCAGCGATGGATGCCCGTGTCCCAAACAATTCACCGCAATACCTGAAGTAAAATCCAGATACCGGTTACCCGCCGCATCGGTAAGCCACACCCCCTGCCCGTGAGTAAAGGTTACCGGCAGCCGGTGATAGGTATTCATAAAAACATCGGTCATATACACTCCTTAAAGGGACGGATCATCCCTCAATCATGGTCCCGATCCCCTCATCGGTGAAGAGTTCGATTAACAGCGCATGGGGAAGGCGTCCGTCAATGATATGGGCCTTCTTCACGCCCCCATCCAGCGCAAGGGCGCAGCAATCCGCCTTGGGGATCATGCCTTTACTCACGATGCCCTCCTTTTTCAGCGCCTCCAGTCCGGCTTTCGTGACAACCTTAATCAGAGAATCCGGATCGTGTACATCCCGCAGTAAACCCTGCACATCGGTCATGAGGAGGAGCTTTTCCGCCTGCATTGCCGCGGCTATCTTGGCGGCGGCAATATCCGCGTTTATATTGAATACACGGCCCGCCTCTTCTTCAGCGCCTAGGGCTACCGTAGAAACCACGGGAATTGCCCCGGAGTCCAGGATCGAGTCTAAAACCGAAGTATCCACAGTTTCAATTTCCCCGACAAAACCAAGGTCTTCCCCGCCGGATTTAAGCCGCCGCGCTTTAAGCATAGCGCAGTCAATACCGCAAATACCTATGGCCCGGCCGCCGCCCTGCTGGATCAGGGAGATGATATCCTTGTTTACCTTGCCGCAGAGGACCATCTGAACGATTTCCATAGTTTCTTCATCGGTATAACGAAGCCCTCGGACGAAACGGCTCTCCTTACCTGCCGCGCGAAGCGCCGCTTCGATTTCCGGTCCCCCTCCGTGGACCAATACGATCCTGATACCCACACAAGCCATGAGTATTACATCTTGGATGACCGCGGCCTTGAGACCCGCGCTGATCATTGCGTTCCCGCCGTACTTAACCACCATAGTCTTACCCTGGTATTTCTGAATATACGGCAAAGCGCGGACAAGCACTTCCGCCCGCTCATTGTTATTGATAATATTCTCTTTCATTGGGTATATATATACAATATTATGCACTATTTATGCAATTACAAGAACGTGTTTCGGAATTATGAAAAAATTCCGTATAGTATTACAGGGTAACTGCATCCGATACGTCCGTTAAAAATTACACAAATGTATCATTGCTTTTTTATTATTACATTTTAGTATTATTTATTACACCCTATGTATCCCATAATCCAGGTATTTATAAAGAAAAGCCGTAATAGCTTGCCTAAATATTTCTTTATTCCAATATATTACGTTTATGTATAAAAATAGAACAGCATACCCGCAGGATCGCCGGAAACGGTCCCGGCATCAACTCTTTTTTCAACTTGGCATGGTCCTTGCTTAAATAATACTCAGCAATCTATAGGAGGATATAAAGATGCGGAAAAAGATGCTCTTGGCAGGAATACTTATCCTGTCTACAGGATTCTGCCTCTTTGCCGAAGATGGAGATATGAATTCCTGGGAATTTGCGGTGGATATGATCTGGTTATTCATCGGCGCCCTTTTGGTGTTCATCATGCAGGCGGGTTTTGCCTTGGTCGAAACCGGACTTACCCGTGCAAAAAACGCTTCCAATATCGCCATGAAAAATCTGATGGACTTCTGCTTCGGCGCCCTGGTATATTGGGCTGTAGGCTGGGGTTTTATGTACGGCGCGGATGCTTGGGGAGGTCTCATAGGGGCTTCCGATTTTTTCAAGGGGCCTATGGAAGTTACCGGCGAAGCCGGAGGGTTTTACAGGAGCTGGTTTTTCCAAGTGGTATTCGCCGCCACCGCGGCTACCATTGTTTCCGGAGCTATGGCGGGACGGACCCAGTTCAAGTCCTATCTGATCTATAGCTGTTTTATCTCCGCTTTCATCTATCCCATTCAGGGACACTGGATTTGGGGCGGCGGATGGCTTTCAAAACTCGGGTTCTATGACTTCGCAGGTTCCACGGTGGTCCATTCGGTAGGCGGATGGGCCGCCCTGACAGGCGCCGCGGTTATCGGGCCCCGGCTTGGCAAGTATGTGAAAGGACCCGACGGGAACCTTTCGGTCAAAGCGTTTCCGGGACACAACATCCCCTTTGCCTGTCTAGGGGTCCTGCTCCTCTGGTTCGGCTGGTATGGATTTAACGCGGCTTCTACCGGTACGGCCGTCGGAGCCGGAGGTTCCATTCTTGCCAGAGTCGCGGTAACCACCTGTTTAGCCGCTTCCGCAGGCGCGGTGGGAGCCTTAACGGTTTCATGGCTCTGGTTCAAAAAGCCCGATGTGTCTATGACCATGAACGGGATATTAGCGGGGCTTGTATCAATCACCGCCCCCTGCGCGGTAGTTTCTCCGGGGGCGTCTATTGTTATCGGTCTCATCGGAGGAGTAATCGTGGTGTTTTCAGTGGAGTTTATCGATAAGGGGCTCAAAATTGATGACCCCGTAGGCGCTTCGTCGGTACATCTTGTCTGCGGCGTCTTCGGTACGGTAGCCGTAGGTATCTGGGGCAATGTGGAAGGCGCCGCCCTGGGCCTGCTTCACGGCGGAGGCTTCGCCCAGCTTGGGATACAGCTCATAGGGGTCCTGTCTGTGGGCGGATGGTCCGGGCTTACAAGCCTGCTCCTCTTTACCGCCATTAAAGCCGCCCTTGGGTTACGGGTAAGCCCCAAGGAAGAACTGATGGGGCTGGATCTCAGCGAGCATAAGAGCGAAGCCTATACGGGCTTCCAGATTTTCAGCAATATGTAAGGAGGCGGCATTATGAAACTCATTATCGCCTATATCCAGCCCCATAAGCTGAACGACGTTAAGCAGGAACTGTACAAGATCGAGGTGTACAAAATCTCAATTACCAACGCCCTGGGCTGCGGCCAGCAGAAGGGGTATACCGAACATTACCGGGGGGTTGAGATGGAGGTGAATCTTTTGAAAAAGGTGCGTATTGAAATCGCGGTAAACGACGCCTTCGTGAACCCCACGATTGAAGCCATTATCCGGGGCGCCAGAAGCGGCGATATCGGAGACGGGAAG
>JAITHW010000156.1 GCA_031279815.1 Treponema sp. | reverse complement strand
CGGGGCTTGTCCTTGAGAGGGCGGGCCTTATCCACCGGCAGAGCGGTTTGATATATGAGGAGATGAAGAAGCTGGAGCGGGTTTCGCGGGAGGTAACGGAAAGCGTCCGGGAGATGCGGGCGGCGGGCATAGCCATCGCGTCGTTTCTTGAGAATGCGAAAGCCCTTGCCCGTGAAGAGCTTGCTTTGAAGGAAACGGATTAGCCCGGGATAACGCGGGTTTCCTTTCAAAACCCGTCGTAAAAAACGGCCTTAATCCGGTTTACCGCAGCGATCTGATCTTGTGTAGGAGGAATGGCTACTTCCGTATTGTTGAGTATCGCGTCTATCTGGGATTTAAGCAGTATTTTATCAATGCTGACTAAGATAAGAAAATCATAGGCTTCCCTGTCAACGGCAACGCCGTTTTCCTTAAAGTACCGCTTTTTAATCCAGAAATCGGCTTCTTTAACCGCCCCGCGGTAAACCGCATCGGAGGATGCCTTCACCGCGACCTCGAAAAACGCGCCATAATCTTGATCCGGAAAAGATACCGCGGCATGGGTAAGGCGAGCCTGAATTCGATCAGAAACCAACCGGGCAAAGTCATGGGAAATTCTAAATCCTGAAACCCACTGCCGTAAGGCATTGAAGTTGGTACCGCTGTTTTTGCCGATGAAGACATATTTATCTTGATATTCCAAAAGATATTCGATCATCCGCAGACCCCCATTGTCATACCGGTTTACCCAGCCGGGGACAGTCTCTCCTATGACGCTGTTTTTGTGATCTATAATAAGATACAACCGCTGATCCTGGACCGGCGGAGGAGCGGTCCATTGGAGGCGTGTTTCTTTGGGGGTTCCCCTGCATCCGGCAAAAACCGCTATTCCGGTTATTCCAATAAAAACCAGATGTTTTTTCATGCCCTTTTTCTACGGCAATAGCCGGTTTCTAGGATTTCGTTTTGGGAAGCAGAGGCGTCTTGGTGAAAACAACGCCTAATTCATCAAATATCGCCACCACCTCGGGAGCGGCGCCAGTTTCCCCAAGCTGAAAAGTCCCCTCACCGGTTAAAAAATCCGTAAGGCCCACAGCGATTTCCTTGGTTTCCATTCCAGTCTCTTCAAGAGATACCCGAGCGGCAATCTGCGAGCGGTTCAGACTAAACGTAATACAGGGCATGATGATATCTTGTTTGTCAAGGGTCTCTAAACTGAGGGATTCCTCATAAAAAATATCCTTAAAAGTCAATGTCAGCATGATGCCGGTTTTACTCAAAGATAAGGTCATGGTAAGAGGATCCGAAGGCGAGAGGTGGGTGTTATCAAAGGTCTTAAAAACCGCGCTGAAAAGGGTTCCCTCCGAAACAGGGATAAGCTGGAATACCAATTGCCCCGATCCCTGCTCTCCTTGGCCAAAGGTAAAAGACGTATCCGGCAGGAGATATCTATCCGCAGTTCCCACCGCAAGGCCGTACATCCTGTTATAGGTCAGCCATTGGGGCTTCTGATAGTCCTTGGGGAGGAGGCTTCTCCGTTCATCTCCGGGAACCTTTGAATCCAGCAGATTACTCTGAAACTGATACCAATACATGAACCGATCGGCCTTTTTAGAAAAAAATCCCGTGTTTCTGCCCTTTGACGACACCGCCAGGGATAATTCCTTTACCATTCCGTTAATACCGGTATTCTGGCCGGGCCGGAAGGGGAATACCACGGCCTTTATCGTATAGAATCCGGTCTGTTCGGGGGCCTTCCAGACAAGGCGGTTCGCTCCGTCTGCAACCCTCCCTTCGCCGATAGATTTTCTCCCATTATACCAGACTATATAGGCGTCCAGCCGCTTATCGGCAACAACCTGGGCTTCAAGCAGGATATTGATCCCCGGGGCTATGAAATAGGTATTGGCGGCAAAACCTGGAAGATAACGCTGAATATCGTCAAAGGTTAATTCCGCATTCCCCAAAAAATATATTGGCCGTTCAATTTGATAGAGCATATCCGTTTCCCCCAGCACTTGAAATACCATGAGATATTGCCCTATCTCCAATGTTTCCGTTAATTTGAATGACGGACATTCCCTGTCCAGCCGATCAACCGGTATCATCCGGTATTCAGACCAGTTTTCTATGACATTTCTTTTAATTTCCAGGCCGGGTATTTCACTATAATCGTCTGCCGGTACCGCAGGCTCATGGTATACCGGAGATTCGGAGACCACCAGGGATTCGGCGATTGGTTCGGGTTCCGATGCTAGGGGAAGTTCGGGGGCTTTTTCAGGCTCGACCGCCAGGGGAGGTTCGGGGATTACTTCAGATTCGACTGCTAGGGGAGGTTCGGGGGTTATTTCAGGCTCGACCGTTACAGGAAGTTCGGGGGCTTTTTCAGGCTCGACCGCTAAGGGAGGTTCGGGGGTTATTTCAGATTCCGGCGCTACAGGAGGTTCGGGAGTTATTTCAGGCTCAGACGCTGCGGGAAGTTCGGGGGTTATTTCCGGTTCGACCGCGGGCGGCGGATCCGCGGCTTCTATAAACCCGGCGCCATCGCCCTTTTTGACGGTATACCAGGTTTTTTTACCGGCTACCGTTCCCAAAGGATCCTGCAAGAACACTATAAGCCCTTGTATATCGGGGTCATCGGCTACAGAATGTATAAAATATGGACGGACGGTATCATTTTGTCTGATGATGGAACATTCATTTAAGGAGTATTCGTTTATATAGGCGTTTATCTGGTATGTCCCGGTAGAAGGCAGAACCCAATCCAAAGCGCCGCCGCTTCCGCCGCCGCAACCGGCGGAACAGAACATAACCGCAAGAACGCCTACGAATGTCCTAAAATTAAACATACGCATATATACAACTATACACCATAATCAATATTATTTCCATAAATTTTTATAAAGGGCCGCTGTAAAACCCAATGCCAGGGCATTGAGCGGCGGGCAATTATACCAAAGAACAAGACCGGTTCTCCTTTATCTTCTGCTTTCTGTGAAAAGTTCCATAAGAGGCTATGCCCAGAAGTACGGCGGTAGCTAAAAATACGGCCCGATAATTCAGCATGGCCACCGCGGAACCTATTATGGGACCGAGAGCGCCTCCGGCGGAGGATACCGAAGAATTGAACCCGTAGACGCTTCCCTGATGCTCTTTTTCCGTATTGATGGCAATGATCGCGTTCAACACAGGAGATGCGCCGCCGATAAAAAATGAAGCAATAGCCCGGAACAGGGCAAGCTGGACCATATTTGAAACAAAGGTTTGGGGAACCGTGAAGATCGCGCCGGCGCACAGGCAGCATATCAGGGTTTTCCAATACCCGAAGCCCGCGGAATATTTACCCACCAACACCGCGGCTAGGGCGGTGGATGCCGCGCCTACGCCCAATACAAGTCCGGTAGAGGCTCCGATATAGGCGGGGCCTTCGGTAAGCCCCCGGGAGGCAAGTTCTTTGAGGAAGAGGGGAAGCATGGGCGCGGCTATGGTATTCGCGGCCTGAACGGTAAAGGCGGCCAGCATCAGCGTGATAAGGACCGGAGAATTCAGAATAGGTCCGACATCCGGAATGAAATGAAACCCTTTACCCGGATGCGGATGATGGGGCTGCACATCGTCTTCCACCCATTTCAGCACAATAACTCCCGCCAGGGCAAGGACCGCGCCGGTGCTCAAAAAAGCGATACGGTGGCCCAAAAAATCGGAAATAAATCCTCCCATAAAAGGACCTATGGAATTGCCCAGGGCTATACCGGTTTGAAGGAGTCCCAGGGCAAAAGCAACCTGGGCAGCCGGAGCAATACCCGCGGTCAAAACCGTTGCCGCGGCCACAGTGCCGGTAAAACAGCCCTGGATACTTCTGAGGATCAGAAGCTGCCAGGGAGACCGGACAAAATACATAAGAGACACGATAATCGCCCCGCCGAACATGGCCCGCAGGAGCATCATCCGCCGGCTGTAAACATCCGCCAGATGTCCCCAGATAGGCGCGAAAATGGCCAGAGTAAGCGCCGGAAGGGACTGAATAATCCCAACCCAGAGCTTCAACCTTTGAGGGTCCTGAATACCTATATCTTCTTCAAGAAACAGGGGGATGACCGGCATAGAAAGGGCGAACCCTCCGACAGCCATAGTTTCGGCGATTAAAATCGCGCAATAATTTGATTTCCAAGATTTCATTTTAATTTATATATCTTCAGCATAGCAGTTTTACCCGGCCATGAGAATACATAAGCCCGTAATTCAAAAGATGCGGGTATAAACCATGGCGCCGGAAGGCGCCGGCGGGGCGATCCGCACATTGCCCCCAATGTACAGCCCCGGCCTATCACGGTTTCGCCTCCCAGGATAGCCGCCCCCGAAGAGGGCCTGCATATCCTGCGCCAAAGCGCTCCTGAGTTTTTATCTAATCTACGCACGGTTATCTATCCTTTGACATCTGAAATAATACCGCATTCCCTATACCGTTTCCAGGTAATGGTTGATCCGATACCTTTGGAGAAAAAAAACTCCAGATGCTTTTCGCTTATCCTGACCGCCTGCTCTCCCAGGGCGATAAACTCCTTTTTCCGGGCAAAATTAAAGGGACTCCCCTTATCCGATGCATAGAGGGTAAGATCCGCTTGGGGTTTATTTCTCTGGGTCATGCTTTGAAGCGCGACCTCCAGAGAACGGTATAAAACCTGGGGTCCGGTTCTCAGCGAAGCAAGGGATACGGTATGAAAGGCAATCACATTCACGGCCAATACCCGCTTAAACCCTTCGTCCCGGGGGATATGTACCGGCATATTATCGAGCAGTCCGCCGTCCATGAAACAGCTATTCCCCTCAATGAAAGGCGCAAAGAAAGCGGGAAAAGACATGGAAGCCCGCATGGCCCGGGCAACGGAACCTGCGCCGAACACCGCCTCATGGCCGGTAACGATATCCACCGCGTTGCACCGGAAAGGCATCAGGGTCTCTTCAAAGGTCTTGCCCCTGGTGAGCCTTTCAAAGAGCTGCAAGAGCCGCTGTCCCGAATCGATCCCGGGCTTGGTAGCGAGGTTTCCTACAATCTGTCCGGTCTGAAAGACCTTCCCCACCGGGCCGTTGAGCTTAAAGGCAAAACCGTCCAGATAATCCGCGATATCAAATTCCTCAATCACAAAACCGGCCATTTCCCGGGGGCTCATGCCGCAGGCGTAGAGTCCCCCTATAATGGCGCCCATAGAGGTTCCCGCGACCAGGGAAGGCCCGGGCAAGTCCATTTCCTCAAGAGCTTTCAAAACGCCTATATGGGCTAAACCTTTGGCCCCGCCGCCGGAAAGGACCAGCGCCCATTTCAGTTCTTTATGTCTGTTCATGTTTGATTGATTGACAGGTTCCGGCTTTTGCGCCAAAGCCGCGGCTTAGGGGCCGCAGGATCGTTTTAATCGCCGTAAAGTTTTCAGACATATCGTCTGCCGCGGAAAATACGTTCTTATCCTTCATAGCAAGCCTCTTAACTTTAATTTTATCATTACAAAGGGCCGCCGTAAAGACCAAGCCTTTAGGTTTGGGGGAGATCACAGGATCCGCGCTTACCGGCGCGGGCACACATTCGGAGGATTCCTATATTTCTTTTTTTCAGAATTATTTTGGGAGCTGCCCAATGCTTCAGCATTGGGCAGCTTATTTTAACGGCAAGACCTATGCGGAACAGGTTTCCCTGTCAGGCACTGAAAACAAAGCGGCCCGGGGTTCCGCAAGCCCCGCGGCGGCTTGACCCTATATAAGCTCACGGAGGCAAGAGGCACGGATATCCGGGCCTTATTTGCTACAGTATGCGCTTTTTCTGTTCCCGTTCATTCGCTGTTTAATTTCCCTGAATAAGCACCCATTTATACCCTGCCGCGATGGGATCGGGGATAACGGTAGAGGTATAGAAGGTTATGTACTGCCAGCCCTTTTTCAGCGCGGGAAAATTACTGTTTCCAGGAGTATCCCTGTCCGCATATATCAACCCGACACTATCATCACCTCCTTTTGTTAAAGCGATCCGGGGATTGGTGCTTAATCGCAGCATTTTTATAGAAACCCCCCATTGTGCCGGTGTATCAAACAGGGCGTTCTCAGGAGGGTTTGCGGGAAGGCTCACGGTCAATTTCCCGTCCGCGGATATGGAACCGATGTTCCCAATAGAAATGGTGGAATTATCAGGTTTTACACTCATAGCGGTTATCGGCTGTTCTACCCCAGTCCCCGTATACGCCGCGCCGATGCTGTAGTTGTTCTCGCTGCCGGTAGCCGTGTAAATAGGCGCGCCGGTGACGGAAAACGGGCCGCCGCCGCCGTTGCCGCTTTCCTGATAAACCGCCCACTGAAATCCCTCCGGGATTGTATGACTGGCAGCAGGGGCCATACCTCCACCCCCTGTTACATACTGCCAGCCCTTTTTCAGCGCCAGCGAATTATTGGTTCCAGGAGAAATATCCCTGTCCACATATACCAGGTTGCAAGAGCCTGTAAAATATGATTTTGTTAAAACAATCCGACCGATAGTTAGATTGATATTTAATGACAGCAGTTTTGCAGAACCCGCTAACTCGTCTTGAACATCAACCAGGGCGTTCTCAGGAGGGTTTGCGGGAAGGTTCAAGGTCAATTTCCCGTCCCCGGATATGGAACCAATGTTCCCAATGGAAATGGTGGAACCATTAGATTTTTCACTCATACCGGTTAGCTGGTATGCCTGCCCCGAATACCGTGGGCCGATGATGTAGCTATTGCTTCCGCTATAGGTAGCCGTGTAAACAGGCGCGCCGGTGACAGAAAACGAGCCGCCGCCGTTGTTGCCACTACCGCCATTGCCGTTACCGCTTTCCTGATAAACCACCCATTTATACCCGGCTGCGCTTGGATCGGTGATAACAGTAAGGGTTTCAGTACCCCCTACTAAATACTGCCAGCCCTTTTTCAGCGAGGGAAAATTACTACTTCCAGGATCATCCCTATCCGCATATAGCAACGTAATATTGCCCCTAATACCTGATTTTACCAAAGCAACCCTAGGAGTGGTAGATACTGACAGCAGTTTTGCGGAAACCCCATACTGTACCGGAGCATCAGCCAGGTAGCTCTCAGGCGGGTTTGCGGGCAGGTTTAGGGTCAATTTCCCGTCAGCGGATATGGAACCGATATTCCCAATAGAAATGGAAGGATCAAGATAATTCGTACCGGTTATTTGCAGCACCGGCCCCGAATACTGTACGCTGCTGATGGTGTAGATGCCGCCTCCACTGGAGGTAGCCGTGTAAACAGGCGCACCGGTGACGGAAAACGAACCGCCGCCATCCCCGCCGTCGTCCCCGCCGCCACTGTCGCCGCAGCCGGTGAGAATCAGAGCGAATGCCAGCATAAGGCCGGACATTCCCGATAATACTTTGCTTTTCATAGAAAAGCCTCCTTTATTTATCCGCAACTTCACTATTTGTTTCATTCGCGGTTTAATTCCCCGGCGCTTACGGACGGGGGTTTATTAAAAACGCCGGACCCTCCAAAGCCGAGTATGAAGGTTCCCGCGCTTTTCTCATGTATTCCCCGGTCTCACGGCACGATGCGTACCCGAATCCCGCTCGCCGGGCCTGTTGCGCCTTTGCCGTTCTGCCGGTACGCGGCGCAACAGGCCCGCCTGCGCTGTACCGGTGAACCGGCGGAGCGTACCGGTGGCGAGGACGAAGGTCCCGGAGGAGAAACCGAAACAAATTTGAAAAAAAGTAAAAAAAGATGCGAATTCGGGCTTTAAGCCCTTGACAAAGCGGATCGCGCTCACATAATTGCGTGTTGCGTGTTGCGTGTTGCGTGTTGCGTGTTGCGTGTTGCGTGTTGCGTGTTGGGGGAAAGTCCGCCCTGATGAGAAGATTGACGTATTAGCGAAAAATTATCGTAAGGTTTCATAAAAAGATCTCTTAGTGAAAAACTATGAAATATAATAGGGTATTTGCAGGATTCGCGTCAAGGTATTATCAGCACAATTTAGAAAAAAAGCCGCGAATTACAATAGATGTAAAGCCATTGCTAAGGAAACGCCGATTATCTCTAGTAGCATCCAACCGGCGTTTCCCCCTGGGTCTTAGGCGTAGAGCTTTGGAAAAAGAAGCTTGGGGACTGCAAGGAAAAAGTCAGGGAAAAGCACGAGGATGAGCAGCACGGCAAGCGATACAAGCAGGTAGGGCAGAACTCCCTTAAAGGCCCGTTCTATCGTTAAACCGCCAATGGAGGCGGACAACAGCAGGCAGAGGCCGTACGGCGGCGTTACAAGCCCCAGCGAAAGCGTAATAACGATAATCAAACCGAGTATGATGGGGCTGATGCCGAGCGCAAGGGCGGAAGGCAGCACTATCGGCGAAAAAAGAATTATCGCCGGTACAGCGTCCATAAAAGTACCCACAAACAGAAAGAAAATCACCACAACCAGAAGAAAAATCATGCTGCCGCCGGGTATCGAGGTAAAAAAGCCCTGCACCGCTTCGTTAAGCCGGTAGTAACTTAAAAGCTCGCCCAGGGCGCAGGCTGTAGCCAACGCAAACAAGGAGAGGGAGGAGAGCTTCATCGTCTCTATCAAAATGCGGGGGAGGTCTTTTATCTTGATGCTATGATAAAAAAAGAAACTAATACAAAGCGCGTAAATACAGGCGATGGCCGCCGCCTCTGTGGGCGTAAAGAACCCCGATACGATACCGCCGATGAGCAAAACAGGCGTAATTAAGGCCGGCAAAGCCTCGCCAATCCGCTTCATCACCTCGCCCAAAGGCAAACGCTCGCCTTTTGGAAACTTAGACCGCTTAGAAAAGATGACGCCCATCTGGGCAAGACCTAAAAGTACGCCGGGCAGAATACCCGTCATAAAAAGGCCGCCGGTACTTACATTGGCGACACCAGCGTATACCACCATGATAATGCTTGGCGGGATAATCGAGCCGAGCGTGGACGATGCCGCAGTAACTCCTACGGCAGTTTCTTTGTCGTAACCCTGATTCACCATCGCGGGTATAAGAACCTTGCCGATTCCTGCGGTGTCGGCCTGGGAGGAGCCGGAAATGCCGGCAAAAATCATCGAAACGATTATGTTTGAATGGGCAAGGCCGCCGCGAAAATGCCCCACAATGGCGGAGCTTACATTGATAAGCCGGTCGGAAATTGATCCCTCGTTCATCAGGTTTGCTGCAAGTATGAACAGGGGCACCGCAAGCAGGGTAAAGCTCCCCAATCCGTTGAACATCTTGGTAAAAACAACCATGTTCGGGATACCGTCCAGCAAGGCTATGCCTGTAAAAGAGACCGCGCCAAGGGCAAAAGAAATCGGAACCCCTAACGCGATAAAAGCAATGAATAGAATCGCTAAAAAGACACCCAAATTACACACTCCCCTGTGATTTGAAGGCGAAAATATCGCTTATGATGAGGACTGCCGAATAAAGCGCCATCGTGCCGCCCGCTATGGGCACACAAAGCCAGACAGGACCCCGCTTAAACGCCGGAATCGTTACCCAGCGATAGTTCCAAAACTGTTTTGCGATGCGGATTCCGTATATCAGCATAAAAAACGCGAAGGCCAAAATAATCGCGGAAATCAGCACCGAAAGAAACAGCTTGCCGATAGGGGCGCGGATATTGTCGGATAACGAGGTAAAGGCAAAATGCCGCCGCTCGTACACCATAGCCGAAGCGCCCATAAAAACCGCCCAGATGAACGAGTAAAGCGATACATCCTCTGTCCATATAAGCGACACGCCTATATAACGCGAAAAAATCTGCACAGTAACAGAAACAAGAAAAATGCCTAAAAATACGCCTCCGGCGGCTATCTGCGCCTTTTGTAGTGTACCTATCGTTTTATTCATAACTATTCCACGGAGCGCGCCATTTCGAGCAGATAGCCCATATTGTTCTTTTGCGCGAAAGCATCCTGAATCGGGATGGCAAGGGAGCGGAAAGCCTCGATGTCTATGCCGGCAAAGTCAGTAACAACAGCGCCGTCTGCGATAACTTTTGCCTTGGATTCATCGGACATACGAATCGTAACCTCCCGCTCTTCCTTTGTGGCCGCGTCCGCCGCCTCTTTAATCCATAGCTTTTCCTGATCGCTCAACTTGCTCCAGAACGCGCCGGAGGTCATAAAGAGGCGGGTGGTAAAGTCGTGGTGGGTTTCGCTGATGTATTTGCCGTTGGGTGTTTTGTGGTGTTCCTTGAGCATGAAGTTTGTGTAGTCGTTTTCCGCTGAGTCTACAACCCCTTGTTGTAAAGCCTGATACAGTTCTCCCCACGCGATAGAAACGGGGGTGGCGCCGCAAGCTTTCCAAAAATCCTGCTGAACCTGGGCGGATTGGCCGCGAAGCGTCATCCCCTGCAAGTCCGCCGGCTTTGAAACAGGCTTTTTGCCGTAATAGTCGCGTACCGAAGCTGTCCAGTAGCCGAGTACCATAAAGCGATCGCCTGTTTTTTTCGCGATAAGCCCGGTCATAGTTTTGCCGAATTCGCCGTCAAGCGCGGCATTCCAGTGTTCAAAACTGTTAAAAAGATATGGCATGGACAGCATATCCACCTCCGGCACGCCGATAGCGGACATAAAACCGGGCGATACATTGATAATGTCTACCGCGCCCATCTCCAGTTTTTCGACAAGCTCGTTTTCGTTCTCGCCCAGAGTGCCGTGGTGGACAATGACGTTAAGCGCCCCGCCGGACACGCTCTCGGCTGCCTGTTTGAACTTGATTGCCCCATAGGAATACGGATTTTCCAGCGAGGTCTGATTGTGGGCCAGCGTTATTGTCCGCGGTTTTGCCTGTTGCCCCCCTTCCTTTTTTTGGCACGACACAAAGCCAAAAACCACGCCGGCTAAAGTTAAGACGCAAATAAACAATCTTGTTGATTTTTTCAAAGATTCCTCCCAAATAACGGCAGATATTTAAAATATCCCCGTATGAAGATAAAGTATTATTGTAAAATTTATCATTAAGAATACACCTAATTTTGAAATAATGTCAAGCCTCCGCATTGCCTCATAATTAATCTAACCGAAGGGTGGCGGCTGCGTCATAATAAAAATCTAAGCCAACAGATTAATCTGGCTTCACAGGAGGCGGCGCTCACGGCGATAAACCCTCGGCAAATTGCTTGCGCCCGTAAAAAACGGTTGCTTAAGGAGAAAAGCACGGCCAAAAGCGGCGAATTACTGAAAAATCAGGTAGATATCCGTATTTTTTCTCATGGGACGAGCGTAACCCCGGTTTTTTCGAGGCAGACACTGCGGAACTAACACAATCGGAACAGGCCGCTCTCGCTGAGGTTTACCGCTTCACCAATCCGCTGGCTAACTTCTGGAACCCGTCTGTTAAAATTATCACCAAGCAAAAGCTGCCCAACGGCCGGTATAAAAAAATCTATGACAAGCCGAAAACTCCGGCGCGGCGGTTCTTGGATAATCCCGATATTTCCGATACGGTCAAAGCCCGGTTACGCTCCGATATGGCAAAGACTAACCCGCTCTCTTTGAGACGGCTTGAACTTGCCGCCCTTGCTAAACTGGACTTGATTCATCATGAAAAAGAACGGCTCCGCCATATTCAGAACGGCGCGGCTCAAGATTAGTTTTTATTATGACGCATTACGGGGAGGGAAAATTCTAAGTCAGCTACCCTGTCTAAAAGCAGAGGCTTTACGGCGCTTTTGGTAATCCCCGCCTTACTCGGTGAAAAAGAAAAACCGGAAACCTATCAGGACAAAAGCATTGTCCACAGATTACACGGATTTTCACGGATTTAAGAGTAATCGGTGTTAATCTGTGAAAATCTGCGGACTTTTATGATTCGGGCTTTCCGCTGTTTTTCTTTCCCTGTCCCGCCGGCTAAAAGCGGTAGGTAAGCTGTACTTCGTCGGGAAACACTTCAACTCCCAAGTAAGTTCGGCTTGAAAGGGTAACGGCGGTCAGTTTGCTGCATTTATAGAACGCTCTGTCC
>JAITHW010000141.1 GCA_031279815.1 Treponema sp. | reverse complement strand
AAAAAATCCACGGATTGTACGGATTTTCGTGGATTATACCGGTTCTAGGGAACTGAAATCCGTGTTAATCCGTGTAATCCGTGGACTTCATGGAGTTATTCTTAAGGGGAACAACTATATCTTGACACTAAACACAGGTACGGTATACTACACGTACCTGAGCGCGGCCGGGCGCAACAAAATTTGACGGAAAACCTTAGGGCAACAGGAGGGAAACGATGGATAACCGGTTCGCTTTGAAATATGATCCCGGAGAAATCGGAAGGCGCCTTACGAGACGGTTTTTGCAGACTCCGCATCTGTTTTACGGCAAAACCATACATTATGCGGAAGTCTGCACATGGCTTGGGGCGCTGCGCTGGGCCTCGCCGCCGGAAGGAGACGGGGAACTCATGGGCAGGCTCATAGAGCGGTTTGAACCGCTGTTCACCGCGGAACGGGCATATCTGCCTCCTATGAATCATGTGGACTTCAATATGTTCGGTTCTCTCCCGCTTGAGCTGTACCGGATAACCGGGGAGAAACGGTATAAGGATCTGGGTATGCCCTATGCCGATACTCAATGGGAATTACCGGCCCGGGCGTCTCCACAGGCGAGGGAACTGTCCTGCAAAGGCTATACCTGGCAGGCGAGGATGTGGCTGGACGATATGTATATGATAACTATTGTCCAGTCCCAGGCATATTCCGTAACCGGAGAGCCGCGCTACATAGAACGGGCAGCGGAAGAAATGATCCTGTATCTCGACGCTCTCCAGCGGCAAAACGGGCTTTTTTACCACACCCCGGAGGCTCCCTTTTATTGGGGCCGGGGGAACGGATGGATGGCCGCAGGCATGAGTCTCTTGCTGGACACCCTGCCTGAAGACAGCCCGCGGCGTTCCCGTATTATGGCCGGTTATGTACCGATGATGGAACAGGTGAAGCAGTATCAAACCGAAGGGGGTATGTGGCGGCAGCTGCTGGACGACCCCCAATGCTGGCCGGAAACATCCTGTACCGGTATGTTCGCGTATGCGATGATAACCGGAGTAATCAAGGGATGGCTGTCCGCTACGGATTACGCGGATACCGCGGCCAATGCCTGGAACGCGCTGGCCGCCTCTATCGATTCGGAAGGAGACCTCCGTGAAGTCTGCGCGGGAACCGCCGCGGGAAACAACGCTGCCTGGTATTACGACCGTCCCAGAATTACAGGAGACTACCACGGTCAGGCGCCGGTTTTATGGTGCGTCAACGCCCTAACTGGGCGCATCCGGAATACGTTTCCATAGGACAACCCGGAACGGAAACTCCCGCAGGGTAAATCCTAGATGCCGGGATATTTTTCGCGCCGGGGCCGCGTACTTACGAAAAAATTATAATTTTTCAGCTTGCACTTATTCTTTATTTATGAGAGACTATAAAAGTCCCCCTGATTCAAACCGGAATCGAATAACATTCGAAAGACTGGCCGGTCAAGGTTTGAACTCAGGGGGTTCTTCTTGAGGTAACATATGGATCATATCATAAGAGCCTTCTTTGCGGTTTTTAGAAGCAGGGTGAAAAAAATCGGATACTATCTACAGAAATTACAACCGGTACCGGGGTATTATTGGGGCGGGGACCACAGCATGACGGAAAACAATATCTCCTGCAACGAACTGGTTACCTTGGATATGCTTACCCCGTTACCAGTCATAAGGGGCCTGAACAGGCTCTGCGGTGCTAAACAGATAATTTTTTCCTGCTCCCTGAGAGACTGGAATTTTACTGGGAACCCTATGAGATTGCCTCTATAATATAGGGATCCCTGAAATCATCATTTCCTCTTAGAGCAATAAAAATAAAACAAAAAAGCTGACAAGTTCTCAATAGGTAATGTATGTACTTTCTGGGTAATACCCCTGTTTTCCTGCTTGGATTGTTCCACAAATAACAAAATCGCTGCCGAAGAATCGGGTACGGGGTATTACATGAAGGACATCAATAATCCTTAATCAAGAACAGGCAGCACGAGATCTTTTGGACCCTGGGCGGAAAGTTTTAGTTCCGGCACCCTGCGTTCCATTATTTCACGAAGAGTTGCGGCAATCTTCACTTTCGTGCGGATTAAATCATCATGCCATGAACTGCTGATCCATGGTTTATAGATATCATTCTCAGAAGTTCCAGGCTCGATCTTAAAATAAACCGGTGAAGCGACTCGGACTATTTCCGGGGCTTCATAAGCCCTGAACATTCCTCCGAATGAATCTACAATGATCATGTAGACATCAAGGGGTATATTTACGGTGGTTCGGATGCTTGAAAGAATGGGCAGGGAAACATCGGAAATAGGATTCATCGTATCCGCTCCAAGTTCTTCCAGCAGTTTGGCGCCTACAGGGCTGCAATATCCGCCGAATACAGACCATTTAAATATGGTTTCTTTGGGGATAAAACCTTCTTCCCTCATCTTGCCGGCCAGTTTCAGGGCCCCTTCATCATAGACAAGAAATCCTCTTATTCCGGCTTCAAGATTGCGCATCATATCCTCAATCCAGTAGGCCACATTATCCGATCCGCGGTGGCGGGGGCCTTGGATAATGCCTTCGGGATATCCCATTTCTTTTGATCCCGCATCCCACCCTTTACGGTGTCCGATAACCATAACGGTCTCGATCTGTTCATCATGGGACAGGCGGGCGATATCTTTCAATTCATCAAAATCAGCGTATGTCGAACCGCCTACTGTACAGACAGCCCGGTGAACAGGCAGTTTCCGCTTTTTCGCTTCATTAACCATTGCTTTCAGGTTGGAAAAATGTTCTATTCCGGCGATTTCAATGCGATAATGCGCGCCGTCAGGAAAACTTTTCTTTGATGAAGGAAGGCTCCAGCCGTCCCTTCCGGGGATACCGTTTTTTTCCATAAAAGCATGGATTTCATTCAAATGTTTTGCTTTAAACATTAAAAACTCCTATTGGCGTTTTCCGCCATTATTATAGTATTATGCCGTAACGTGGCATTATTCCATGTTATAAGACGGCGATTGCGTCTAATTCAAGATTCGCGCCGTCACTTAAGCCTTTTATCTCCATGGCTATTCTCGCGGGCGGATCTTCCGGAAAATATTGTTTATAAACTTCATTGAATTCTCTCATTAGAGAGATATCAACCACATAAACATTCACCTTCACAATATCGGCCAGAGTCCCGCCTGCCGCTTCGATGGTTGCCTTCAGGTTTTCAAGGGCATACTTTGCCTCTTCCTT
>JAITHW010000044.1 GCA_031279815.1 Treponema sp. | reverse complement strand
ATCGGTAACCAAGACGCTGATCGGTAATGCCGGCAATGTTACGGATCTTGCGGAAGCCTCGGAAATCGGGCGTTCCGGCCTTCAGGAAGTCGCGGAGGACATTAAAAAAATCGCCAAAGAATCCGCAGGGCTTATGGAGATCAACGAGGTTATGGAAAACATTGCCGACCAGACCAACCTGCTTTCCATGAATGCGGCGATTGAGGCGGCTCATGCAGGGGAAGCCGGGAAGGGATTCGCGGTGGTAGCCGACGAGATCCGTAAATTGGCCGAATCTTCAGGGGAGCAGTCTAAAACCATATCCCTGGTGCTGAACAAAATCAAAGACTCAATTGATAAGATCATGAAATCCACAGATACGGTACTCAAAAAGTTTGAAGCCATTGATGTGGAGGTAAAAACCGTATCGGATCAGGAGGGAAACATCCGCAGCGCCATGGAAGAACAGGAGGCAGGCAGCCGGCAAATCCTTCAGGCGATTGCGCAGCTTAATACGATAACTAAGATGGTGAAGAACAGTTCCAGCGAGATGCACGGCCGCAGCAAAGACGTGATGCAGGAAAGCAATACCCTGGGAAAAGTAACCTTGGAACTCACCAAAGGCATGAACGATATTACCTCTCAGGTGGATCACATCAACTTTGCGGTAACCCGGGTAAATACCATAAGCGGCGAGAACAAAGAAAATATTGATTTGCTGGTGCGGGAAGTGTCCCGATTTAAAATAGACTAGCATGAGCGGCGAATCCCGCCGCCTCGAATAATGCGTTTGAAATGACGCTCGAAAGCAAATCCTAAAACAAACCGTTTCTTTCTCAAGCCGAGTTTCGTTTCTACATCCGCCCTTTTAAGTATCCCCCAACGTCCGTTTCCTCCATTATTTACCGCTTCCAAAGCGCGGCCCGGTTATCCGTTATTCCCCTCTCGTTTTCATGGGTTTGTCGTATCCCTCTCTTCTGTACCGCTTCCAAATGTCGGAATAATCCAATAACTTGCCTGTATTTTTCACCGTACCTCGGTTATCCTTATTACCATGAACGAAAAAAATCAGGGTTTTCCCAAAACCCGGTCCGGCACAAAGCGTTTGCAGAAAGAAATCATCCGGCATAAGTCCGTGTATGTGCTTCTTATTATTCCCTTGGCGTATTATATTATTTTTAAGTATTTTCCTATTTGGAACGGGCAGATAGCATTCCGGGATTTTATGCCCCTGGACGGGGTGATCGGCAGTTCCTGGGTAGGACTGAAGCATTTTGATACTTTTTTTAAGTCTTTTTATTTTTGGGAGCTTCTGAGAAACACCCTCTTTTACAGCTTTGGAAAACTTTTAGTCAGCGTCCCCGCGGCGATATTATTGGCGGTAACGCTTTATGAATCTATTAGGCCCAGGCTTGCCAAGGCGGTGCAGACCTTGGCGTATCTTCCTCATTTCCTTTCCTGGGTTATTATGTACGGTATCCTTCTGGTGCTGCTGGCCCCAGGAGACGGTATCGTCAACGACATCATCAAAGCTCTCGGCGGCGAGCCGGTGGCTTTTATGACCGATACCAAGACCTTTCCCTGGATCGTGATCTTTTCAGACGCCTGGAAAGAAATGGGCTGGAGCGCGATTATTTTTATCGCCGCATTGATCGGGATCGATCCCTCCCTGTTTGAAGCCGCATTGGTGGAAGGGGTCAGCGTTCCTCAGCGGGTTTGGTACATAACCCTGCCGTCCATCAGGCCGGTAATCGTCATGGTGGTACTTCTCCGTTTGGGAACCATTTTAGACGCGGGGTTTAACCAGATGTTCATGCTCTATTCTATCCCGGTGTACAGTGTAGCGGATATTATTGATACTTGGGTATACCGTCAGGGGCTTTTAGAATTTAAGTTCGGTCTTGCCACATCGGTAGGAATATTCAAAGGTATTATCGGGCTCCTCCTGATCGGCGTCTCCAACTGGACGGTTAAGCGGGTGAGCGATTCATCCCTGCTGTAGGAGTTCAAGGGGTTTAGGATGAAAACAAAACAGATACAGGGTACCGCGGTCAAACTCAGCAGCGGAGATCGCCTGTTCTATGCTATTATGGACGTATTTCTCATTATAGTCCTTATTGTGGTGGCTGTTCCTATGTGGAGTACCGTTACCCTTTCTTTTCGATCAAACACGTTTATCGGTTCAAACCTGGAGGGGATGTTCCTGCCTCCCTGGAAATGGTCTACCGCCGCGTACCGGTCATTGCTGGGCAACAACGGATTTTTGAACGCCTTTCTAAACAGTCTCAAGATATTTATTATGGGAGTAGGCGCCGCCCTGTTTCTCACCGTTCCCCTGGCGTATGTATTATCGGTGAAGAGCCTGCCGGGCCGGAAATTCCTCAACCTATTGATTCTGATACCCTATCTTTTCAATGTGGGCCTCATCCCCACGTACCTGGTGGTTACTCGTCTGGGGCTTACCAATCATCTGGCTGCCATATTCCTGCCGGGAGCCATAAGCACCTATAACTGTCTCATCATGCGGGGTTTTTTCGAGGGGATTCCCGAAGAATTAAAAGAGTCCGCCAGGATAGACGGCGCGGAAGAATGGTATGTGTTGATCCGGATCATTCTCCCCCTATCAAAACCGATTCTTATGACCATAGGACTGTACTACGGGGTTTCCTTCTGGAACGATTTCTTTAATGCCATGCTGTATATTAACAATAACGCGCTCCAGCCTCTCCCCATACTGCTGCGGAATATTCTTATGGCCAGCGGAATGAATGAATTTGTGGAAGTCAGCGCCTTTGGGGAAGCCCCCATACAGGCAATCAAGGCGGCCAGCGTATTCATGGCCGCTATTCCTATGATCATCGCTTACCCGTTTATCCAGAAGTATTTTACCAGGGGAACTCTCGCGGGCGGCGTGAAAGGATAAGGGCTTTTCGCGGTTTAGGTATTTCCGAAGGGCTATTGAGCCTTTCGATACTATGTTATTTGGAGGAATAGTAATGAAAAAGAGTCTTCACAGAGTATTGTTGGCGGGTTTTTGTATTGGGGCAGGATTTTTGGCCTTTGGTTGTCAAGCGCGTAAATCCGGAGCTTCCGGTTCGGCGGCCGCGGAAGGGCCCGTAACGATAGAACTTTGGTACGGCGCGGCTATGACTGAAGCGGGGCCGCCGCCCAAAGACTGGAAAGCCCTGCAAATCATCAAAGATAAACTCAATATCAGCTTGGTGTTGAGCGCCCTGCCTTCTAATGAATCCGATCAGGATGTGAAGATAAATGCCGCGGCCGCGGCCAATACCCTTCCCGACCTGTTTATGGTCAGGCGGGATCCCTTTCTGAACATTGCCAAAGTGGGGGTTATCGCGGCGGTGGATGATCTGTATCCCCTCATGCCGAACCGGACCAAGGTTCAGTATGATGCCGACAGCGTGGGTTTCACCACGATTAACGGGAAATCCTATGGCCTTGCCTCCCCGGGGACCATCGCAAAAAACGAAGGGGTTCTCATACGGAAAGATTGGCTTGATAAGCTTGGCCTCAAGGTTCCTGCCACCACAGAAGAATTTCTTTCGGTGATGGAAGCGTTTACGTTCAATGATCCTGACGGCAATGGTCAAGCGGATACCTACGGATACGGCGCTTTCATTGAGATCAACAATTTTGAAGAAGGGCTGGGCCGCCGGTTTGATCCCTTCTTCGGCGCTTTCGGAGTGGCCGGAACCTGGAACCTGACTAAGGGAAATGAAGGGCTAAACCTGCGGAAACCCGCCTACTTCGACGCCCTAAGTTATGTAAAGGGCTTGATAGACGCAAAGGTTATCGACCCTAACTGGATCAGCTACGGTAAAGACGATTTCCGGGCGGCCTGGAAACAGGGGCGTTTCGGGATCATGCGGGAACAGAACGCCGCGTATGCCGCGGAATCCAACTATACTCCTTTCGACAAGAATTTCCCCAATGGAGAATGGATTGTTATCGATCCGCCTAAAGGACCCTCCGGCCACCAGTCCGTAGGGGTGTATACCCAAGCCTATCGGATCTACGCGGTTTCTACTAAAGCCGTTCAAGCGGGCAAGGGGCCGGCCATTGCGAGGCTTTTGGAATGGATGTCTTCCGATGAAGGGTATTATCTGTTGGGTTGGGGCGAGGAAGGGGTGAACTATGTTATCGGTCCCGACGGAGCCCCCACGGCAACCGGCCTTTCCGATGAATCCAAGGGGTTTACCCAGCCCGATATACAGACCATTACCCAGCTCAGAAACATGGTGTTCTATAACAGTCCTGTGGAACTGATCGCCCGGTATCCCACTTACAAGGCCCCCGTCTCCGGCAGAACCATGAGCGCGCTCACGGTTCTGGAAGATATGCAGAAAAGGCCTTGGACCGCGAATGTAGGCGCGGACGCGCTTCCGGCTCCCAATGCGGACCTGAAACGGTTCTATGAACAGGGAGTGGTGGAATTCCTCACCGGCAAGCGGACATTAGATCAGAATAGCTGGACCGCCTGGGTTGCG
Organism: Treponema sp.; assembly: GCA_031279815.1. GTDB lineage: Bacteria > Spirochaetota > Spirochaetia > Treponematales > Breznakiellaceae > JAITHW01. The sequence goes on along the minus strand of JAITHW010000044.1, from coordinate 10,904 downwards.
GAATTCGATCGCATAGGCGGCCTGGACTGGGAAAAGGCGGGCATTGCCGCCGCGGAAGCATCGGGTTATATAAAATAGCCGCACACGCCCTTCGTTTTAAAACGGGGGGCATTTTTTTAATAAAAAAGGACAAAGATATGTATGTGATAGACAAAACAAAACCGGTTTCCGAACGCATGGCCCTATCGGTAATGAACCGGTATAAACCTGAACAGGTCAAATGGCATTATGAACACGGTTTGGCGCTGCAAAGTATATACATGGTGGGCGAGAAAACCGGTAATTCCGAATATGGCCGGTGGGTAAAGGCTATGTACGATACCAAGATTAGGGCCGACGGAACCATCGGCCAATACCGGGAAGATGAGTACAACCTGGATATGATCAATCCGGGTAAGACTCTGTTCCGGCTCTATAGGGATTTTGGGGAGGAACAATACCGCGCGGCCATTGAAACCCTCCGCGGCCAGCTTCGCAGGCACCCGCGGACTAGCGGGGGGGGGTTCTGGCATAAGAAGATCTACCCCTATCAGATGTGGCTTGATGGTCTTTATATGCAGGGGCCTTTCTACGCCCAATACGCAGCGGAGTACGGGACCGCTTCCGATTTTGAAGACATAACCGGCCAGTTTATTTTAATGGAAGCCAAAGCCGCGGATAAAGAGACCGGGCTTTTATACCATGCCTGGGATGAATCCAAGGCCCAGCCCTGGGCCCATCCCGATACCGGGTGTTCGCCTCATTTCTGGGGACGGGCTATGGGCTGGTATAGTATGGCTCTTATTGATGTACTGGATTTTATTCCCTCGGACGCGGCTCATCACAAACAGCGTGAGGACCTGCGGGGCATTGCAAAGCGCCTCGCCGAAGGGATCCTTTGTTTTCAGGATAAACAGTGCGGTTTGTGGCATCAGGTTTTGAATAAAGGAGGGTTTGAAAAGAATTATCTTGAAACTTCCGCTTCCGCTATGTTTGTCTATTTTCTCTTAAAGGGGATCCGCACCGGCGTACTGTCCAAGGAGGCGGTTAAAGGAGCGGCTTTGGCAGCTTACCGGGGACTCTTGGAACAAAAAATAACCGAAGACCCTTCCGGGGAACTGCACCTTTCGGGAATATGCGCGGTCGCAGGCCTTGGGGGAAATCCCTACCGGGACGGTTCCTTTGAGTATTATGTTGGGGAGCCGGTCGTTGCCGATGACTTTAAAGGGGTAGGCCCTTTCATTCTGGCGTCCCTTGAGCGGGAAGAAACGGAGTAGTTAATCCGTATAAGAGGGGGAACAAAGTAAACTCCGCAGCCCCGGGCTATATAATTGACTTTGATAAGATTGTTTCATAGAATAGGGAAATAGGGGGTGTTATACGGCAGATATATGTATAAACCCTCAAAAACAGGGCAAAGGGGAAAGGTATGGCGCGGGATGTATCGTTACAGTTGGTATTAGGAAACAAAAAGGTAACCCTTGGAGTGGATTATGTTGGAGCATATATGCGTAAAGATGGTACGACTAAGTTTTCGGTTACGGCGACGTGTCTTAATAAAGAGGACGCTCGTATTGTGGCGCAGGCCCTGGGCGAACTGGGCGTGAATGATCCCCAATGAAAAGCGTGAATCCCCGGCTGGAGAACCGCTTCCTTCTATAAACTATGGATTTCCCCGTTTCACAGGGCGGTTTCATCCTCCCGGGTTATTTATTCGCCAAGCCCCTGGATTTTAGTCCGCAGGCTTTAGAGTTTTACCTGCTCAAGGCTTCGGGCCGGGCATGTCAAAAAACACCTAATCCCCCGCTTTCGGTTCTTCGGCAGCTTATACTGAAACAAGGAGCGTTGTCTAAATGTCTTTACAAAAGTTTTTCGCTGCGCCTTATATCCCAAGCTTAAACCGGTATAATGCCGGCCATAGATCATGGGAAAAATAGCTGTTGCCCTAGTAGGACTCGGCAGGATCGCCGGTCTTCTTGAAGAGGATCCCCTCCGGGAGAAGCCCTGTACGCACATAGGAGCGGTACGCGCCAATCCTGACTGTTCCTTGGTTGCCGGCGCGGATCATGATGAAACTAGGCGCAATCTTTTTGAAAATCGCTGGCAGTGTCCGGTCTATGAGGATGCGGAAAAGATGATCAAAACCCATAACCCTCACATACTGGTCATCGCCACCAATCCCGATAGTCACGCCCGGTACTGTGTCATGGCGGAAGCCTTGAAGGTTCCTGTGGTGATTTGTGAGAAGCCTCTGGCGGATACGGTTCTACAGGCGGAACGCATTGCGGCCCTGCATCGGAAAGGGACGATAAGAATCCTTACCAATCATGAACGGCGGTATGCCGCGGACTACATCCGGGCTAAGGCTATTCTGGATGAAGGCCGACTGGGCGGCATATTGAGCGCCAAGGCAACCCTGTACATGGGGACGAACCGTCGGCTCCTCGATGTATTGTGGCACGACGGCACCCATCTGGCGGATGCGCTCATGTTTTTAAGCAATGCCGGGATGAAACATGAAAAGACCTGGGGAGCGAAATTAAAAACCCGGGAAGGAACGGCCTTTCTTATGGGGCATCTTGTAGCATTACCAGATCAAGGAAAACAAAAAAATCCCATCCCCTTTCTCTTAGAACTGGGCGCGAAACGGGATCATCTCGTCTTTGAGGTGGAATTTTCCTGTGAACAGGGGCGCCTGCGAATCGGCAACGGGATCTTTGAGGTTTGGGAAAGCGGGCCTAGTCCCTATGCCCAAGGGTTCAAGTCCCTCAAGAGAACCCCGGAAGTATTTGACGGTCCCACAGGTTATTTTGTCAATATGGTACAGGACGCGGTGGCGTGTGTGGGAAATCCCGTCCGCCAACCCCGTTCCAGCGCCGCGGACGGCTTGCGGGTTATTGAATACCTCAATTCCGTACAACCCTGGCGCAAAGAAACTGCGAGGTCTTTCCAGTTTCCATTAGTGCGATATTATCGGTAATAGGACGGGGTTTAGCCTCAAATCAGCGCTGTTTATGGTTTCCCGCTGCTGTCTGGCGTTTTCCTGAAACGCCGCCCATAGGTGATCAAAGGTCAATCCTATACCGGCTCCGCCATAGGCTCCTCCCTATAATTCAAGTCTCACCTATAAAAGATGCCGCTCAGATACAAGCCGCGGCCTGCCTTCCGCACCTTGCCGCGCCTGGGCGGACGTTTTTCACCATTCTTTGGGGATAAAACCGTCCGGCGGAGGCAGGAGAGCCGCCAAGTCGCCGGTTAACGTCAGGACAAAGAAACCCGCGTTATACGCTTCCTCCCGGACATCAATATCAACCTCGCCGCCGGCCATCGCTCCCAAGAGCTTTTTCCCCTTCACTTCCGCAGGCGGATACTGCCGTATCAAAGCCATCCGTTTTATATGACGCTTCACGTCATCGCCGTCGGGCCTCCGCTTCACTTCCACCGCCATACAATATTCGGTGTCGGAAAGCAGAATGTCTATGTCCGTGCGGGGGACGTGCTTCTCATCATAGATCGGCACACGTTGATAGGCCCGCCGGAGGTTGTAGGGATACCCGGCAAAGTGTTCCCATAACCCGGCGGCTATCAGCGTTTCGATCAGTTCTCCCATAGACCGGTTTAAACCGCCTACATTTTTCTCCAACCGCTCGAACTTTTCCGAGTTGGCTTCAATAGTTTTCGTCAATCGCTTGACCTCCTCCGAGTTAGCTTCGGTATTCTTCCATAAACGCTCGAACTCTTTCGAGTTGGCTTCGGTATTCTTCCATAAGCGATCGAACTTTTCCGAGTTGGCTTCGGTAGTTTTCATCAATCGCTTGACCTCCTCCGCAACTTCTCGAAACTTCCGGTTGGTTTCCTCCGTAGCCTCCTGGAACTTCCGGGCGGTTTCCTGCTGTAGTTCCCGCTGCTGTCTGGCGTTTTCCTGAAGCGCCGCCCATACATGCTCAAAGGTCAATCCCATTACCGGTTCCGCCATACGCGCCTCCCATATTCAAGCCTCACCTATAAAGATACCTCACAGGGTACATAGATACAAGCAACAGCCCTAGGCACGCTCATTTAAATATGGCCCCAGAGCAACACGGATTTTCACGGATTAAAGGAAATAAGCAATTGAATTACGTTGGTAAGGAAATATTTCAAAAAAACCGGTATTACTATAGGCTTTTTCTTGCGCTCTGTACCGGAATCCGTTAAAATCCGCGGACTTTTTATATCCTTACAGAAGTTAAATGCTTTTGCCCTGCCGCGCCCTTGCTCCACGGTGAAATATAGTCAATCCACTTAAGAAGGTTGAAGCTCAATTTTAGCTTCCTGCCATGAAATAGGCGAATGCTCTAAAAAATCCGCGGATTACACGGATTTCAGTTCCCCAGAACCGGTATAATCCGTGTAATCCGCGGACCTCATGGAGGTATTCTTAAAGGGAACAACTATAAACGCGGAAAACCCGCATATCCCCTTGTCTAAATAGGGGAATTTTCCGGCGAAACAGCTAAAAAATAGCTTGATCTTTTGAAGGAAGGGTGTATACTGATCTTAACCCCCGGATAAGGGCGGCAGACTGCGGGAACCGCGGCGCATCCGTACCGGCCCGCGCTTCAAATCCAATTACTAAAAGGAGTAAAATTATGGCATTCAAAAAATCACAGTTCGGCACATTCCCGGTTATCCTCGGAATGTGCGCGGCCCTCCTGCTTGCAGGAGCTTGCAGCGGGCTGCTTCCCGAGGACGGGAGCAGCAATGGAACAAACAGCGGCCTCGTAGAGGTCACCATCCCCATCCCGAACGTAAGCACCGCACGGACGCCGTATACGACAATCCAGATGGCCAATCCAAAAGAGTTTGTTACCTACTATGAAGTGTTCTTCTTTCAGTTGGATGCGAATGAGCCGAGTGATCGAGCTAAAGGAAAGATTATCGCGTCCGGCTCCGCGGTGGTGGGAGATGAGGTCATAAAGGTATCGGTTCCCCCTAATACGGGATCCCAAGACTATGAGGTGCTGGTCTTGGCAGGAACCCACGCCAATCAGAATCCTATAAACGGGGAAAAGGTGCTTCTGGGAAGCGGATATAAACATGGGGTCGAGGTTATTAGGGGACAGAGAAATGTAGTTACAGTCACTATGTATGAACTGGATGTTGGGTTGGAGGTTTGGGGAATAAAGAAGGGAACCTCTCCGCTGCCAGAAGGTCATACGAATACTCCAGTTGCTATCCAAAATAGTTATGATAATGGATTCCAGTTTGTTGAATTAGAGAAACAGACTGTAGGGACCGGTATGGGTCTGCCTATTAACAATGTCTGGGCAAACCCTAGTTCCAACTATACTATTCCTATGCATTACCTGAAGGTAGGGATTGCCCTGGGTAATCTTGACCCCTTGCTTTTGGCCAGCGCCGGAAATAATAATAGTGTTACGGCATCTATATTTGAGCCTGAACCAAGGATACGGATAGAGCCTCTCAGCTATAGAACCTTCACTATGAATCCTATTATTTTTGACACTAAGGGAGATGCTATTCCTGCTATTGACCCTGATAATGGTGCGTGGCCATCATCGTCAGGCGTTACGCCACGGGTCACTGATTGGGACAACACGACTTTAGTGGGTACATCAAAAACGGACATCGCTTTAAGCTATGCGCAGCCGGCGGCCGTATATGGCGATCCTATAAAAATTAATGTACCAACCCAGGATGCGGCGGGCAGGTTTTACTTCAACTACAAGTATTACCCCTTCGGCAGACCCGACGCGGGTTCCTATTGGAACATCAGAAACCGGATTATCTGGAGTGAAAACGGGTACTTCGGCGGCGCGGTGGTCTTCCTTTTTGGACGGGCGGGATCTGAATGGGTAGAAGTAATGCCTGAGTATATCCCGGATGTATTTATACCGGTAACGAACATCATCGCACCTACAACGGCTCAAGTAGGAGTGTCTCTGTCAGTGGAAGCCAATGTACAGCCAGCTTACGCCACGAACAGAACGATTAGCTGGGCTTTAGTATCGAATGGGTCGGGCGGTGGAACCGTTCCTGATGGGGACGTGACTTTCGGCTTAGGCACCGTAACAATATCTTCTGCGGGAACCATAGTAGTTAAGGCTACGATTACCGACGGAATCGCTTTAGGCATGAATTACGAGCAGATATTTACCATTACCGTTACCCCCCCATAATACCCCCAAAGCGGATCAGCCCTCTTCCAAACGGGCTGATCCCCGATGAACCCGGGCAATTCCCGGAGGGATCAAACCGCTTCCTCCGGGAATTAAGAGCCTGTCCCTGAACTTCGTTCAGGGATTCGGTAAAGCCCGCGGATTTCACGGATTAACGCGGATTTTGTAAACCGGGCCCGATCAATCCGTGTAATCCGCAGGCTTTAGACCGGCTTCGGCCCGTCTTTCCCGTATGCCTGCGGGCTTTTCTCCGGGACTCCGCTCCGCTGCGCAGATACAAGCCGCAGCCTGCCTTCCGCACCTTGCCGCGCTTGGGCGGACATTTTTCACCATTCTTTGGGGATAAACCCGTCCGGCGGGGGCAGGAGAGCCGCCAAGTCGCCGGTTAATGTCAGGACAAAGAGACCCGCGTTATACGCTTCCTCCCGGACGTCAATATCAACCTCGCCGCCGGCCATAGCTCCCAAGAGCTTTTTCCCCTTCACTTCCGCAGGCGGATACTGCCGTATTAAAGCCATCCGTTTTATATGGCGCTTCACATCATCGCCGTCGGGCCTCCGCTTCACTTCTACCGCCATACAATATTCGGTGTCTGAAAGCAGAATGTCTATGTCCGTGCGGGGGATGTGCTTTTCATCATAGATCGGCACACGTTGATACGCCCGGCGGAGGTTGTAGGGATACCCGGCAGTGTTCCCATAACCCAGCGGCTATCAGCGTTTCGATCGGTTCTCCCAAGATTGCAAATAGTTGGGCATTCAAAATTTCGTATAACGTTCCGGCTGTTTACGACATTTTGACGGCCCGTATAAGGGCTTTGCGAAGCAAAGACCAAGGCGGGCAAAATGTGCCGCAATGAGGCGTGGGAAGGAGCCGCAGGCGACTGACCTAGCCGAATGGAGGCCAAGCCCACTACCGCAGGAGCGGCGTAAACAGTCCTGTTATGCGCCGTAAATCCCGCTTTTATATCCATTGTAAATTTTTACTTATTATGTATTCTTGCATTTCCTGATTATGTGTGTTTTTCATTGGTATTTTTTTTATTTTATAATTATATTTTTGAGCCAAGTTTTTAATTTCTTCGGAAATATCATAAGTCATAATAAATATTCTGCTATTGGAAATCCTGTTCCGCATCCGATGTCCAAAATATTGCCTTTATGCTTTATTTTTGAAGAAAATTCAATTATTATTTTTTCCGCATTAGTTTTTTCCTTATGTTCATTCCATTCTTTTGCAATTTTATTATATGAATTTTTATTTTTTTCTATTTGTTTTTTTATCAAATCTAAATGTTTCATTTTTCCCACTTTGTTTTACTATAACAGATACATTTTTTATTTTCAATACTATTTTCAACCAATTTCAGCGCAAATTTCACCTCACTCCCTATAGATGAATCCACCCTACATACATAATATGACAATGTAGGCAAAAGATGTCAAGTCCCCTTTACCAAACGCGCCGTAAAGCCCCTGCCTTTAGGCATAAGGCGCAAAAAATCCGTAAGGATTTTTTAGTTGACGGCTTGTCATATCTATTCTCCCTATGATAACTTATAAACGTACCGTGGGACACACGGGAATCTACGCTTGCGGAGATACAGTAAGACCGGGGAGCATGACTAGTACCCGTACTGCTGCTACCGGTAGTGCTAGTACCCGTACTAGTTGGAACCGCCGTAAAAGCTCCCTGTAGGGAGTTTTTGCGAAAACCAAGCTAACCCCTGGCAGTTATCGTTGAAGCAAGAATCCCCCGCCTTTAGGCGTGGGGAGTGTCAAGTGACCGTCCTTTTATTGCCGCTGGCGGCAGCGTGTCCAGTGTTCCCGCGCTTCATCGACCCAGACCGCGCGGGAGGGTTCCCGCAGGCATTGTTCCCGCGCACCGGGGCATTGCAAACGGAACGCGCAGCCCTCAGGGGCAACGCCGAAATCCATGCCGGTCTTTGCACAACCGTCCGCTTTCTCCGGCTCAAACAGATACTCAAACAGGGCGCGGGTATAGGGATGAACGGCGCGGTGAATATCCTCCGCGCGCAGGTGTTCCACCAGGTTGCCCGCAAACATCACATAGAGCCGCCGGCTCACGCGGGTGCAGAGCGAGAGGTCATGCGAAATAAACAAAAGGCCGCGGTTCCCGCCCGGATTCATCCCATAGCTCATCAGTACCCGGAGAATATGTTCCCCCGTGTCCACGTCAAGGCCGGAAAGCGGCTCATCGCATACCAGATAATCGGGGGCGGCGGCCAGAGCGCGGGCAATCACCACCCGCTGGCGCTGTCCGCCCGAAAGTTCGTGGGGATACCGGCGGGAAAGCCCGCGGTCCAGGTTGACCGTTTCAAGCAGCGTCTGAATCCGCTCCCCCATTCCGGCTCTCGTGGTCATCGCATAATTCTCAAGCGGTTCCGCAAGGGTTTTCCACACCGTCATGCGCGGGTCGAGAGAACCGCTTGCGTCCTGAAAGACCATCTGTACACGGCGGCGAAACATTTTGAGTTCACGGGGCTTTTGGTGGACGGCGCGCCCGTCAAGCGAAACCTCGCCCGATACCCCGCCGCCGTCCGGCGGGATAAGAGCGCAGAGGATACGGGCCAACGTGGACTTGCCGCAGCCGGTTTCGCCTACAAGCCCCACGGTTTCGCCCGGCTCGACCCGCAGCGTCACTCCCCGTAAAGCCCGAACCGCCCCGTAGGTTTTCCAGAGGTCATTTCCGGCCAGCATCGTTCTTTCCATATAAGCGGCTTGATAGGTGGCTTGTCCGGGGATTGAGCGCGTCCCGCAGCGCCTCGCCCAGAAGCTGAAAACACGCGATTGAAAGGACAATCCCCAAAATCGTTACCATCAACGTGAGCGGGTTTATCTGCATATACGCGCGGCCTTCGGTCAAAATCGCGCCCCATTCGGGAACCGGCGGCTGCACACCGAGTCCGATAAAGGACAGCGAGGAGATGCCGGTAATAATCCAGCCGGTGTTGAGCGCGCCGAAGACGAGGATAGGGGGGAGCACATGGGGCAGAATGTGGAGCATGAGTATCCGCCTCTTGCCGCTTCCCGAGGCGCGGGCGGCGGTGACGAATTCTTTTTCCCGCAAAGACCGCGCCACACTGCGGGCAATGCGGGCGGGTTCAACCCAGTAGACCGCCGTCATCGCAATCATGAGATTGGTAAGCCCTGGACCTAGGAGCGCGGCAATCACCAGCGCAAGGATGATGCTGGGAAACGAGAGCAGTATGTCGATTACCGTCACGACCACGCCGTCGAGGACGCCGCCTAAAAAACCCGCGCAGCACCCGGCGGCAGTCCCGATAACAAGAATCAGCGCCTCCACGAGGAGGGCGGCGCCGAGGGTCGTCCTGCATCCATAGATGATTCTAGAAAGGATACAGCGTCCCAGGTCGTCCGTTCCCAGCGGATAGTCCCCGCCCGGCGGCGCAAGCACGGCGTATATATTGGTTTCGACCGGATTATGAGGGGCAAGGAACGGCCCCAAGAGCGCTGCCAGCAAAAAAAAGAAGGCCAGCGCCGCGGCGGCGATAAATAACGAACTGTGGAGCAGTTTTTTCATGCTAGTCGCCCCCGGATAACCGCGCCCGCGCCCCGCTCCGGCGTGAAAGCGGGTCAAGGATGAGGCAGATCACGTCCGCGATGAGGTTTATCGAGATAAAAAGCAGGGCAAAGAGGAGGACGCAGCCCTGTACCACCTCGTAATCCCGCCTGAGTACCGCGTCGATGAAGTATTTCCCCACCCCGGGCCAGCTAAAAACTTTTTCGACCACCGCTTGACCGCTGAGCAGCATCGCCGCGCTCATGCCCAGCGAGGTAATCACCGGTAGAAGGGCGTTTTTCAACGCCGACCGGACGAGTCCGGCGCGGCCTACCCCGCGGGCCCGGGCGGCACGGATGTATTCTTTGGAAAACTCTTCCAAAAAGACCGCCCGGATAAACCGCGCATAAGAGGCGCTTGACCCCAGCGCGAGGGTCAATGCCGGAAGGATGAGGTGCGCCCCTGTTCCCGCGCCGAATGTGGGAAGCCATTTAAGATGAACGCCGAAAAGGAGGATGAAGAGCAGCCCCAGACAAAACGAGGGAACGGACATTATCAAAATGACAAGCCAGCGTACCACGCCGTCTCCGAGCTGCCTGTGGGAGAGCGCGGAAAGAAGCCCCAGCGGGAAGGACAGCGCCGGTATCGCCAGCAGCACCGGCAGGGCAAGGGCCAGCGTCCAGCGGAAGTGCAGCGCCAGTTCCGTTATCACAGGTTCGCCTGAGGCCAGCGACTTCCCCAAGTCGAGGCGCAAAAGACCGCGCAGCCAGGTTAGATACTGAACCGGAAGCGGAAGGTTAAGCCCTAACTGTTCCCGAATTGCCGCGATTGCTTCCGGCGACGGGTCAAGCCCCAGGTCTTGCAACCTGAGGTATGCGCCGTCCCCGGGGGCTATTCTCAAGAGGAAAAAGACCAGCGCGCTAACGCCGAGGAGCGCCGGTAGACATTGCAACAATCGCTGCATCAACAGTTTTTTCATGCGGTCACAAAAAGATGGCCCCTTCCCCCCACAGTCAGCAACTTAAGTGTATCAGGAGGGGGCGTTGCGAGGGCGGAGCCCCGCATGGGGGTAGCGTAAGACTTGCCGCATTGCTGACGATGTTAAGGCAACGAACATTTTTACCAGACCGGAGATGGGGATACGCATATTGTTCTATAAGAAAAATACCGTATATTTTTTACAAAGTCAAGCGCCTTGTT